>VBMA01000076.1 GCA_005878985.1 Methanobacteriota archaeon
GTCTGCATCGTCTTTGGATTGCCGAGCATGTGCATCACGACGGCTCCGGCCCGGCTTTCCGCGACGACCCTCACCATGGCGGGCTCCCTCATTCCGGAGACATCGTTCACGATCGAGGCGCCGGCGTCAATCGCGTTCGCTGCGACGTCAGGCTTCATCGTGTCGACGGACAGCGGGATGTCGACCTTCTTGGCGAGATCGTGGATGACCGGTCCGATCCGGCGCCACTCTTCGTCCGCGGCCACGGGATCCGATCCCGGCCGAGTCGACTCGCCGCCGACATCGAGCAGATCGGCACCCTGCTCCACCATCTCAAGGCCGCGGCGCAATGCCGCATCGGGATCGAAGTAGCGGCCCCCGTCGGAGAACGAATCGGGCGTGACGTTGAGGATGCCCATCACGCGGGTGCGGTCGAGGGTGATCTCCCCGGTCCGATGACGCCAGATCGTGGTCGTGTGCCCCATGTCGGACGAAGAAGGCCGGATTCCTATTTCACGGTGCGCGAGGCCCGGCAGGAACTTTATACCCACGAACGATAAGCGGGCCACCATGCGGGTCCTGTTCCTCCATGTCGATTACCTCGAGTACGAGGTCAAGGAGAAGGCGCTCAAAGGAGTCCCGGACGTGCCCCCATCGAAGCGGACCGATCGGATTGAGGAGGCGCTTGTCTGCTTCATCAGCGCGGAGAAGCGGGACGAGGCCAACCCGGCGAGCACCGCGAGGGCCGCAGCCGCGAGCGTCGCCGACATCGCGGGCCAGCTGCACACGAAACGAGTCGTCCTCTATCCGTATGCCCATCTCAGTTCGTCCCTCGCGGCCCCCGGCCCCGCGCAAGAACTGATCGCCTCCTTGGAAAAGGAACTCGTCGCGCGCGGTTTCGACGTCCATGCCTCGCCGTTCGGATACTACAAGTCCTTCCGGGTCGCCGTGAAGGGCCATCCGCTCAGCGAGCTCTCCCGCGAAATCGTCGCGGTGGCGACCGCCGAGGGCAAAGAGGAACTCTCGACGGCCGTAAAGGCGGAGGCGAAACTCGTCTCCCATTGGCACATCCTCGAACCGAACGGAGCCGTCCATCACCTCACAATCCAGGACGGAAAGGTGGGCGGTTTCCACTTCGAGGGCCACGACCAGCTCCGGAGGTTCGCGACGTACGAGATGGCGAAGTCGCGGGGGGCGAAGGAGGAGCCACCCCACGTCCGTCTGATGCGGGAGCTCGAACTCGTGGACTACGAGCCCGGCTCCGACCCCGGGAACCTACGCTACTACCCCAAGGGGCGGTTGATCAAGGGCCTCCTCGAGGACTTCGTCACGGAACGGCTCCGGGAATACGGGACGATGGAGGTCGAGTGCCCGGTCATGTACGACTTCGAGCACCCCGCGCTGAAGTCGTACCTCGATCGCTTCCCGGCCCGGCAGTACGTCGTCCAGACGCCGAACAAGCGCGCCTTCCTGCGGTTCAGCGCCTGCTTCGGGCAGTTCCTAATCATGAAGGACATGGTGATCTCATACAAGCAGCTGCCCCTTTCCCTCTACGAGATGACCCGCTATTCGTTCCGGGCGGAACAGCGCGGCGAGGTGGCGGGCCTGCGGCGGTTGCGGGCTTTCACGATGCCGGACTGCCACGCCCTCGTCTCCGATATCGGCATGGCGAAGGAGGAGCTCATGGTGCGCTTCGAGGTCGCATGGAACCTCCTCCAGGACTGCGGCCTCTCGATCCCCGACGACTTCGAAGTCGGGATGCGCGTGACGAAGGCGTTCTGGGATGCGAACAAGGACTTCGTCGCGGCGTACGCGAAGCGCTGGGGCAAGCCGATCCTCGTCGAGATGTGGTCGGACCAGTTCTTCTATTTCGTCATGAAATACGAATGGAATTTCGTCGACGCGAACGACAAGGCGGCGGCGCTCACGACGGACCAGATCGATACCGAGAATGCGGAACGCTTCGGCATCACGTTCACGGACGAAGCCGGGGTGAAACGCCACCCGCTGATCCTGCACCTGTCTCCGAGCGGGGCCGTCGAACGCGTGATTTACGCGCTCTTGGAAAAAGCCGCCGCGGCGGCGAAGGCCGGCCAGACACCGATGCTGCCTCTGTGGCTCGCCCCGACCCAGATCCGCATCGTCCCCGTGGGCGCCGACCAGCTCGCGTACGCGCGATCCTTGCTCGACCGCCTCCCGGACGTGCGAGCCGACCTCGACGACTCCGACGACACGCTCTCGAAGAAAATCCGGACGGCGGAGAAGGAATGGATCCCGTACATCGTGGTGGTCGGGAAGAAAGAGATCGAGAGCGGGAACCTGAACGTCCGGGTGCGGGAGACGAAGGAGCAGACGGAGATGTCTGTCGACACCCTACGAAAGCAGATTGTCGCCAAGACGAAAGGCCTCCCGTTCCGGCCTCTGGCGGAGCCGGCGCCCCTCAGCGCGAGGCCGATCTTCCGAGGATAGGCGTATTCTCCTTTCTCGAACTTGAGAACCGAGCCGCCCGGCTTTATGGACCCCGTTTCCATCGAGCGCCCGGATGGCCTTCCTTAAGCGCGAGCACGTCGAGCTCCTGATCGGAATCGGCGTCCTCGCCCTCGGCCTGGGCCTCCTCGTGTTCACCTTCTCCCACGCCCTTGCTATCGCGACGGCGCCAGGCGACTTCTTCCGCGGTCAGATGCCGCAGCAGCAGACCCCCGTCGGCCCGAGCGCGTCGTTCACCTGGGACACGAACGGTGCCAACACGACGACCGTGCAGGACAACTCCCGCCAAGGCGATGTCGCGATCACATCATGGAACTGGAATTTCGGGGACGGGACCCGCGTCTCGGGCCAGAATCCAGGCCCTCACACGTACGCGAATGCAAGCGTGTACCAGGTCAGCTTGACCGTAGGCGACGGAAACGGGAAGGAGAGCCGGGCCGTGGCCCAGGTCCAAGTCGTCCCGATGCAGACGCGATCAGGTGACAGCATCGGGGACCCGACGGCGGGCCTTCAGCTCAACCTCGACTTCGGCAGCATCCTTCAACCGGTCGCCATCACCTTCCTGACGTTCGGGATGTACGTCGTCCTCTCGATGGTCGGTGGCGCGGTGACCCGGGCCGGATGGAACATGATCAAACCGAAGCCGGAGACAATCCGCGTGCGCCTGAAGCCGAAGCACCTGACCCAGGCGATCGAAGAGGACGCGCCGTCCGTGGTCATGCTGCCGCCACCGCCGGCTCGCTGAGATCAGCGACGTGGCTTCGCCCGATGAAACTCGGTTTCGACAGTCCTTCGAGAACTCCCGTCCGAGACCACATCTGCGACCGAGACGGATTCGCGCACGGCCTCGACCAGCGGGGAACGAACCCCGGTCATGATCACGAGGACGCGCAGGATCCCACTGTATTTCCGATCCACGCGGACGCCGAAGATCACGTTCGCATCGGGGCGCATCGCGGCAGTCAGGCCTTCCACGACCTCGTGCGCGGTCCGGAGGGGGAGACCAGGGCCCGCGCTGATGTGGATGAGGGCCCCATTCGCCCCGCGGTAGTCCACCTCCAGGAGTGGGTTGCCGAGGGTGTCCCGGACGAGCCGGTCCGGATCGTGGTCCTCGTTCTCTCCATAGAAGACCGTCGATGTGCCGCCCGACTGGAGGATCGTGCGCACGTCGCTGAAGTCCAGGTTGATCAGCGAAGGGACCGTGATCGATTCCGTGATGCCCTTGACCACCTCGCCGATCAGATGGTCCATCACGGCAAAGGCCTGCTCGACCGGGAGGTTCGGGACGAGATCGAGCAACCGGTTGTTGTCGAGGAGGATCAGCGAATCCGTCCGGTCCCGGAGTCGTTGGATGCCCGCGCGGGCGTTCATCATTCGGCCGCGTTCCGCCCGGAACGGCGTGGTCGCCAGGCTGATGACGACACTCCCGGCGGCCTGGGCGAGCTCCGCCACGTGGGGCGCGACTCCCGTCCCCGTGCCGCCGCCCAGCCCGACCGTGATGAACGTGAGATCCGCGTCCCCGATCTGGTTCCGGAGTTCCTGCTCCGAGATTTCGGCGCACCGTTCTCCGATTTCCGGCCGACCGCCGGCCCCCATGCCGTGCGTCACGCCTCGGCCGATCAGGAGCTTGCGGTCCGCCTGGATCGAATCGAGATGCACCGCATCCGTGTTCACGACGACGGTTCGGGCGCCGTGGATCCCCATGCGATGGAGACGATGGACGGAGTTCCCACCCGCGCCACCGCATCCGATCACGAGGACCTTCGGGCGGGCGGAGCCAAACGAGTCGAGGAACGACTGGTTCCGGGTGCGCTGCGCCGTCTCGAGGCCCATCCCTGATTCCATCCCGAGCGGCCCGCCTCGGGCCGCCCTGCTCTCGCGCGCCTGAGGGTCGCGCGTTCCCGCCACGTCGACCTATCGCTCGGCCCCTTCCATGGCCTTGTGGAGCCGACGTCGGACATACTCCCGGACCGCGTTGCGGACCGCGTCCTCGACGGACACAGAGTCGCCCGACTTCACGAGCTGCTGGAGATCGACGACGTTCCCTTTTGGCAGTTCGATCATGAGCTTGCGGATGTAGTCCGGCGCGAACTTCACGTCAATAAACCGATCGATCGCCGCGCGGATGGCGTCGGAAATCGTCGTATAGTCGCCGCTCTTGACGAGCTGATGGAGCGCTTTGATCTTGTCCGGAGGAATTCGGATCGTCACCCGCTCGGATTCCGATGGCATATGGACCTAGTCCGCGTCCGACGTCTCGGGTAATTTTGTCTGACATTCGTATGGCAACGGCGTTATATAAACGTACTGTCCAGACGCTTCTATAGGACAACTATGTCGCCTCTACGGGTTCAAGCTCGAACATGTTCTCGATTCACCGGTGCCCCCGACACACAAGCGGCTTGGATCATCCCGCGGCGGATATGTCGCAGGGTGCCAACCGCCCTCGTTCCCGCCAATGCCCGCCCGCACAGGCGGGCCCGTCTCTCCGTTGCATCGACGTAGCGGCGGTTGCGGGCCCTGAAAAGCGTTAAGTTTGGGCATTTCCATCGGTTACCGATTCCAAATGAGGCCATGGTGGGGCCCTTTCCTGAACTGGCTGAATTCGCCCCAGGGATGGATTTTCTACGCCTTGCTTTCAGCATTCATTGTGTCGATTCTCTCCAACCTGGTCGCCTACGCGCGCCGCCTTCGGGAACACGGCGTGGAGAGGATGGGTCTTGGGAGACTCCTGGCCATTATGGGAGGAGTCGTCACACTGATCGCTCTAACCATCCTGCCATGGGAGAGCTATACGTCCCTCTCCTGCCCTGACTGCGGTGGATTCTGGCCCGGTCTTGCATTTGAACCATCTCTCCTTGCCATCGCTGTCTTGGTGGTTGGCCTCTTGTGGTTCACGTTCTTCGGGCTCGGGAAGAAACTTGCCGCAACCCTCGGCTTTGGGTGGGGAGGCTTGGCCCTTCTCTTCGCCGTTCTCGCGTTGGTGCACGTCTCTGTCGATGTGGCAACATCCAACCCATCTGGCGTGTACTACATCGAGTACGGCGTCTACGCAGCAATCGCCGGGCCCATCTTCTTGATCGTCGGTTCGGTCCTCGCCTACGTGAGGGCGAAGGAGACCGTGCCCCCAAAGCCAGTCCCATCAGATTTGGTTGTGCCACCAATTCCTTAGGCGATCACATTTGGCACCTGCTCGCGGAAGCGGCTTTGACCTCCTTGGGCGTTGGCGGTGACGCGGTCGGCGAGACGAACGGAGAGCTCGTTTCAAGCCCCTTCGAGCCAGCGCATCGAAGCCCGACCTGAGTCAGAGCCTACAGCGCCCTCATCCGGTTGTTCTTCGGGTTGTGTTCGACTTCGGCTAAGTGGAGAACTTCCAGCCCCGGGGGCACGTACATGCCGAATCTCCCGCGCAGCCCTTTCTTCAATCCATACCAACCGCCCACGGGATTCTTCGAGGATCGACCCCACGCCTCAATCGTCCCTTCGGCCGCCGGCTTCTGCTCGTCCGCGCTCCCGAGAAGCATCCAGTCGCCGCGCGACTTGAGCATCGAGCGCAGGTCGCTGATGCACCGAAGGTGATACTGGAGCTCCGTGCTCCCCGACTTGACGACGAGCGCTGGTGGATCGAGCGTCTCGTCACGGAACGCCAGAAACTCCGACGTTCCGCTCGGCGTCTTTAGGTGCCAAGGATGCTCACGCGTGCCCGCTCCCGCCCCGCTCGACTTGCCTTTGCCCGCCATTTTCTTCCCCCGAAAGCGTTTCTCTTCGTTCGTCCACGACAATCACTCGAACGCCGCTCGTGAACGACACGAAATGAAACGGCCCTGCCTATTTCAACGATTCGCCGCCTTCGGGTGACGGCGGTCTCGGAGAGATTCAGCCTCTCCGCAGCAGTCTCGCGAGTCCACGGCTCTCCGAAAAACGGGCACCATGCACGCGCATTTCCTTGATCGCCATGTCCGAATCACCCGGTTTCAGATCCACCCCGCGAATCGCGTCGCGAAGGACGCGGATGGCGAGACCGCGTCGCAGCCCGTCGAGCGTCGTCGCCCGCACACAGTAGTCCGTCGCGAGGCCACAGACGAACAATCCGTCGACATCGAGCTCGTGCAGGGTGGACTCGAGATCGCGGCCGCGGTCGGTGAAAGCCTGGAAGGCCGAATACGAATCTTGTTCCGGATCCATTCCTTTCGAGAGGATGACGGCGCCTTTCGGCATCTCAAGGTCTCCATGGAATCGAGCGCCCTTCGTCCCTTGCACGCAATGTGCAGGCCAGGCGCCCCCAAATTCCTTGAAGTGTTTCGTGACGCGTGGATGCCAGTCCCGGGTGAACAGGACGGGCAGCCCGCGGCGTTCGAAGAGCGCGATGGTCCGATTCACGCGCGGAATAATCGCATCGCCGTCCGGCACTCCGAGCGCCCCACCCGGGCAGAAGTCGTTCTGAATGTCGACGACGAGCAGCGCCGGCTTCGGTCCCACGGTCCCGGCCCGCCATCCAGGCGATTCGCTAAAAGGTTGCGGCCTGGATGAAACGCTCGAAATCCGCGACGTAGTCCTCTCGGAACGCGAGGTCCGAGGGCAAGCGCTCAAACCATCGCGTCTCTCGCACGTCGGGACCGGGACGCGCGACGGGGGACGACGCCCGCGCCACGAACTGGGCAAAGTAGCCGTGACGCACCCGGTTGCCATCGGAGAAGGTCTGCTGGAGAATGCGCGTGAGGACGGGCTCCAGCACCTCCAAGCCCACCTCTTCACGCACTTCGCGGCGTAAGCCGTCCAGGGTGGTCTCCCCTTCTTCCATACGGCCACCGGGGGTGACCCAGGCGTCGCCCCAACCGGCCGCGGCCACATGACGGATCAAGAGGACGCGACCGTGCCCGTCGTGGAGGAGTCCGCCCGCGGACCAGAACGGGTCTTCGGCCGTCCGGAATGCCGAGTGGTCCGGCGGGACGACGAGCTTCCGCTTCTCGATTGGAACGCGCCCGAACCGCTCGAACGCATCCGCGAGTCGGTCCTTGCAGATCCCGGGGCACATCGTCGGTCTCAAGGATGGAAAGCTTATTTAACACCGCCCCGAGTTGCGGACCCGCGCACGGAGGGTTCGCGCGTGCCCCTCGAAGACGTTTCTGATCGAGCCAACAAGGTTTACGACACGATGAAGTCCGCCGGCATCACTTCGGAGGACAAGATGCGCGACGCGGAGGCGATCACGAAGATGTCCAAGCTCGGGAAGAATTTCGTCCTCCAAGCACTCCAAGAGTTGCAGTCGAAGGGCTACGCGAAGCGCCGGGCGCGCGAGAAGGCCGCGGGCTACTGGCTCATCAAGTGACCGGTTCGGATCATCGGTGGGGGCGGCCGAGCGCCGCGGCAATCATCATCGGCAGAATTGCGGACGCATCACCTTCAATCGTCACCTGCCTAGCGGTCTCCTTGACCTTGCCCCAAGAGATCCCTTCCCGAACGCGGGCCCCGCTCAAACTCCCGTCCCACTCGGGAGCCGTCGTGATGTAGACGGCATAGTCGAGCCCGCCTCGGAATTGGTTCCACCAAATCGTGTGATGCTTCGAGACACCACCTCCGATCATCAGCGCGCCCGTCTCTTTCGCCCGGAAGACGACGGCGGCGAGGTCCGCCTCATCCCGGAACTGGTTGATCGCAAACTCCTTGTGCTCCTGCCAAAACGACCACAGCTGATACCCGACCGCCCCGTCGAAGATTGCCGGCACGACTACCGGAATGCGGTTCTTCCAGGCCCACCACAGTAGGGACTGGCGGCTTCCCGTGCGTCGCCCGAGCTCCCAGAGGAGTTCGCTCGTCGACGGGTTCCTCACGTCAGAGTCCCAAAGGTCGCGCAACATGGGTTGAATCCTTTTCTCCAGGACGACGCCGTACGAAGCATTCGGGATCAAGACGTTTCCAAGCCGATTCACCCCGAGGCGATGCAACGCGACGTCGTCCATTTCGAAGTCGCCGTGGTAGTACGGCTGCCACACCCGGGCGAGATCATGATCGGCCGTGCCGCACGTCGTCACGACGACATCGACGAGCCGCTCCTGAACGAGGGCCCGTAAGACACCGCGAACCCCGGTCGCCATCAACGCGGCGGGGAATGAGAGGAAGGTCGTGCATCTCGGGCGGCGGAACATCGTCCGGAGGATCTCCACCCCGACGGCGACTTTCTTCGCGGTGAAACCGCCTCCGCGGCCCATCGCTTCGACGAGTCGGGCGACCTCCGCCGATGCGGAAACGTCGATGTCTTCGACCTTCCGGGTGAGGAGGCCGCCCTTCGCCATTCCGCGCGGAATTCTGGGGACTCGTTAAAAGACTATGGCCGCGGGCCGCGTCCGAACGGCTACGGGACCAAGATCGCCTTCAGGCGCTCCCAGACCCCGAATGCCCCGCGCCACCGGAACGTGTTCCCGCAATCCTCACACACGCCCCATCCGTCATCCTGGAACGTGACCCGGGTGGATCGGCACACCCCGCACGTCCCCGACGCAGGTACCTGAATGCCACGCCGTCGGCGCTCGTCGGCGACCTGGGATTCGAGCCGCTGGGCCGCCTCCTCCGCGTTCCGGGCGAACGTCAGCCCGGCCAGGTAATCCCCTTTCGTGAGGACGTCCTGAGCCTGCCGCAAGAGAACGCGGACTTCCGTCGCGCTGAGGTCGTAGGACTCCGCTTCCTTCAGGACCGGCTCGCACGCATTGATGATTGCCTGGGCCTTCTCGACCTGAGCCCGGCGAAGCTGCATCGCGCGTTCGATCTGACGTTGCTGGCCCTTCATCGCGATCCGCTCCGCGCGTTTGAGGAGATCGCCCGCCTGCCCGTGCTCGCCGACGGCGACCGCGGCGCGGGCGGCCTGATGCAGACCCTCCGCCTCCTGCATGTCCGCGCCGACGTTCCGCGCCAGGGCAATGTGATCGGACACAAGGCCGATCGATTCCTCGACCTCGCGAATCCGACGGAGCCGGGCGTCCTCGGCCCGTTGGCCAGCCTCGACAAAACTCTCCCGCGCGGCGGCCAGACGGTCCCGATCAAGATCGTCGCCCCCGCGCTTCCACGCGTCCTCGGCCAAGGCGATCGGTGCGCCGAGGTTCGCGGCCTCGCGAATGGAGTCCCGGGTGACCGCGAGCAAATCCCGGACCCGCTCGGCTTCCCGCGCGTGAGCCACCTCCGCAGCCCGGACGAGATCCCGCAGGAACGCGTCGTCCATGAGCTGACCTTGGAAGAACACGTCTCGCGCCCGATCCAACAGCGCGCGGGCCTGGGAGGTCTCCGAGTCCTCCGGATTGCACGGTTCGAGGAGCCCTTGCGCCGCGAGCACGGCGTACGACCACGACGCCCGCCGGAGCTGCTCCGTCGTTCGTTCCGCGATCCGAGACGCCTCCTGGGCCGCGGTCAACGCGGCCTCGAACTGGCGTTCTTGGAACCTCTTGCGGGCTTGGTCGAGAAGTTCCTCGACCCGCTCATAATCGATGTCGGTGTCCCGGCCCAAGGTGAGTCCGGCATCCCTCTCTGCGGTATCTTGCGCTTCGAGTTCCATGAGGATTTGGGGGGAACCGGGGGCGGCCGCGAGGGCCGCGATGAGTTCGGCCTTCCGTTTCAACCCGAGGAGACTCACCCGATACCGTTCCCCGAGTTCCCGGAGCTGGCGGGGTCGGAGCCGCTCGAGGCGGAATTCCATACGCCGGCGCTCCGCCTCGGACAGGAGGAGTTCGGCGTCCGGGAGAGAAGCAAGCGCCTCGATCAGTGAGATGCGATTCGGATACCGTGTGGGTTCCAGCCCATGTGCCTCGGCCAAGTCGTGCAAGACCTTGTCGGGCAACGTGGATAGCGCTTCCCGAGGGGACGAGGGCGTTCGTTGACCTCCGTCCGAATCAATGTCCTGCCTGCGATAAACGTTGCGCACCTCCGCTCAGGGATCCGGCGGCCGATACCGGCGCAAGACCTCGATCGCCCACTGAAGCTTCCGGAATTCGCCCGGATCCCCGCCCGCGTCCGGATGGTGACGACGGGCCCGCTCGCGGTACGCTCCTTCGATCGCAGCCCGCGACGGCCAGCCTCGACCGAATCGCGGCGGATGCACGCGAACGTCCTCGAAGCCGAGAATTCGGAAGGCTGCGTCGATCCCTTTCGTCTGCAAGTAAAACTCTCGTAGGTCGGAGAAAATGCCACCGGATTCGTGGCCGCCTTCGATGCTGTATCGCTTGTGGTCGCGCGCGATTGCGGTCCCGATCCGATGATCCCGCCCGCATGCGAAACAGAAGAACCGCTCTTCCACGTCCCGTCATCCGCTCATTGCTTGATGGGTTTTCGGGTCTCGGAGGCAAAGGTTATTCGCGGACGCCGCCTTGGCGTCGATTGTGTCGTTCCGGGCCGGGCCCTCCGTGTTTAAGGACCAGGGGAAACTGTCGTTCGACTACCTGCCCGAAAAGATGATCCACCGGGAAGAGCAGACGAAGCGGCTCTTCAGCCTGCTGCGGCCGATCGTGGAAGCGGGAGCCTCGAGCAACGCCTTCCTCTACGGCCCGGTGGGGACCGGAAAGACGCACACGGCGAAGCGCTTCTGCCTCGATTTCAAGAAATACGCGTCCGAATCGGACCGCGCGGTCGACTGGGACGTCGTCAACTGCCGCCAGCGGATGGGCGATGACGCGGTCCTGCTCCGGTTGATCCAACACTTTGACGCGCACTTCCCGGAGCGCGGTTTCTCGATCGCGGAAAAGATGGAGACCTTGCGGCGGCACCTCGAGAAACACCGTCTCCATTTCATCGTGATCTTGGACGAAGTCGACGCCTTGCTGAAGAAGAGCGGCGCGGACCTGATCTACTCGTTCGCGCGGATCGCCGAGGAAACGGTCGCCTCGAAGGGCAACATCTCGATGATCCTCATTTCGCAGAGGCCGAACGCGTTGGAATACATGGACCGCGCCGCGCTGAGTACCTTCCGCCGGTCCAACGTCGTCGAGTTCCCCAAGTACGATCGCGCGGAACTCCGAGACATTGTTTCGGGCCGCGTTCAGCTCGGGATGCACCCGGGCACCGTCGACGAGGACCTCGTCGACCTCATCGCGGATATCGCGTCCGAGTTCGGCGATGCACGATATGCCATCGAGCTGCTCGAGAAGGCCGGCATGCTCGCGGATGAGGAGAGCCTCGAGGAAGTCGCGCCGGAGCATGTGCGCGGCGCGAAAGCCCACGTCCATCCGACGGATGTCCAAGAGCGCCTCGGGCTCCTGGATGTCCCAAAGAAACTCGTGCTCTTGGCCATCGCGCGGAAGAGCCGCAAGAAAGCGTACATCACGATGGGCGACGCCGAGGAATCGTATGCCGTGGTGTGCGAAGAGTACGACGAGAAGCCGCGGGCCCACACTCAATTCTGGAAGTACGTGCGCGACCTCGATGCGCTCGGCCTCGTCGACACGAAGTTGAGCGGGAAGGGCGAAGTCGGAAAGACGACGCTGATTTCCCTTCCGGAAATTCCGGCCAAAGTACTCAGTGATAATCTCGAACGAAGTTTGAAGAGTCGATAGTCGCTATGGAGAGACCGATGGGATGGGTGCAACCTCAGGAAGGCGAAATGGGCACGGAGGCTGAGGCACTTCGCTCGGCGATGCCCATGGAACTCGAGAAGGGCGTCTGCTATCTCGTGAAAGAGAAGAAGCCCGAACTTAGTTTCCGCCTCTTCGAAATGCTACTCGCTCAGAAGATCCCGAGCCTCTGCATCACCCGCCAGTACCCGGATCGCGTGCGCCGCGAACGTGGCCTGACGGACGTGCGGATCATTTGGCTGAGCCACACGCCGGGCGAGGATTACCACAACCCGACCGCGATCGGCACGCTCGCGAAGGTGATCCAGAAGTTCATCGAGGACAACAACGGCGAAGGCGCGGTCCTCCTCGATGGTCTGGAATACCTGATCATCAACAACGGGTTCCTCCAGACCTTGATGTTCGTCGAGCATGTGAACGAGTTCGTGATGCAACGGCGCGCGATCATCATCCTGCCGGTGAGCCCAGACACCCTCGAAGAGAAAGAGCTCGCCCTCCTCGAGCGGAACATGAAGGTCCTCGAGTCCCCGGCCCTCAAGACGGACCTGGAATCGCGTGAAGTGAGCCGCCTCTTGGACAATTATTGATCCTTTGCCGGCGGGCCTTCGAGTTGGCGTCCGACGATTTCGTCGACGCGGCTGAGGAACCGATCTTCCTTGCCTTTCGGAATCGTCGCACCGGAGGCGATGTTGTGGCCTCCGCCGTTCCCGGAGACCTCGGACGCGGCCTCCCGGAGGGCTGCGGCGAGGTCCAAGCCCGCCGCGATGTGCGCGCGGGTGCCGCGAGCGGAGACCTTTGTGACGCCGTCGAGGACGGATAGCCCCAGCGTCGGTCTCGTTTGATCGAAGAAGAATTGCATCCCGGTCCCCGCGACCACGCCGGCCAGGCTCGCGTCGTCGCAATAGAAGAACTGGATGTGTTTCTTCGGGAACAGGCCCTTCAACTCGAGGGCGACGAGGTAACCGAGGACCTTCGACGTGTATTCGTCGAGGAGCTTCTCCGCCCGTGCGAGGGCGTCGCGATCGCCGAGACAGACGGCCATCCCGAGCCCTTCCTGCCCCAAGCGGTCGCAGCTGTTCACATACGCCTCGAGGTCGTGGGCGTACACTTGGTCCGGTTCGATCCAGTACCGATCCGCGACGAGGGTTTCGAGCGCCTCCGAGGCCGCGTGTTGCTCCACGAGCCGCGCCGCCAAGATCGATGTGAGCCTTCGGCGATTGCCCGCGTCGAGATCGCGCAAGCTGGCCGCCGGGTCGAGGCCGACCGAGTGAAGAAAGTCGGCCGACGCCTCGGGTCGTCCCGAGAGACCTCGGAAATACGGTTCGATCGATAGGGCGAGCGCCTTGCCGAGCGGAAGGTCACGCAGGGCGAGCCGGCGTTCGGGCACGACGACCTTGCGGTCCTCGGCCTCACCGAAGAGCGCGGCGTTCACGCCAACGAAACCCCCCACCGCCTGCTTGTCGCCGATCGCCCCGGCCATCGCGATACCGGCCAGGTCCCAGTTCCGCTCGTCGAGGGCGAGGGCAAAGAGCCACGTCGTCGTGGCACCGCACATTTCCCGGGCGCCGTCGACCCCGAAGAGATGGGGATTCACGTGGGCGACCGTCTCCGAGTCTCGCATCGGTTTGTGGTGGTCCAAGACGATGACCGGGTACGGAAGGCCTTCGAGGAGATCGAGCTGGCCGGATCCCATGTCGCTGACGATCAAGAGCTCGTTCGACTCGTCCCGGAGGCGAGCCGCGGACGTCCGATCGAGTGCGTGGGCCATCGTCGCGTGGATTCGTTTGCCGCGGCGCATCAGCGCTCGGACCAGAATCGTGGCCGACGTCGTCCCGTCCGGATCGTAGTGACAGAAGATGCGGACCCGGGCCACATCATCCATCAGGGCCGCAGCCCGCCGCGCGCGATCGAGTAGTCCTTCGGGCGCCAGATCTTCCAGGCCCTGGACCATGGGCCACCTACTTCACTTGCAGCTCCGCGAGCTTCAAGGAATAGTCCCACTCCGACGGGAGGACGCCGCGCGCCTTGTAGTATCGGGACAAGCGGCGGATCCGCGATTCGATTAGCTCGAGGCCGCGTCGGTTGCTCAGATCCTTCCGGTGATCTTTGAGATGGGTTTGAAGGCTCGCGGCGCGTTTGATCAGACTGGCGAGATCCTCCGGCAACGCGAATTTCGTGCCCTTCGAGGAGAGGATCTGGGTCACACTCCGACCCGTCGCGAGGCGGACGTTCGGGACTCCGTAGGCGTCCCGCAAACGCACGCCAATCGAAGCCGTCGAGAGGCCCTCCTGGTAGAGACGGACGATCGTCTCCTCGATCTCGGCCTTCTCCATCCCGACCCACTCCGGGTTCGCCTTGAGATACGGTCGGGTCGAGCCGCTCTTTCCTTTACGATGTGCATGGAGGCGAGCCATCGGTTTCCTCGGGAGGGGCTGCGCATACCGCGGAATCGTATTTAAGATTGAGCCCGCGACCGCGGAGCGGCCTACCGTTTCATGACGACCAGCGCGCCGTGATCGGCTTGGAACGGCTCGAGGGTCCGGAAGTCAATCGGCTCGAAGCCGGCCTCGGCCAACGTGCGCTTCGTCGATTCGAACACCTTGATGGGGGACGCGGCGACATCCGCGGATCGCGCCTTGATCATCAAGAAGCCGATGGCCCCGGCCGGCAAGAGGTCCAGGTTTCTCAGGAAGATTCCCTCCTGGTCCCGCTGCGCGACGTCCTGGTAGAGAACGTCCGGGGAACCCAGCCGACCGCGATAAAACTCCGGCTTTCCGGCATCGCCGAGGATCGGGACGAGATTGGACCTCTTCTCGGCGAGGGCGAGCAAATCTCGGAACGATCGGGGGGAGATTTCGATCGCGGTGATCGTGCCCTCGGCGCAGACGTCGGAAAGGTGGCTCACGGTGGTGCCGCTGCCTGCGCCCAGATACAGAACGGAGGACCGAGGACGGAAGGGCCATACGCGTCCGCCCCGCTTCAGATATGCAGCGAGCTTGCTTCGGTTCGCGTCCCAGCGGCGGAATTCCCGTCCCTTTTCGCGGATGAGGCCTTCCCCGTAGACGACGGTCCCGGGCACCAGATTCGGAGTGAGGAGCCACGTGCCGTCCGCGTAGACGCCCTCCCATTCCGTGGATCGTACCGGCATTGATTCCACCACGGCAAGAGCCGTATTGATTGTTTCCGAACGGCGAACCTACGGATCTGGTTTCTTTCGCGCCGCGGGCTTTTTTGCTCTCGGTCGTGGGGGCGCCTTCGGGACTTTCTCGAGGTTGGCCCGGATCCGCGCAGTGTCGAGGTGTTTCGCGGCGCGGGCCAGATTCGACGCTGCCAGCTTCGGCTCGTCCATCTGCAGATAGGCGACGCCGAGATTGTTGAGCGCCTCCCCGCGTTCCGGAGCCTTCTCGAGCGCCTTCTGGAAGATGTCGATCGCCTCGCGCGTTCGTCCGAGGAGGAGGAACGCGGCTCCGTGATTCAGCGCCCCTTCGATCGCGCTCGCTTCCATATGCGGGGTCGGACCGAACGCCTCGAGGGCCACCTCCGGACGCCCCGCCCGGAGGAATACCGTTCCTGCCCCGGCATGGAGGAACGGAAATTCGGGATGGGAGTCTGCCGCGGCGAGCAGGATGCGCGCAGCTTCTTCCTTGAAGCCGGACCGTACGAGGAAATCCGCCTTCATCGCGAGCGCGCGGAGGTCCGTCGGATGGGATGCGAGGTACGACTCGCACGCGGCGATGGCTAGATCGTAATCGCCTCCGGCGCCGAGCGCTTCCGCGCGGTTCAGCAATGCGGAGGTGTCGCCCATCTGGATCGCGCGGTCGAACGACTTGGCCGCCTCGTTCAGGAATCCGCCCGCCACCTGCGCCTGTCCGAGACCGACCCACGGACCGGGCGCGTCGAGGCGAATCGCGGTCTCCCACAAATCCTCCGCGAGGTCCGGGAACCCGAGGCGGGTGAGCAACGCCGCCATGTGGTCCCGCCCGGCTCGCCAGGATTGGGGGCGGCCGCGTCGGCGTACATGCTCGAGGACCCTCATCCGGACGACCCCGCTTCGGCCTTTCGGGTTCAGCCCGAGGGATCTGCACATGCCCTGAAGCGTCGGCCAGTCCGCATGCTCGACTTCTGCTCCGGAGGGAACACTCATGGCGTCACCTCGCGGCAGCGCGGGCGGATTTCGCACTCCTCGCAGCCGGGATCCCCTTCGAGGTGGGTCCCGAAACACTCGTACGGGCCGCGGTAGAAATCCGACTTCCCCCGCATCGCGGTTGCCCGCCGGAGCGCGGCCGTCGCTTCCTTGAGCGTCGGATCGAGCGCCAGCGCGCGATCAAGCGACCGGATCGCGAGCGTGGACTCCAGGAGCCCGAGATGGGCGAGACCTTTCGCGTACCAGAGCCCCGGCGCCTCCCGGATCCGCAAGGCGCGGTCCGCCCAGAGGACTGCCTCCCCGTGATAACCCTGTTTTTCGTAGAGATACGTCTGGTTCGCCATCGCATCGACGCAATCGGGATCGAATTGCAATGCCTCTTCGAAGCAGCGGGTGGCGTCGGCCTCGTGACCGAGTCGAAGCAGGGCGGCGCCTTTGTTGTTCCACGCCGCGGCGTACTCCGGCCGAAGCGCAAGGACTTCCTCGTAGCACCGGATTGCCCCGGCGTAATCCTGCAATTCATGGAGGACCGCGCCCTTGTCGATCCATGCATCAAGCGATCGTGGGTCGAACGCCAGCAAGCGATCGTACGCGTCGGCCTCTTCCTTCAACCGGCCGAGTTCGTGCAGCACCGACGCGAGGCCCATCCAGCCTTCCTTCGAGTTCCCGTTGCATCTCAATGCCTGCATGAAGGCGTCGAGGGCGCCTTCCCGATCGCCCGCCTTCTGGAGGACGGCGCCTTTGAGGATCCACGCCGCGTCGTATTCCGGTTTGAGCCGGAGCGCGGCGCCGAGCTGAGCCAGGGCGGCATCCGTGTCCCCCCGTTCAAAGGCGCGCCGCGCAGCATGCATCGCCGACTCGAGGCGATCCACGCTCGGGAGGAACCGCTCGGTCGTGTCGGGTGCCAGCGTCATTCGTTCGTCTCCGACGGCATGTGCCGAGCGCACGTCTCGCGCCACTTCCTTGCGAGCTCGTGGTTCGGCTTGAGCGAGAGCGCGCGATCGTACGCTTCGAGGGCCTCCCGGAACCGCTCGAGCTGTTGTAGGGCGACGCCTTTCCCGGTCCACGCGTCCGCGTTGCGGGGATCGCGCTCGATCGCTTGTTCGTACCGGAGGAGCCCCATCTGGGGATCTCCACCCTCGATGGCGAGTTCCGCCAGTTGCAGGAGCACGTGCGTTTCCTCTCCCTCCGGTTCGATCGACTCAACGAACGACTGGAAATCGGAGGGCACGGACGACGCGGGGGGCTCGACTTCATCTTCGATCGCCTCGAACGCCTTCGCGAGCGACGGGAGATCGGTGATGGGCTCCGCGGTCTCGGCGACTTCCGTAACCGGCCTCGTCATCCGGGCGACCGCATCGCGTGCGGCACGGACCGCCAAATGGTCGGCCCCGAGACGGATCGCCTTCGCGAGCGCCGCCTCCGCTTCGCCGCGTTGGCCCAACACGGCACGAGCCCGGGCCTCGCCGGCAACCGCTTCGATTCGCTGCGGGTCGAACGACGCCACCTTTTCGAAGCATTCGAGGGCCTCGGTCGGACGCGCGTGATTCAGCAGGATCTCGCCCTTCGCGAGCCATGGATCCGGGTAGTTCCACCGGAGGGCGATCGCGCGGTTGTGATATTGGACCGCCGCTCCCCAACGGCCTTTCCGCTCGAGGAGCTCGCCCTTCCGGAAGAGGATTGGCGCGTTCTGCGGGTCCTTCCCCAGTGCGCGGGTGAATTGCGCTTCCGCCGCGTCGGCATCTCCGAGGTCGATGAACGCGTCGCCCAGACCGAGGATCGCTCGCGGGTCGTCCGGAGTGACCTCGAGGACCGCTTGAAACAACCGGATGGCCTCGTTCGCGTGTCCGTCTCGCCGGAGCTGCTCGGCCTTGGGAACGACATCGCGCGACTTCGACGGCTCGAGCCGGAGCGCATCGCGCAGCGCCTCGACCGCATCCGGGAGACGGCCGAGCCCGAAGAGCAGGTTCGCCCGCTCGTACGTCGCTCGAGCGTTCCCTCGATCGGCATCGAGGATTCGCGTATAAGATTGAAGGGCTTCCTCCGAGCGATCAAGGAGGACCAGTACCTCGGCTCGATCAAACCAGACGCTCGTCTCCTCCGGTCGGGCGCGGAACAAGCGGTCGTAGCATTCCAAGGCGGCATCGTAGTTGCCCTCCGCAACGAACGCCTGGGCTTCCTCCCGGAGCCGGGTCGATCGTCGTTCATCTTCGAGCTCGCCGGGTGCAAGTTCGAGTCGAATCGACCGAGCCAGTGCGTCGGTCACCCCTTTGCACTGGGTGAGCGCCTTCTCGTCCGCGGCGGTCAGCGAGGCGATGTCGGGGAACGCCGTCGCAACGACGTCCGCCTGGGCCGCGGACATGCCGGGGATCCCGCCCAGGAACCGCAAGACCTCGCGGCGGGCCGAGTCTTTCTCTAAGGCGATGAGCCGTTCCGTTCCGGCGCGGGAGCGGGCCTCGACTTCCTCTTCCTTCGATGCGACGGACCGCTCGCGGACGGAGAGGAGTTCCTCCTTCGACACCAGATCTTGCGTCCGGGATCGAACGAAGGCTTCGGCGTCCGCACGCTCTTTCTCCAGGGCCCGACGGGACTCTTCGAGTTCCGCCCGTTGCCAATCCTCGATGGACGTCTCCTCCGGTTCAGGTCCTGGCTCCGGTTCCGGCTCCGGCACAGGACCGGGTCCAGGCTGCGGAAGAGGTAGGGGAGGCTCCGGATGAGGGACGGGGTCGGGAGGGACCGGCGGAGCCGCGGGCAGGGACACGTCGTCCTCGCGAAGCTCGAGGTCCTCCAGCCCGTCGAGGCCTGGTTCGGCCGGAACGTCCGCGATGTCCGGTTCCGCCGAGACCTCGAGGAGAGACGGTTCGATCGGAGGCAATGCCGTCACTTCCCGGCGTGCTGGTTCCGGCGGTTCGACGGCGGTCGGGGGCTCAAGGACTTTCGCGCGGAGCCCGTATTCCGCCGCTAGATGGGGAGGCATCCATTCTTGGGACCGCAAATAGCGGCAGAGGGCCGCGAGCGCGCGCCGTTCCTCCACCTTCGTGGGCGTGTTACGACGGGCCTCGCGCAGGAACGCGTGGAGGACCTCCGCGTCGCCGACGCTGACGATCGCCGCACGGTCGGAATCAAGGCCGAGCAGCCGCACGAGCCGGACCGCTGCGGTAGCCGCAGGTTCGCGCGCTGGCTTGTGCCATTCGACCTCCGAGAGGTCGGCTCCGATAATGGCAACTTCGTTCCCACCGGTGAGATCCAAGAGCGACGGCCCTGACAGGAGTCCGGGATTCAACCACATTGGGCGATCGGCCACGAGGAAATCGAGACAGGCCGGACACAGAAAATCGCGACTCACAGCGCCGCATCGAGCGCAGCGCGAGGGGAGCACAGGCGCAAGAACAGCCGGGGGTCTTATAAAAGCTGGGCACTGAATGATGACCGCCCGAAGTGGTTTCGCTGCGGGGCGGCCAGGAGGGCCGACACCTTCATTGACCGGGAGACGGTGTCGCGAAGAGGGTTCTACCGTGGACGTCCAGATGAGACGGGCCCGGCGGGCGGATGACGAGGTCCTGTGGCAGGCGACGCTGCAGACCGTTTGGGACGACATTCCCGCGGACGAACGGGCGCGCCTCAATCGCGAGAAGTGGGAGGCGCATTTCCGCAAGAAGATCGAACCGTACATGTCGGGAGACCGCACGGAGCGGTGGATCGCCGAGACGGCGGCCCACGAACTCCTCGGCTACCTGATCCTCGGCGAAAGCGGTTTCATGACGCCGGAGGCCCAGGGCTTCATCTACGATGTATGGGTCACCCCCACACGGCGCGGCGAAGGCGTCGGGAGGTTCCTCGTCGAGTGGGCGAGCGACTGGGCTCGGCAGCGTGGCTATCGAAAAATCAAACTCGAGGTATCCGAGACGAACGCCCGGGCACGCCACGTCTACGAGAGCCTCGGGTTCCGCGCAGAACGTCGGTACATGGGAAAGGTCCTCGAGTGAGACGCCGGAGCGGCTCGGAGTCGCGCAACTGGCCACCAAAGAGTTAAATAACGGCGGCATCGTGTTCCGGAGATGCGGGGTAGCGCAATGATTCAAGTGACCCTGACGGAAACCGCAGCGAACAAAGTCAAGGAGCTCATCCAGAGGTCCGATCCCGAGACCGGCCAGCCGCTGGGCTCGATCGAGGACACGTATCTACGGATGTACGTTGCGGGCGGCGGCTGTTCTGGCTTCCGCTATGGCCTTGCCCTAGACCGGAAGATCCACGAGGACGACGAGGTCGTCCAGGTTCACGGACTGAAGGTCCTCGTCGACGGCAACAGCAAGGAGTACCTCGACGGCTCAAGCGTGGACTATGCCGAGAGCGTCGCGGGCAGCGGCTTCCTCGTGAGCAACCCGAACAACTGGTCGACGTGCGGATGCGGGCAGAGCTTCAACCCGAAGGGCGAGGAAGCTCCCGACCAGCAGCACCAGGCCCCTCACGCGCACACGCACTGAGGCGACGAACCTCCCTTTTTCGATTTCCGCAGTCAGCGGAGCCGTTCTCCTGCGAGGCGCAGGAAATTCCCGAGGAGCCTGGGGCCCTCCGGCGTGAGAATCGATTCCGGATGAAACTGGATTCCTTCGACCGGATGCCGGCAGTGTCGCACCGCCATGATCTCTCCTTCGCCGGTGGTCGCGCTGACTTCCAGATCGGGCGGCATCGATTCGCGTTCGATCGCGAGAGAATGGTAGCGGCCCGCGGCGATCGGGTTCGGCAGACCTTCGAAAATCGTGCGGCCATCGTGACGGACGAGGCTCGTCTTGCCGTGCAGGATGCGCGCCGCGTGGCCGACTTTGGCGCCGAATGCGGTCCCGATTCCTTGATGACCGAGACACACTCCGAGCGTCGGGATCGTCGGACCGAGTTCTCGTACGACGTCCGTGCACACGCCGAAGTCCCTCGCGTTCGCGGGATGGCCAGGACCCGGCGATAGAACGATCGCGTCCGGATCGAGTCGGCGGATCGCCCCGACCGAAATCGCGTCGTTGCGATGCACGACCGGATGGGCGCCGAGTTCCCCCAAGTATTGGTACAGGTTGTAGACGAACGAGTCGTAGTTGTCGACGATCAGAACGTTCAGAGGAATCCCCCCACGAACATGAGATCGAGGATCACCATCGCGGCGACATTCTCGACGACGGGTACGGCCCGCGGGACGATGCAAGGGTCGTGGCGGCCCGTGACGATGATCTCGGTCGGCGTCATGGTATCGAGGTCGACGGACTGCTGCGGGGTAGCGATCGACGCCGTTGGCTTGACCGCGACGCGGAAGGTCACCGGCATTCCGTTCGTGATCCCGCCGAGGATGCCCCCCGCGCGGTTCGTCGCGGTGACGACGCGTCCCCCTTCGATCGTGAACGGATCGTTATGTTGGCTCCCGCGCATCGTCGCGCCCCGGAATCCGGCCCCGAAGTCAACGCCCTTCACGGCCGGAATTGAGAACAGCAGATGAGCCAGGCTCGACTCGACGGAGTCGAAGAACGGCTCACCGATGCCGGGAGGGAGGCCGGTCACCATCCCTTCGATGACGCCGCCGACGCTGTCCCGACCCTTGCGGGCCTCCTCGATCTCCGCGATCATGCGGTCTGCGGCCTCCAAGTCCGCGCACCGGACCGGCGTGCGCTCGACGTTCGCCTCGATCTGTTTCGGCGTGACGGCATCCGCGGTGACCCGTCCAATCTGAGCGGCATGAGCGAAGAACTGGATGCCCTTCGCCTCCAAGACCTGGCGCGCGATCGCGCCGGAGACCACGAGCGGGGCGGTCATGCGGCCGGACAGTTGGCCCCCTCCGCGGAGGTCCGTCTTGCCTCCGTACTTCATGACGGCGGTGAAGTCGCCGTGCCCCGGCCTCGGGACGCGGGCGTTTTCCGCATATGACTTCGATTGCACGTCTTGGTTCGCGATAATCGCTACGATCGGCTCGCCGGTCGCCGTGCCCGCTCGGAGCCCTTCCGCGAACTCGACGCGATCTTCCTCCTTCCGCTGGGAGGTCAGGAGGCTTTGGCCGGGCCGACGGCGGTCGAGCTGCGCCTGCACCGACCGCGGATCGATTGGTGTGCCGGCTCGGAGCCCCTCGATCGTGCAGCCAACGAAGGGGCCATGGCTCGTCCCGAAGATCGTCGTCCGGTACCGCGAGCCGAAGGTGTTCATCCGACCACCGCATGGAGGGCCCCGAGCGCCCGCATGTCGTCCAGGAACGACGGATACGAAACCTGGAAGCACCACGGGTCCGAGAGGTCGAGGGGCCCGCTCGCCGTGAGGCCGGCCACCGCGGCGGCCATCAGCATCCGGTGATCTCCGCGCGTGTCGATGAAACCGCCATGGAGCCGCTGCGGTCCGTCAACGACGCATCCGTCCGCGGTGGGCGCTGCGTGGCCTCCCAACGCCCGGAGCATCGAGACGGTCGCGGCAATCCGATCGCTTTCCTTCAGATGAAGATGGTCTCCGTGGACAAACCGCGTCTCGCCGTCGGCTTGCGTCGCGAGGACGGCCAAGACCGGGAAGAGGTCCGGCGTGCCGCCGACGTCGACGGTCTGGCCCACGAGGTCGCCGCTCCGCACCCGAACCCGATTCGGCAGCGTGTCGACCCTCGCGCCGAACGAGCGCAACAGGTCGACGATCCGGGTGTCCCCATCGGGAGAATCCGCGTCCAGCCCCTCGACCGTCACGTCTCCGTCGGTGATCGCCGCGGCGACGAGCGGAAACGCCGCGGAAGAAAAGTCACCCGGGATGTCCACATCCGTTGGCGTGTACGATTGTCCGCCCTCGATCCGAACGCTGTTCTTCGTGAGATCGACTTCGACCCCGAAGGCGCGCATCGCGCGTCGCGTCATGGAGACGTAAGGCTCCGACCGTATCGGCGGAACGATTCGGATTTCGGACGGGTTCGCAGCGAGTGGGCACGCGATCAGAAGGCTCGACAGGAACTGGGAACTGATGAATCCCGGGACGGAAGCCTGTCCCCCGCGGATGACCCCCTGCACCTTGACGGGAGGGCGGCCGTCTCCACCGAGGGATCCGGCTTGGGCGCCGAGGCGTTCGAGCGCGTCCAGCAACGGACCCATCGGCCGCTTCCGAAGACTTGCGTCCCCGGTCAGGAGGGTCGGACCGAGAAGCAGCGAGGCGACGCCGCTGAGGAAACGAAGGGTCGTCCCCGAGTTCCGCGCGTCGATGGGAGCATCGGACGCATGCAGGGGCCCTGCGGAGATTTGCAGTCCATCGCTGGTTCGAGTGATGTCAGCGCCGAACGCACACATTCCTTGGATTGTTGCCTGGGTGTCCTCCGCGAGGAGCGCTCGGTGCAGGTGGCATGGACCTCGGGACAGAGCTGCGAGGATGATTGCGCGGTGAGTGTAGCTCTTCGACGGAGACGCTTGGATGGTGCCGGAGACGCGCGAGGCCGTGGACAGATACCTCAGGCGACCACCTCGCGCGACTCGATGTTGTTCAGCGGGACGACGCGGACTACCGACGCAGGCTCCGCCATCGCATCCCGGACCGGCTCGACTTCGGAACGCTCGGCGAGAGCAATGATCGCGGGTCCCGTGCCGCTGATTCCGGCCGCGAGGGCACCCGCCTCGCGGGCGCGGATCGCAGGCGCTTCACTGACTCCGAGGACAGGCGCGTACGCTCGGCTGTTCGCCTCCATCGCCCGAAAGTAGTCACCGCGTTCGGCGAGGCGAAAAGCCGCCTCGACCTCAGAACGAATCGGCCCGAAGTCCAGGCGTTTGAGAGCCGCCTTCAGAATCGTTCGATCGGGAATGTGGACGACGGCCACGACACCCTCCGGGAACCGGTCTCTTTTGAGGATTGTGCGGGCATGGTTGTCGGTCTGCACGATTCCGCCGAAGAAAGATGCGCATGCATCGTCGAACGCGCCGGTGAGCGTCACGCCCGCGTCGAGAGCCGCGCCCACGCCGATCCGGATCATCTCGAGCGGTTCGAGCTCCGCTTCGAGCGCCCGGGCACTCGCGAGCACCACGGCGTTTGCGACCGCAGAGCTACTCTTTAGGCCCCGAGAAACCGGGATCTCGGAGTCGACCGATATCGCGAGGCCACGCCCGCTCCCGCTCTGCTCGAGCACCCTACGGGCGGCACTTGCGGCCAGCTCGGGATCGATGCCGTTCGCGGTATCGACCCGTATGCCGAACGGCCCCGGTCGGGTCTCGACGGTCGCGGAGGCCCGGAGGGCCAGGCCGAATGCGGCCCCTCGTCCGGCAGCAATTGCATTCACAATCGTTCCGGCACCGAAGCAGGAGGCCCGAGCTTTCATCGGAGCGCCTCCTTCGCGGCCCGCCGCATCGCATCGAAGGGCGCCGACTTTCCGGTCCAGAGTTCGAACGCCTTGGCGGCCTGATGGAGCAACATTTCGAGTCCGGACGTTCCGGGGCGGTTCAGACGCCTTGCGGCTTGGAGCAGCGGCGTGGCGATGGGATTGTACACGAGGTCGTACACGAATGCAGCCTTCGCAACGATCGCCTCAGGCACAGGGAGTCCGGGCTCACCGCCTTTCATCCCGATCGGCGTCGCATTCACCAGCAGGTCCCAGGGGCCCGCGCGTTGGAGCGTCTCCATCGGGACGATCGCGACGGAATCATCGAACGAGTCCGCGAGGGCCTCGGCGTGGGCGATCGTGCGATTCGTCACCTGGACCGATGCGCCCTCCCGGAGGAGGACATCGACCACGGCTCGGGCCCCGCCCCCGGCACCGACGACGAGCGCCATTCGGCCGCCGACCCGGAGGCCGAGGGCGCGCAGGGACACCCGGAACCCGTAGACGTCCGTGTTGTGGCCGACCGTCCAACCATCCTGGACCATGACCGTGTTGACCGCGCCGAGCCGCTCGGCATCCGCGTCGAGCTCGTCGACGCGTTGCGCAATCGATTCCTTGAGCGGATGGGTCACGTTGAAGCCTCGGATGCGGAGCCGGTCCACCGCCAGGAGGAACTGGTCGAGGAAATCGAGGGGAATGTCGAAGGGCAGATACACGGCGGGCAAGTTGAGCGCCGCCATGGCCGTCTCGTGGATCTCGGGGGAAAGCGAGTGTTCCAACGGATGGCCGACGAGGCCGAGGATCATCGGTTCACGCCCGCGCAAACGGACGGCGGTGGCGAGCGGCAGTTGCCCCGGGGCCGCGGTGCCCCCCCACGACGCGTACTGGATTTCCTCGCCAAGCGCATCGGCGAGTGCGCGTGTGACCATCCCCATCGTGCCGGTCCCGATCAGGACGATCGGGGGAGGCCGATTGGCCCTCGCGCGTGCGAGATCGATCAGTTGAATCGCGGTTCCGAAGTCGCCAACAGGATTCGCGACCTTGGCGATGTCGCCTCGGGCCTCGCACGCATCCAGGAAATCGGACGCTTGATGGACATCCACGGCCCCGGCGAAGTGGTGGGACACGATGACTTTTGCACTGTTGTGGTGGGCGATCCGGGCGAGGTCATCGAGTTCTGCCTCATCTTCTTCGAGCTCAAGGTCGATGTACGCGAACCGCTGGACGCAGATTTCTTTCATCAACGCAGACCGCGGCGCACCGCCTCTGCGTTGTGCGCCGCCTTGGACGGAAGAGCGGAGCGTCGCAATCGCATGTTCGCCGACCGCCTTCGCCAGGTGACGAATTGTATCGGGCCCCAAGTCCGCGATTTCATCGAATCGGATCTCGACGAGGTCGGCGCCTTTGGCGAGAGCGATCCGAGATTGACCCTCGACCTCCGACGTGTTTCTTCCGAGGATGACGGCCGCGACTTTCGTCATGTCATCGCTCCGCGATGGTTTCTTGAATCGGCATTCCAAAATGGCGGCCCCCCTCCTCCAGACGGAGGAGGACATCATCGCCCAATTGGAGCTCGCTCACACCAACCGATCCGCCGTCCGGTGTCACGAAACGAACCGTTTCCGCGTTCTGGACGATTGTTGAATAGCGGCGGTCGTCGGCCTCCGCTTCAACGATCAGGAGCGGTCGGCGTTCGACTTTCACCCGACCGACGACCACCGAACGGGCGCGGCCTTCCGAGTCCACCGCCAGGACGTCGTCGCCCGCGCGGAGTTCGCTGAGGTACTTGGTCGTGCCTCCAGGAAGATAGACATAGGCGTGCACCGGCCCCGCGTTCACCCGGAACGGACGGGCGGCCACCTCGTCCGTCTCGATAGTCTCCGAATGGATCAGGAAAAGGCCCGCCGAGGTGTTCCCGACGAGCAACCCTTCGCCGCGCCGAAGGAGCGAGCACGTATCGACGCAGACGCGGTCGCCGAGGCCGAGACCTCGCGTCCCCGTGAGTTTCGCCCGCACCAGGCGGATGTCCTGTTGAAAGGACTCGAGCAGGGCGCGAACGGCCCGAATCTCGTTCGGCGAGGAGGTCGTGAGGAAAATGCCGTCGGCGCCAACCTCCATCGTCTCGAAGGCGAGCTTCGCTTCTGTAAGATCGTGAACCTCCACCAGCAACCGGGTCCCGCTCCCCTGGAAAAACGCGATCAGGTTCTCGAGTGGGATGATCTTCCACGGTTCCGGCCGAACGACCACGTGCTTCGTCGCGCCCCGCAACGCACGGACAAGCGCCTCGTCCTTCGCCGAGCGGATCATCGCGAGCCGTCCGACCTCGGCCTCGCCGAGGAAGAACGTCGAGCCTTTCAAATGAATCGGGGAGAAACGCCCGAGCCGTTGGAGTGACGCATCCGGCTTGAAGAGGACAATCTCGTCGAAGCCGACCTCGAGGGCCGCCGAGACGACGGGGCGGACATCATCGGAATCACCGCGGGGAGACGCCGCGACCCATACCACGCGGTCCATGTGGTCTCACCCGCGGTAGACCTCGTCAATCGAGGCTCCATCGAACACCATGCGGGCGATCGTACGCGTCATGCCCATCGGGTCCTTCGATTGGAAGATGTTCCGGCCGATCGAGACCCCCGCCGCACCGGCGGCCAGGCCTCCCGCGACCATTTCGAGGACGGCCTGATCCGAATCGAGCTTCGGTCCGCCCGCGACGACTACGGGGACAGAACATCCCCGGACGACTTCGCGGAACGTCTCCGCGGAGCCGGTGTACGTCGTCTTGACGAGGTCGGCTCCGAGCTCCGCACCGACGCGGGCTGCGTGCCTCACGACGTCGACGTCATACGGGTCACGGATGGCCGGGCCACGCGCGTACATCATCGCGAGAAGTGGAAAGCCGAGGCGATCACAGTCCGCCGCCGCGGTCCCGAGGTCGCCGAGCATTCGGTCGTCGTCCTCGCCCCCGAGGTTCACATGGACGCTCACCGCGTCCCCGCCGTACGAGATGGCTTCTTCGACTCGGGTCACCGCGACCTTACGATCGGCCCGCGGGCTCAGTGAGGTCGACGCGCTAAGATGCAGGATCAGCGCGAGTTTCTCATCGAAGTAGTCCTTCGCAAACCGAACGGACCCTTTGTGGAGGACGACTGCCGTCGCGCCGCCCTTCGCGACGTTCGCCACGGCCTTCCGGATGTCTTCGAGGCCCGCGAGCGGCCCGGACGACACGCCGTGGTCCATCGCCACGATGAGGGCCTTGCCGTCGCTGAGGACCCGCCGGATCCGAATCTCCTTTCCAATGGAGGACAATGGCCCCTCCCCCGCGTGCTAGAGCGGAGCACGCGCCGGATGAGCCCGTTCTATTTGTTTTCATCGGTCGGCGCCGAATCATAGGCCGGCCAGCACTTGCACGACGGTCCGATCGTCTTTCGTGCCGGAAGGCGCACTCGCCCACGCGATGACGGCGTGCGGGGATCTTCGGCGGACCTCCTGAAGGATCTCCACTTCGTCCTTGTTCGGTTCCGGAACGGACATCAAGACAATCGCGTGGCTGATCTCCTCGGGGAGCGAGGTGAACCAGGGGGACGCGTACGCCTCTTCCACCGCGACAAAACATCGGTGCTTCTCTCGACCGGTGCCCATGCCAAATCGCCATTCCCGGGCTCGCTCCAGGGTCCGCCGCAGCGGCACCACGTCCGGACGCGCGAGGGCCGCTCCCAGTTCCGCCGCCGGTCGAGCCATGATCGCACCCAAGGCCGCGAAGGCCTTCGTCAGCGGCAGGTCCCGCGCGATCTGGAGGAGTCGATCGTTGCTGAAGGTGACGACACCGTCTGCGCGCTTCTGCAGGAGGCGCAGCTGGGCCTCGGCGAGTTGCCGCCGAATCGGCCCCTCGATCGTGAAGGGCACCGTCGCGAAGGCGATGCTAGCGTCGCCGAGGATCCTCGTGACGCGGCCGACGAGGCTCATGCCCCACCCGCCGAGTTCGCCGCCGAGACCGCCGAGCATCACCACGAGGTCCCGATCGAGCAAGGCGGCAGAGATCTCCTTCTCCTCGTCCGTCTCCATGTTCGGCACGGCCTTTTCGTCCATCGAGGCGTATGCCTGCAGCGAACCGGAGGCAAGGAGGACCCGGGTCGAAACGTCCGCCATGGACGGATGGACGGCATCGTTTAGCGCGATGCGAGTCGCGTTGGGTGGCGCCGCGACGCGACGGAGGACACTGCAGCCCGCTCCTCCGCAGCCGACGAACGCGACCCGGGCCCGCTCGTCCCCGATGCCTAACCTCCACGTGTCCGGCACGCCCGCGCATCGGGAGTCCCCGGAGATAAAGGATTGTCATTCGCGAATCGATATCTATGCCGCGACGGGAATAGAAATCCTTCGAAGGAAAGCGCGATAAGGCCGCACTGGATGCTGGACACCGTGCCGCCATCCGGGGTCCCACACTCGACCGATACTGTGGTCGTCGGCGGCGGTTGCATGGGGACGAGCATCGCGTGGCACCTCGCCCGACGGGGCGTGCGGGTCGTCGTGCTCGAGAGGACGCACCTCGCGGCCGGGGCCACGGGCCACAGCGGTGCGCTGGTCCGCCAACATTACGAGGCCCGGATCGGAATCCGACTCGCGCGGGAGAGCTTGGCGTTCTTCCAGCGATTCGAAAAGGAGACGAATTTTTCCTGTGATTTCCGGACGACGGGCTTCCTGTCCGGCACACGGGAACGGGATCTACCGGCGTTCGACGCCCTGCTCGAGGTGCTGCGGTCCGAGGGAGTCCGGGCCGAACGGCTCACGCCCTCGGACGCAAAGGCGATGGAACCGCAACTCGAGGTCTCCGATTACGCGGCCCTCGTCCACGATCCGGACGCCGGCTATGCCGATCCAATCGCCACGGCCAACGGCTTCGCGGCCGCAGCGGCCGTCGAGGGGGCGAAGGTCTTCGGTGATCGCACCGTCGCGTCCATCGCGACGCGGTCAGGTCGCGTGACGGGAGTCAAGATTCGCGGCGAGGGTCTCCTGGCAAGCGAGCGGGTCGTCGTCGCGGCCGGCAATTGGACGCGGGACCTTGTGGCCACCGTCGGTCCGCGCCTGCCCATTCGATACGTCCGCGGGGAAGTCGCCCTCTTCCGACGACCGTTCGATTTCGGCCCACCGCCTAGGATCCATTTCGACTTCTACGGGAACACGTACTCGCGGCCCGAAGGCGAGAAAGACACGCTCGCCGGGTACATGGACACGGATCCCCGAAAGACGATGCGAGACCACGAACTCCTTGAGACGCTCCCTGTCGCAACGGCACGGGAAATCCGGACGCGCCTCGCGAAACGATTCCCTCGGATGGCGGAGGCACAGCCGCGAGGCGGTTGGGCCGGCGCGTACGATGTGACGCCCGATTCCTATCCGATCCTGGATCGGGTCGGACCCGACGGACTGTTTGTCGCGGTCGGCTTTAGCGGCCATGGATTCAAACTCTCCCCCGAGGTCGGCCGTCTGATGGCGGAACATGTCGCAACGGATCACCGACCCAAACTCCTCGAACCGCTCCGGGCGTCTCGATTTGCCGAAGGGTCGCCGATCCAACCCGATGCGCCATTTCCTCGACGCGGTCGTCGGCTGCCTTAGAAAATGTGCATGCGCCGATGCGCCGGCAGTAGTTTCGCCCATCCCTCCGGCCGTGGGGCAGAAGGCCTCGCGGGAACCGGTGTAGCCCATGGAGGAACTCCTCGGCATCCACGTGCGTTCACCCCGGGACGATTTTCGGATCCTCGAGGTCACCGTCCACAACGTGGCTTCACAGAAGACCTGACGAAACCGAAGGATTATTTCGTCCGCCCGCCCTTGACGGCGCCGGATGCTTGTACAGGCCTCGGGCCTCGTGAAGCAGTATCCGCGGGTCCGCGCCCTCGATCAGGTCTCCCTTGAGATCAAGGAGGGCGAGGTGTTCGGCTTGTTCGGGCCGAACGGCGCCGGCAAGACGACCTGCCTGCGAGTCCTGTCCGGGCTGACGCAACCCGACCAGGGGTCCGCCACCGTGTGTGGGGTCGACGTGCGGACGGCACCGAACGAGGTCCGCCGCGAACTCGGGATCCTGATCGACATCCCCTTCCCGTACGAGGAAGTGACCGTCCGACGATACCTCTCATTCTTCGCGGAGATGGCGAGCGTGCCGCGACCCGAGATTCCCGCGAACGTGGAATGGGCCATGGCGCTGCTCGGAGTCACGCCGCACGCGGACAGCCGGATCGGAAGGCTCTCGATGGGCGAGCGGCAACGCACGGAGCTCGCCCGGGTGATGCTGGGCACGGCCCGGATGCTCTTCCTGGACGAACCCTTCTCGAACGTCGACGTGAGCATGCGGATCCGGTTGCGATCCATTCTCCGCGAATGGGTCTCCCGCGGTGGCTCCATCCTGTTCACGAGCCACAACCTCCTCGAGAGCGAGGCCATCGTGGACCGTTACGCCTTCCTGCATCTGGGGAAGGTCATCGCCCTCGGGACCGCGAAGGAGTTGAAGTCGACGCTCCTCGCGCCGATGTACGAGCTCGAGGTGAGCGACGTGGACCGCGGCCTGGCCGCCCTCCGGGCGATCCCCCACCAGAGCCTCGAAGGGACGGGCCGAGGCATGGTCCGGATCGCCCTCGTCTCGCGGGACGATGCGCCGCGGATCGCAAGGACCCTCGTCGAGGCGAACGTTGACCTACTCGAGATGAAGAGCCTCGGCACGATGGAAGACGTCTATTCGCGGCTCACGCAGCCCGCCCCACCGACTGTCCAGGGGTTCTCGCGATGATCTCCTGGGAGGAGCGGCTCCGCCTGATCGTGGCAATCATCGACAAGGATCGCCGGATCCCGGTCTGGATGTGGATCACGACGTTCCTCATCGCGTTCGTCGGTTTCTTCCTCCTGCTTCCGACCGCCCTGAGCTCCGTCTCGTACTCCTTCCGACCTGCATGGACATGGTACGACTCCTCCCTCCGCTCTTTCTACGCCATCTCCGCGGCACTGACGTCCCTCTTGCTCGGATTGACGTTCGCGCACTTCCACCATGGAGAGGTGCATCGAGGCACGATCCGATCTATCATCCTGTACCCGGTCGACATGAACGACATCACGATCGCGAAGCTCGCGTCGAGCCTCATCGTCTCTGCGATCCTCTCGACGATCCTGTTCATCGGGATTTTCGGGGGCTTCTTCCTCGTGGGAGCGTTTCCCTTCGGGGACTTCCTCGCGATCCACGTGACGGCCCTCGCGATGAGCTTCCTCGCGCTCGCCGTGGGCGTCTTCTTGGCCCAGGCGATCGCCCACGTGGCGGGCCGGATGGTCCTGTCTCCGACGGCCCTCGGGGCGATCTTCCTCCTGCTCTCGATCCTGACGACGGAGAGCGGCCTCACTTTTCTCGGGACCCAAGTGGCCCTCATCCTGAAGCCCGCGAGCCGAGGCCTTACGTTCGCCGAATATGAAGCCATCCGAAATGTCGCTCAGAGCCTGAGCGTCTTCTCGCCCCACCACGTCGGCGCGCGGATCCTCGGCATCGCCTTCGGGATCACGGGGCTATGGGCGGACCTCCATGTGATCGTGCCGATCGCGGCCCTGATCTTCGCCGGCGGATACTTGCTCGGGAAGAAACTCTATCTGGACATCTTCATCCGATGAACGGAGGGAGTTCCATGCAACCAAATCCCCCCCGACGCGTTCGTTCCTCCTGTTAGCGCGGAACCGGCCCCTGCGACCAATCGTTCGCACTCCAGGATCTTCTTCGGCATCCTCCTTGCTTTTATCGGCATCGGCCTCGAGGCGATCGAATATGCAGTCAATTTCCTGTTCTCCTCCAGCACGACGCAGACGCTGACGCTCAACGACGTAATCATCCGCTCGGGCATCAGCGCGGCGGCCGAAGCCTTGGCCATCGCGCTCACGGGCATTGGACTGTTTCTGGTCTTCTACTATACCGCTCAGACCCGACCCGCCACCAAACCGTGGACCTCGACGGCCGCGATGGTCCTCCTCGCAACGGGGCTCGCGGGCGCCCTGCTCCGAGTGGTGGAGTTCAGGAATTGGTACGCGTTAATCTCGGGCGCGTCTTTCGATTCTCTAATCCCCCTCTTCCAGATCACGGCCGGCCTCCACCTTGCGGTCGCTCTCGCCGGATCGACGGCAACGATTGTCGCCCTGTACGGATTGACACGGCCCGGCAGTTTAGCCTAGTTGTCCACGGCCACACGATTGCAAAACGGACCCGCGATCGTTCGATACTTTCGCCGACCGTCTCGTAGACATTATAAGTAGCAAGGCGGCCTTGCGCACGCCAGGATGCACGAGATCGTCTGCGTGGGCGATGTCCATGAAGGATTGAGCTTCGATTTCCGGATTGATCCGGAAACCGGGATCTCGGAGCGCGCATTGGACCTCCACGGGAACTTCGCGAAAGCCGCTCGGTGGGCGATCGAGCATCGCGCCTCGCTTTTCTGCATCCTCGGCGACCTGTTCGACCGCGCACACGTGGCCCCCGTGTTTCGGGAGATGGTCCGGAGGGATGTCATCGAGCCGCTGGGCGATGCCGGCATCGAGGTCTGGATCCTCGCGGGAAATCACGACCAGCCGAGACGCGCCGTTCGCTCGACGTCCCTCGACGACTATCGCGGTTACTCCCATGTGAAGGTGTTCCGCGATCCGAAGATGGAAGTCCGCGACATCGACGGACGCCAGATCGGTTTCATCCTCATCCCGTACATGCATCCGGAGCAAGTCGTCGAACAAGTGCGGGAAACCCTGGCGAAGGACGTGCCGCGCGAACTGGCATACGAGGCGGCCCGCCGCACGTGGCAAGAGTGGATCCGCAACCGGGCGCAGGACCTGAAAGACGCGGACCTCCGCATCCTATTCGGACACTTCGAGTTCCAGGGCGTGCGGTACGCGAGCACCGCTCCGACCGAGGTCGTCCCGAACGATTTCACCTTCACCCCGGACATGATCCCGGATGCGATCGATCTCGTCGTATTCGGTCACATCCACATGCACCAGACCGTGGGCGGGAAGATCGTGTACGCCGGCGCGCCGGAGCGGATCGACTGGGGGGAACGCCTCGATCCGAAAGGATTCCTCGTCATCCGTCCGGAGGGCGGCTGGTCGTTCGTCGAACTCCCCGCGCGTCCGATGGACAAGGTCGAAACGGTCGTCGGAATGGGGGACGACGTGACGGAAAAGGTCCTCGCGGCGATCCCGGCGCAGGTCGCGGGCCACCTCGTCCGGATCGAGGTCACCCTCCCGGACGAACTCCGGAACCGACTGGACGAGAAGCGCCTCGCGGATCGCCTCCGGGACGCCTTCCACTACGAAGTCAAGTTCATCTCCGCAAGCCGGCCACGCGTCATGACGGAGGAATTCACGTTGGACCCCGGTCGCCTCCTGGCGGATTACGTCGACAAGGTCCTCGCCGACCATCCGAAACGGGAAATGATCAAGGTCGAGGCCCGGCGGGTGCTCAAGGAGGCCCTCTCGTGAGGGACGATGCGGAGGTCGAAGCCGCCGCGGTCTCGAATCTGGAGCCTGCACCGGGCCCGGAGGGATTCGTCCTCGAGGAGATCGAGATGCGCGGGTTCATGCGGTATCTCGAGAAGACGGTCCCACCGCTCCGGTTTCCGGAGAAATACACGGTGATCACGGGCCGCACGGGTGCAGGGAAATCGTCGATCTTGGACGCGATCACGTTCGCCCTGTACGGCAAGACGACGCGGACGGACATCCAGAGCGTGAAGCTCGCGGACGTGTGCCGACCGAACGGTTACGTCCGCGTGGCGTTCCGGCAGGGGGACGAGCGCTGGGAAGTCACCCGCGGCTTCACGACCAAGAAGGAATCGTACCTCGAGCTCACGCGGGACGGCGAGGCGGTTCAGGGGACGATCCCGGACAAAGAGAAGACGATCCGCGACGTGGTCGGTCTCGACTACGACGGATTCCGGAACTCGACCTTTGTCCGCCAGGAGGAGATGAAGGAGCTGGGGGCCGCGAGCGGGGCGCAGCGACTCGCGGTGTTCCAGAAGCTCTTTCGTCTCGAGATCTTCGAACAGGCCCTGGAGCGAGCGAAGGAACGATTCACGTCGGTCAAGAGCGACATCCAAGCGAAGGAGGCCGAGATCGCCGCGCGGGAAGAGGCGCTCGGCCGCCTGCCCGGACTCCAGGAACAATTGGAAGGCTTGGACCAGGAGTGCAGAGGGCGCGGAGCCCGGGTCGCGGAACTCCAGGCCGCCTTCGAATCCGGCTCCACCGAAATGAAGGACCTCGAGGCGAAGCACGAGCGATGGGTGCGGTCGTCGGCGGCCCTCGAGGACCGAACGACCCGGCTGAGGGCCCTCGAGGCCCGCGAGACGGAGGTCCGAGACCAAGGTCAGATCGCCGCGAAACTCGAGCCGGAACGAGCCGCCCTCGAGCGCGAAATCGAGGACCTGGATCGCTTGCGGGAGGAGACGGACCGGCTGAAAGAGACGAAGGCGGTCCACGCGCAGCGGGAAACCGCGGCCCGGGCGGCTGGGCGGGAGTTCGACCTCGCGAAGCGCGAGCACGAGAAGCGACGCGACGAGACGAAGAACCGGATCGACGAGCTGCACCGAAAAATCGCTTCACTCCGGACCGACATCGACCGGGAGACTGCGTTCAGTTCCCTCCGGGACGAAGGACGACTGGAGGAGCGCGTGACGCGAATCGCGCGGGAACTGGAATGGCTCGCGGACCGCGCTAAGCTGGTTCGGGAACTGAGCGAGGAACAGGCGCGCGCCGAGAAGGCCCTCGCCCGGGTCCATGAGAAGGTCGCCTCAATCGATCAGGACTCGTTCGTGCTGACGGAGTACAAACGGCAGCTCGAGCAGCTGAAGGACGACCTCCGACGGGAGGCGGACGACAGCCATCGGCTCCTCCAGCCCCTCGACGACGCAAAGATCGAGGCGCTGCGCCAGCTCGATGCGGTCCCATTCACGGAGCAGGACGAAAAGCGCCTGAACGTCGTCGGCGCGTCCGTCCTCGAAAAGGCCGGGAAACGGAAGCGGCTCGACGAACTCGCGGTCCTGTTGCGGCAGGTCGGCGACGTGAGCGCGCGGCTCGCGGACCTCGCGGCGCAACGCGCGGCCCTCCAAACGGAACGGATGGCTCTCGAAACTGAGGTTGCCGGACTTCGATCGTCGGAGGAGGCGTTCGGCTCGGCGAAGGCGAAGCTCGAGGTCCTGCAGAAAGAACTCGATGCGGAGCGGAAGGCGTGGCACCTCCTCGAAGGACAAGCGACGACGCTGAAGGAACAGATCGCCGGCCTCGAAGCGGACGCGAAGAAGCTGCAAGAGTCGGAACGGCAACGGGAAGCGCTTCGCGGCGACCTCGAGATCTACGATGTCTTGGTGAACCGCGTATTCCACAAGCGGGGCGTCGTGATGTACGCGGTCGATCAACTCCTGCCGGAACTGGAGATCGAGGCGTCGAAGAACCTCTCCGAGCTCACGGACGGCCGGTTCGGTCGGATCCGCCTCGAGACGTACGAGGAGGGCCGGGGCCACGGAATCCGCATCCTGGTTCAGGGGGTCGACGGACAGTGGCACGATGTCGCAGAATTCAGCGGCGGGGAGAAGACGCAGATCAATGCCGCCCTTCGATTCGCGATCGCTCGGGAACTCGCCTCGATGCCACAGATCGGCCGCGCGTTCGGTCGGATGAAGACCCTGTTCATCGACGAAGGGGATCTCGGCTCCCTCGACACGGAGATCTCGCGGGAACTCTTCGTCCAGAAGTTGCTGCGGATGGGGGAGGTCTTCGAGAAAGTGGTCCTGATCACGCACCTCGCCGAGATCGCGGAGCGGTTCCCCGGTCGGATCCGAGTGACGATGACCCCGAGTCAGGAGTCGCACGCGGAAGTCCTGTCCTGACGGGCCATGGAGATGCGGGTGGCCTTCATAGATTCGTCCGGTCAGCGACTAGTGCGACGAATGCCTCATGACCGGTGGGGACGGTCCTCCAGAACCTGGAGAGATTGACTCCGGGAACGGAGGATCGCCGGCCAATTGACTCTTGTTCCGTCCATAGTCTCCGGGGCCCGCCGTAGGTGCCAGAGGAGAGGTTGACCATTTCGATTCGGCTTCCTCGGTCCGGGGTAGGCGTCTCCTTTCGTCTCGGCCTTGATCTCACCTACCCCTCCCCATGTTGCCGCGAGTCCGAAGCGGTCGCGCGTCGGCTCGTGCGTAGTGTTGCAGGGGTGTTCGGCATCCTTATATGCCGTCCCGCGCCCTCTTTGGCGCTTGAGGGTTGCCCTCTGGTCCGAAGGGATGACACGGGAGAGGCTCCGGACCCGGAGCGCCCCCGCGTCAGCTACGTCGACGACATGCGACGGGAACTCGAGCTGCTCGTGAATCATCACCGAGACGTCCCGCTCCCGCCGGAAGAGGTCCCCGATTTCCGCACCTTCCGATGCGCCGACCCCGCGAAGGACATGATCGCGGTCGATGGCTCCTATTCGTTCCTCCTCAACCTCTCGAGCTGGTGGCTCGCCCTGATTTCGGTCGGCCTGTTGCGCTATGCGTTCGACGGGACGGCCTTCCGGCGGAAGGACTGGCGGCTCGTGCAGCGTATGGTCGGGGTGTCGACGTTCGCGGAGTTCGTCGCGACCCAGGACGAACTCCACCGTTCTCTCTTCGAGTTCACGAAAGACCGACGCGAGGAACAGCCGCGGGACATGGTGAACGAATACCGCCGGCTGATCGAGGGCCAGACGGCCATCAACTTCGCGGACGACCTCGAGGGCTGTATCGTCGCGGTCGATGGCACGCTGTCGGAATTTCCGAAGCAGTTTTCCGTGATGGAGCGACTCGTCGAGGTGTGTGAGAAGCGCGGACACCTCCTGGTCGGCATCTCGAAGGACAGTCAGCTCCACGCGTTCGGACACGTCCTGACGGACGAGGAACTGATGGCCCGGTGTCAGGACCGGCTGCCTCCCGACGCCCTCGCGTATGCTCGTGCCCCGAAGGCCGCGGAGGCGGAGAAAGAGGGCCTCCTGTACGGCGACATCTATTATGCCCGATTGCATCCACGCGCGAGGAAGTGGTTCCGGGTGGACCTCGGGACGTTCCGCGACCGGCCGGACGAGGCGTTCGGACAACTCTCGTCGTACGGCAAGAGCCTCGTGTCCGTCGGGTATCCGTGGCCCCTCATCGAGGCGCACCGCATGGCGGTCACGGTCCGGCAGCTCAAGCCCGTGTACCAGGAGAGCGTGATGAAGATGGCGCTGCGGATGGGACTCGACGTGCGCACGATCTTGGACGGACTCACGCAGGTCGAGGGACGGAAGCGGAGCGCGTTCCACGAGTACCTCGACAAGGTCGCGAGGGACCTGCGATGAAAATCGGTGAGATCGTCGCCGCGTCCGTGATCGACGGCCTCGTCGCGAAGCTCCAGCTCGGGAATCCCGAGGAACTGAAGATCGCGTTCCCGGTCATCGTCGAGGGCGCGCGGTACGATTTCTATTGCTTGGTCGAGGACGTCCTGAACGAAGAGAGCGACATCGCCGACCAGCTCGCCGGCTCGACGATCGCCGACGTGATCGTGCCCCGACCGGAGACGCACGAGGGGTACGGCGGACCGATCTTCTACAGCAAGGCGAAGCTCCGGATGATTCAGCTAGTGGACCGGCAGACGAAGAAGCTCAGCGAGCCGCAGACGATCCCGCCGTACTTCTCCTCGTGCCGACATGCGACGCGGGACGACGTGGAACGAATCTACGAGGTTACGGACACCTCGGCGACGCTCGGCACCATCACCGGCGTCGAACCGTTCCACGTGCAGCTCGACATGAAGAAACTCGTCGAGAAGCCGTTCGCGATCTTCGGTCGGACCGGCACGGGCAAGTCGATCCTGAACAAGCTCGTGTGCGCCGGGATCCTCTCGAAGGACGTCGGATCCGTCCTGATCTTCGACATGCACAGCGAGTACGGCGTGTTCAGCGCGACCGATAAGACAGAGGGCCTGAAGTTCTTCTTCCCCGGGAAGGTCGAGATCTTCTCCCTAGACCCGAAGAACCGCGAGGCCAAGCCGTTCGTCCTCGACACCGGCGAGATCACGCCGGAAGACCTCATCGTCGCCTTGCAGGACCTGACCGCGCCCATGGTCGACACGCTCTATGAGATCGCGAAGAGCCGCGGAGGCCGGGACCTCATCTCCGCCGTGAAGGACGCGACGATGGAGATGCTCGGATCGGAGCGGGCCCACGAGATGACCCTCCAAGGTCTGAAACGACGGATCGGCCGGCTCGATCGGCTCCCGTTCCTGAAGGCGATGACGCAGGCCAAGGACGCGTTCGCCTACATCCTCGGCGCGATCCGCGACGGGAAGAGCGTCGTCCTCGACTTCGGGGACTACGGGACGGACCAGATGGTCTACCTGTTCGTCGCGAACATCCTCTCCCGCCGTCTGTTCGAGCTGTACACGGAGCGGAACGAGGAGTACCCGCGGCTCGTGTTGTTCCTCGAGGAGGCCCACAAGTTCCTCAGTCCCGAGATCGCGCCCTACGCGCACACTTTCAGCCGCCTGGCCCGCGAAACGCGGAAGTTCAATCTCATCCTGGCCCTCGTCGACCAGCGACCGTCCCGCATCTCCGACGAGGTGCGCAGTCAGCTCGCGAACCGTCTCGTGATGTCCCTCAAGGAACCGTCGGACGTCGAGGCGGCCCTCGCCGGCGTCCCGGACAAGAAGATGTGGGAGAACATCATCGCGAAGCTCCCCTTGCGGACCGTTGCCGTCATCGGCGACGCGATCCGCATCCCCACGGTCATCGACGTCCTGAGCTACGACGACCTGAACGTCCGCGAGCACGTCCTCGGCGGCGGAATCCTCGATGAAGACACCGTCCGGGAAATCGCCAAGCGGGCGGACGACGTCTTTGGGCGTGGATAATCGAAGACCCTCCAATGAGATCGGAGAACGCCCGCGCTGTCTTTTTATAGTGTGAGCCGAATCGACACGCGATGGCGGCGCTCCCCTCGATCATCACCTCACCGGAGATCCGATACCTCGTCGCGGGGGTCCTCATCCTCACGGGCCTCGCCCTCGGGTTCTGGGGCCACGGTCTCTGGGCGACTGTGATGTCCATGATCGGAGCCCTACTCGGCGCCGTGGTCGGCTACCTCTTCGGCGCCGCCCTGGGCGGCGATCTCGCCGGGCTCATCCTGGCGATTGTCGGCGCGGTGATCGGTAGCATCTTGTTCACGAAACTCGTGAAAGTGGCCTTGGCGTTCCTCGTCGGCCTCCTCGCCGGGGCGGCGGTCTACGGAGTCCTCGGCGGCCGGGCCCAGTTCACGGCGGGGCAGTTGGACGCGCCCTTGATCGCGGCGATCCTCGTCCTCATCATCGTCTTCGGCATCTCGTACTACTACGTCGACGATATCATCGGGATCATCACGGCCGCGATCGGTGGACTCCTCCTCGCGCTCGGCCTGTACCTCTTGCAGGTCGTGTCAACCCTCACCGCCGCGCTGGCCGGTCTGGGGGTGTTCGTCCTGGGCGCGTTCTTGCAGACCGCCGCGCTCCGTCGGAAGCGCCGGGCCCGTGCGGCCGCGGCTGCCGCGGCGAGTCCCCCGCCCCCGCCGTCGAATTAGGGCTCCCGTCACTCGAGGGCATCTCATTCAACCTTAAACAAGGTTAACCGCGAGGTTCATGCATGGGCGCTCGCGTGGTCCTCCCGGATGAAGTTCCGCGTGGATCGCAAGTCGCCGTTCCCGCGAGACGCGGTCTTCGCGTGGTGGACGGATTTTCGAGAGGACGACCACCGCCACCCCGGATCTCCCGCGGACAGCACGCGAACCATCCTGGGGCGGACCGGGGACGAGGTGTGGTTACGGGACCGTGCGACGCGACCGATGCGGGTCACGATCGATGAGCGTGTGATCCTCAACCCGCCTCTCGGGTACGCGGTCGATGCGCGTTATCCTGCCGCGGACGTCCAGTACACGTACCGATTCGATGCGGAGGGCGACGGTACCCGCGTCACGCTCGACGTAGACGTGCGACCGAGGCACATCGGTTGGATCCTGATCCCGCTCGCAACCCCGTGGTGGCGGCGCTACACGGAGCGGGACCTGGACTTCCATCTCAATCAGATGGCACGCGAATTGGGAAGCCGAACGTGATGGTGACTACTAAGTCCCCGGGGCTCGCCCTTGCACGACTTCATGGATCCACTGGACGAGCTTCCGATACGCCTCGTGCCCCTTCGGAGTCAGGGTGACGCGTTCGTGTCCGTCCGATGCATTTTCCAACGAGACGAGCCCGCGCCCCGCCATCCACTCCAAGTACCGGCTAAACACGTCGTAATTCACGTTAGCGGCGACTTGGAGGCGCGTCTTCACCATGGGCAAGTCTTCCCGCCAGAGGCGTTCCAGGAGACGCGCGACCACATACAGGTCGGGCCGGTCACCGTGCGATCCGCCGGCCAGACGTCACATCTCCTCGAGGAATCGGTCCATTCGCGCGCGCAAGGCTTGGACATGCGCGTCCCAGGCCGACTTGGAGTCGGCGAGGCGCGCGTCCTCTCGCCGTCGCCAGCGATACCAGATCCACGCGGTGATCCCCGCAAGGATAGCGGCGAGGCCCGCCCAGATCGGGACGACGGAAAGAGTCCCGAACAGCGCAGCATAGAGAGCGTTGACAATCATCGAAGCACAAAACGCGGTGAGGACGAGGACGACGAACGCGATCCCCGGATCGGCGCTCAGACCGGCCTTGCGCTGCGCGTCGAGCCAGTCCGGGACTTGGGTCGATGCGTCGAGGAGCAGTTCGAAGCTGCTCGCTGACCCCGGCTCGGGAGACGTTCGGGCCATCTCTCGGCCCATCGCGTCGCCCAGGCGATCCTTCCAATCGCGGTATCGCGAGATTCGCGGGCCGTATCGTCGTCGCATCGCCGCGAGCAACGCGCCTCCGGTGAGGAAGGCCGCGCTCGTCGCGCCAATGATCGGGGTCTCCCAGCGGCCGGTCAGGAGGTTGAGCCCGTTCAACGCGAGGAAGAGCCCGACGAGAAGGACCGTCCAGAGCACGAACGCGCCGAGCACCACGAGGACGCGGGCGTCCGTGTAGGCTTTTCGCTGGGCTTCGTAGGCCTGCTCCGCCATGTGGAAGCCAAACGACAGACTACCGACGAGCAAGCCGCGCACCTGATCGCTGGCCGACGAGGTCGAAGCCCGTGCAGAGGCCGTCATCGCGGACGATCCGCGGACGCGGGCGAACCGCCGCGCCCGCCAAGCGAGAGCGACCGTCAGGGCAATCGCGAGCGTGCTTCCGACCCCCGAAACGACGAGGATGGCGAGCAACGCCCACCCTGCGACGGTCGGACGGACTTGATAGGAGAGCGCCGCGCCGGCCTCCGTGATTCGCGATCGGAAACGAACCGCGGACAGCGCATTCACTTGAGTCGAGACCGCGTCCGGCGCCGCCGTCATTGACACGCCTGCGGCCCGGAGGGTGGAGGACAACGCCTCCCGGACATCCCCCGGGGATCGAGGGCTCGTGCCGATATCCACTTCCCGGAGGAAGACCGCCGGGAGGACGGCGAGGGCAGCCTCGATGGGGACCCAAAGGAACCACCATGCAGGGAGATTCAGGAGGAGCGGGATGGCCGCGAACACCAAGACGGTGAGGAGAATCACCATCCCGTTCTGGTATCGCTCCCCGCGCATGACGACCTCCTCTCAAGTATCGTCCGGGCAGTTAGAAAGGACTTACTCCGCGGCGATACGTGCATCTCGGTTGATCATCGCACTTTCACCGACCTCCCCTCCGCCCCCGACTTTATATCGCCATCGCCATCGAATCGCGGGGAGGATCCTCGCGCTCGCCGCGGAAGCCATCGTCGTCCCGGAGGTCCGCGTCGAGACGCGCCCGGCCCTCACGACGCTCGTGCCCACCCTCGATCGGATCCTCGGGTCGTTCGAGGCAGGCAAAATCACGCTAATCGACAGCGGCTCCGACTTCGTGTTCCATCTGACGACCTTGCTGTCCGTGCGCGCGGTCATGGAGGGCCACGAGGTCGTCTTCCTCGACGGCGGGAACTCGGTGGACCCGCACGGCATGGTCGCTCTCGGGAAGCGGGCCGCGATGACGCGAGAAGAAATCTTGCCTCGGGTCCATGTGGCCCGGGCGTTCACCTGCCACCAGATGACCACGTTAATATTGGATATGCTGGATAAAAAGATCGAGGAGACCCGCGCCGGCCTCGTCGTGCTGGCGTGCCTGCCGGCGATGTTCCTCGATGAGGACGTCGAGGTGGGCGAGGCGCACCAGCTCTTCCAGCGGTCCATGCGGGCGATCCGCCAGACGGTCGGGGAGCGGGAGGTCGTCGGCCTGGTGACGAACGCGGGCTTGGCGAAGCTCCATCGCCGCAAGTCGATCCGGCGGCAGCTGTACGAGGGCGCGGACCGCGTGATCCGCATCGCCCACGGGAAAGGCGGCGTCCTCATCCACCGACTCGACACCGGGACGTCGGAATGGTACGCCGCCGTGCCCCCGGACCAGACGACGATGGACGACTTCGCGATCGCGGCCCCACGCATCCCGGCGTTCGGGGTGGCGGGCGGCTCCCGCGAGATCCGGCTGACGGAACACCTGCGACTCGGCTGGTAGGTTCAGAGGAGCGCCGCGACCGCGAACCAGACGAGCCAGGCGGCGAACGCCGCGAGGCACACGATCGAGAACACCAGGACCGCCTGATACGTGCGCGCAATCCGACGCTGGGCCTCGCGCAGGGCGAGCGGGAAGATCGAGATCCACAGGAGGAGTCCCGAGAAGAATCCGACTAGCACCGCGGGACCCAGTTGGTCGATCAGGACGAGGCCGGCGGTGAGCCACCAGAGGATCGGATAGGGACTCGAGATGTTCACGCTCAAACCGGTCGCGTAGGATTTCGCGTGCTCCTCCGGCTTGGATTCCACGATGTCCGCCGCGCGTCGCAAGGCCCGGACCGTGTCCCAGGCGAAGTACGTCATGACGCCGGCCCCTAGGAGGGCGATGATGGGAACCCATCCCTGGATGCTCGCGACCGCGGAGTGCGCGACGATGGAAACCGCGAGGAAGATCGTGTCCGCGGTCGTCGCGCCCATGCCGACGAGGAACCCGGCGCGCCACGATCGCGTGACGGTCTGGGAGGCGATGATCGCGTTCACGGGTCCCGGCGGCGTTGCGAGCGAGAGGCCGATGCCGGTGCCGGCGAGGACCGCCCAGAGAATCTCCAAGACCACATCGGGGCCATTGCGAGCCTCCGCATGAAAGGCGCGCGGCAAATCTTATACCGGCCGGCCTCTTCGTGCGACCGTGCGCATCGGCGGATCGACGTACAGTCGCGAGCCGTTCCCGAAACAGGTCGAGGAGCTGCGGGAATCCGGATTCGACTACGCGGAGCTCGACCTGACGTGGCTCACGTGGGAGACGACGAAGTTGGCGGCCGAAGCGGAGGCCCTTGCCAAGCGGCTCCCCCTGTTCACCGCCCACCTCCCGCCGTCGCATTTCCACCAGGCCGACCTCGCGCGGTTCGTCGGCTTCATCGACACCCTCGAGCCAGTGGGGATACACGTTTTCAACGCACATTTCATGGAGGCGCGGTCCGCTCCGCGGATCTCGCCGGAGACGAAAGCGTCGTGGTTCGCCGACCTCGTTCGAGCGGCATCGGACCGCGGCGCGGTCGTGACCGTGGAGAACGTCGACGAGCCTCCGGAGGTCATTCGCAAGGTGCTCGATGCGGTGCCGGACCTCCAATACTGCCTCGATGTCGGTCATGCGCATCTCGACAATCGGACGGACGGTGCACGCACGTACATGGCGGCGCTGGCCGACCGCCTCGGGCTCGTGCACGCGCACGACAACCACGGAGGGCACGGCGAGACCGGCGACGAGCACCTGCCCTTCGGAAAGGGCACGATCGACCTCGAGCGGGACGTGAAGGCGCTGAAGGCCCGCGGATACGACGGCCCCGCGACCCTCGAGATTTTCAAAGGCATCCCGGACGACCGGCGCGCGTGCCTCCGGAAGATGCGCCGGTGGACGAAAGAGTAACTCGGAAGATCGTCCGCCATCCGAGCGAGTAGTTTCGGCCATCCCTCCGGCCGACGGATACTTACCTGTCGAAGGGCTGGTCATCGAGACCTTGGGCCGCACCATCCCGACGTACCGTCTACACCTCGAGTCGATCCTGAACGACTGGATGGACTATCGGCGTGCCTTGCGGGAGAAAGACCGCGAGGTGTTCGACCGCCTGCTGAACAAGTCGCGGCAGCACTCGAGCGCTGCGAGCTACTGCGCCCACCTCGACCCGAGCATCCTGGCGATCCTCTCGATCCTCCTGGAGATGGAACGGGACATCGAGGCGCTGAAACGGGAACGTTCTTCGGCCGCCGGCGATTCCGGGCCCCGTGCGGATTCGTGACGCGACCGTCGCTGACCGCGCCGCCATCCTGCGGATCGCGCGGGCCTCGTTCGACCGCGTCTACGCGTTCTTCGCGGTCCGCGGTACGCGCCACGCTTGGCCCTTCCTCGTGGCCGAGGACGGAACGTCGATCGAGGGTTTCCTCGAAGGGATCCTTTTCCGTGGGACGCCGCCGATCGGGTACGTGTACTTCGTCGCCGTGGATCCGCGGGCGCGCGGGATGGGCTCCGGACGGGCGCTTGTCCAAGAATCGCTCCGCCTCTTCCGATCTCGCGGAGCCAATCGGGTCTTCGCGGCCGTGACGGAAGACAACGATCCATCGATGCACCTGTTCGCGTCCCTCGCGTTCGAGCGGGTCGCCCGTCGGGTCCTGTGGCGGTGGTATCGCTGGCGCGGGCTCTCCGTGCAGATGCGGATGCTCTTGGCTCCCCATGAGGTCCTCCTCGTGCGCACTTTCACCGACCTCCCTCCCGCGTCGACTCAAGAGGTCCCCCGGGCCTCGTGATGGCGGGGAGCTCGCTCACGCACGGCTGGATCATCGACGCCTACGCGGACTACGACCGCGACTCGATCGTCCTCTGGCTATGGAACGAGCGCGGCGCACATCGGATCGAGGACCCGCGGGTCGTACCGACGTTCTACCTGCACGCATCGCCGTCCGATCTCCCCGCGATCCGCCGACGGATCGAGATCCTGGACGGCGTCCGCGACGTGCGGGAGGTCCAGAAGCGCATCGCCCTCGAGGACGACGAGCCGAAACCCGTCCTGGAGATCGTGCCGCGGCATTACCGCAACATCCGCAATCTCGCGCACATCCTCGACTCGAATGGCGGGTACGTCGACCATCGGCTGTTCAACGTGGACCTGCGCTTCAGCCAGCGATACGCGATCGAGCACGACATCTTCCCGATGGGGCTCCTGCACTACGCGAACGGCGTGTGGCGGGCGGAAGAGGAGCACTTCGCCCTCGACTATCCCTTGCCGGCGCTGCGGAAATCCCTCCTCGACCTGCACGTCGACAATCCGGCGGGCATCCCGCGGATGCAGGACAAGCTCCTCGGGGCCCGCGTCGACGATGTCGAGATCGACGGGGATGCGGAGACGATCCTGAAAGGAATCGACGCGGTCGTGCGGTCGAAGGACCCGGACGTCCTGATGACGGACGGCGGCGACGCATTCCTGATGCCGTACCTCGCCGCGAAGGCGTCCGACCTCGGCGTGAACCTGCAACTGGGCCGGGACCCGGACAAGTTCGCGGGAGTGAAGGCAAAGTCGTACTTTACGTACGGGAAGATCGTCTACAAACCGGGCCAGTACATCCTGCGGGGTCGGCTGCATCTGGATCGCGGTCACTTCGCGTTTCGCGAAAGTGATTTCGCGGGCCTCGCGGAACTGTCGCGTCTCTCGACGCTGACGCCGCAGGAGCAGGCCCGGCTCACGCCGGGCACCGCGTTCTCGGCGATGCAGGTGAATCAGGCGTACCACGACGGCTGTCTCGTGGTGTGGAAGAAGAATCGACCGGAGGACTTCAAGGACGCCGAGAATCTGCTGCGGGGCGATCGCGGGGGATTCACGTTCGAACCGGAAGTCGGGGTGCACGAAGGTCTCTACGAACTCGACTTTTCCTCCCTGTATCCGAGCATTATGGTGAAGTACAACATCTCCGCGGAGACGCTCGACTGCTCGTGCTGCACGCTCGATGGTCTTCCCGTCCCCGAGTTACGATACCATCTTTGCACGCGACGCGTCGGGATTGTCGGTCGCGTGCTGAAACCGCTGATCGAGCGACGGCGGTATTACAAGAAGATGAAGAAGGAACCGGGGCCGCTCCAAGACGTGTACACTGGGCGGGACACCATTCTCAAGTGGACCCTTGTGACAAGTTTCGGATATCAAGGATATAAAAATGCCCGCTTCGGTCGCATCGAGTGCCATGAGGCAATCAACGCGTACGCGCGGAACATCCTCGTCCGCACGATGGAGATCGCGGAATCCCATGGCTACGAGGTCGTCCACGGCATCGTCGATTCCGTCTGGCTACGGCCCAAGTCAGACACGGATCCGATCGAGAAGGTCCGCGAGCACATCGCCGGTTCCATCGGCCTCCCGATCGAGCTCGAGGGCCGTTACAAATGGATCGTGTTCCTCCCATGCAAGACGACTGGCATCGGCGCGCTGAACCGCTACTACGGTCTCTTCCAGGACGACGAGTTCAAGTTACGCGGGATCGAGCTCCGGAAACACGACACTCCGGAGTTCATCAACATCTGCCAGGAGGCGATGCTCGGAGAGCTCAGCCTCGCGTCGACCGCCGCGGAGTTCCGCGAGCGCATCCCGAAGGCCGTCGACATCCTGCGGTGGACCGCGAAGTGCGTCCTCGACCGCGCGATCCCGGTGCACCAGTTCATCCTCACGAAGAGCGTCTCGCGCGCCCTCCCGGAGTACGTCGTCCTCACGGCGACCGCGGCGGCCCTGAAGCAGATGGAGAAGCGCGGCTTCGCGGTCGAGCCGGGCGAGTCCGTGCGGTACGTCCTCTTGGACGCACGGGCCCGGGATTCCGAACGGAAGGTGCGCGTCGCCGAGTTCCTCCAAGGAGACGAGGAGCCGGACGCATGGGAGTACATCCACCTCCTGTGCCGGTCCGGACAGACGCTCCTCGCGCCGTTCGGGTACACGGAGGAGAACCTGGTCCGGACGTGCGAGGACCTCTCCGATGTCTCGATTGCCGGCATGCCGGAGCAGGTGGTCACGATTAAGGAAGACTACAAGTCGATCGGGGAGAGCCGCAGCCGAGCGCGTGGCGGGGTCGGGTACAAGAAGCCATGGCGGGTCGTTGACGAAGAAGAAATGCCGAGTGAAATCTCCGGGGAGCTATGAGAGGCGCCGCTCGACGGCATCGAGCCGGGCAGTCCGGCGCACTCATTCGACGGGAAACGGTTCTTCGATGAGTCCCTCGGCGGCGGCGATCAGCTTCGTCACGCGCTGCTCGGAGTCCGCGAGGATCGCGTGGCACCGGCGATACAGGCCGAGTCCTTCCTCGAAGACGGCGAGGGCGCGGTCGAGCGGCAGGTCGCCGCGGGACAGCGCGTCCACCGTCGCCTCGAGGGCCGCGAGAGATTCCTCAAAGTTCGGCTCTTCGGTCATGGTTCCTCCTGTTCCTGATTGACGTGAACCCGAATCCGGCCGTCTTGGAAGCGGACCGCGAGGGCGTCGCCCGATTCGACCTCCACGGCGTGCGCGACGACACGACCGTCTTCGCGTTCCGCGATCGCGTAGCCGCGCTGGAGCGTCGCGAGCGGACTGAGGACATCCAAGCGACGACCGAGCGCTTCGAGCCGTTCCCGGTGACGAATGACCTCGCGAGGAGCGACCGCCGCCAGCGCCACGAAGGACCGTTCCAGGAGCGCGCGGTTTGCCTCGATCCCCCGCTGGAGCCCCCGCGGGGACAGCCGTTCCCTTAGGGCAGTCGCTCGATGTCGGACGCCGCGAAGGGCCTCGCGGATCTCCTCGACCAACGAGCGGCCCGCCCCATTGATCCGCGCCATGAGTTCCGTTGCGTCGGGGGAGACGAGCTCCGCCGCGGCACTCGGAGTGGCGGCCCGGACATCGGCGACGAAGTCCACGATCGTCACGTCCGTCTCATGGCCGATTGCGCTGACCACCGGTACCCGAGAGGCCGCGACGGCCCGCGCGAGCCCCTCGTCGTTGAAGCACCACAGATCCTCCAGCGAACCGCCGCCTCGGGCGACGATGACCACATCGACGCGGTCGGAGACAACGGCGAGCGCGCGGCGCAAGCTGACGGATGCCTCGGGTCCCTGGACCAAGGCGGGCGCGATGACGATGTGCGCGATCGGGTACCGACGTCGCAGGATCGTGACGATGTCGTGCACGACGGCACCGATCTCCGAGGTCACGACTCCGATAGTCTGAGGAAACGACGGAAGCGGGCGCTTCCGCGCGGCATCGAACAGGCCCTCCGCGGCGAGTTTCTTGCGCGTCTTCTGGTACGCGGCCCAGAACGCGCCGACGCCCGCCGGGGTCGCGGCCTTGACGAGCAACTGGACGGACCCTCGACGTGGGAACACGTCCACGTCTCCCGAGACGACGACGTCCATGCCGTCCTCGAGATCGAATCCGAGCATCTCGGCATCCTCGCGGAAGAGGGTGCACGAGAGCTGGGCGGTCGCGTCCTTCAGCGTGAAGAACACGTGGCCGGACGGCGCTCGTTGCACGTTGCTCACCTCGCCGCGCACGAGGATCCGGGAGAGGATCGGGTTCGCCCGGACCGTGTCCCGGATCACGCGGGCCAGCTGGGTGACCGTGAGAGCCTGCGGGGAGCCCGGTCGGTCCTCCCAGGTGACGGCGATGGGATCCATTTCCCCTCTCCAACACCCATGGTGGGAGGTATCAACGCGCGGAGGGGAGATAGCCGAAAGTGTTTCCACCGCCACTAGCGCCTACGGACGGCCTCGGATGTCATTGGGACCGATGCGGGAAGCGGCCCTCACCGACCGACCAGTTCGCTCGCGCGAAGGAGCGCGTGCAGGCGCACGCCGACCTCGGCGAGGAGGATCGCGCCGCCCTCTTCCCGGTCCACGACGCACACGCAGTCCTCGACGACCGCCCCGTGCTCGCGCAGCCGATCGATCGCGCCGCGCAGGGTGCCGCCGGTCGTCACGACGTCCTCAACGAACAACACGAGATCGCCTCGGTTCAACTCGCCTTCGAAGTCGTGCTTCGTGCCGTGTTCCTTCGGGGCCTTGCGCACGATGATGTACGGCGTATCGCTCGCGAGGCTCACGGCCGCGGCAATCGGGACCGCCCCGAGTTCGACGCCCGCGATTCGGCTCGCGCCGTGGGCGAACGGAACCATCGCCTTCGCGATCGTCCGCAGCAGGTCCGGTCGGGTGATCGCCTTCTTGATATCCACGTAGTACGACGAGGTCTCCCCCGACGCCAGCGTGAAGGTCCCAAACTGGAGGGCGCCGCACGCCTTCAGCGCGGCGACGAGGCCCGGCCGGTCGAGCTTACCAGGGCTCGCGTTTCTGGCCGATCCGGAATCCGATGACATTCACGGCCCGATGCAGGGCAGGCGTGATAAGGATGATGGCGAGGAGCCCGAGGAGCGCGTCCCCGGAGAAGAGCCGCGGGACGGACCACCATGGAATGGTCAGGCTCAGGAGGAGCGCGCCGACGACGAAATCATATTGGTCGAGGACCGGAGCCTTGGCCCCGCGGGGCTTGTGCATGCGGCGCTTCAGGAAGGCCCCGGCGAGGTCCCCGAGGAGCGCGCCGAAAGCGAGGACCGCAGAGGCGGCGAAGGCCGCGCCGTACGATCCGAGTGACCACACTGAATTCGGCGCGACGAGGTTGAACGGCGCGGACAGGAGGAATCCCAACAACGCTCCCGACACGGTGCCACCCAGGAGGCCCCGCCAGGTCTTCCCGTCGCCGAAGAGCCGTTCGCCATCTCGGAGGGTTCGGCCGAAGTCGATCGGGGTCCCGCCGCCGAAGACGACAGCCATCGGGTTCGCGACGAACGCAGGCAGGAAGAACCACAAGGCCTGCGGAATGGCGTCGAGGGCCATCGAGGCCAGCGTACGTTCGTGAGCCGGATATAGATAATCCTACACCGACGATCCGGAGCACCCTCTCTCGAACCTACCTCTGTTCAGAGGTAGGAGCCGGTCCCGAATGGGGACCGTCCAGATGGCCTACGCCGAACGTTCGAGACGGGCAATCCTCGATGCGACGTCTGCCTGGATTCGGCGGTAGTAGGCGAGGAGCTTCCGCCCGCCCTGCTGCCTCGAGGCCGGGTCCCGAGCGGGTCCGACGTAGTCCTCCCGGCGCCGACTGCGGCCGCCCTCCCGCTCATAGGGCCAGAAGTACAGGTACTCGTTCCCGTCGATTCGATGGACCCGGAGACCGCAGCCGATCCTCATGGACCTACCTCTGTTTAGAGGTAGATTCCGCGGCGGCCGTGAACCTTCCGGTGGGGCCTGTGAATCCGAGTCGCCGCCTCCTTTCAGAGGTGATAATCTCCCCACCACCCCTTTATAGCGCCATCCGGCTCGTTCGACGTCCTCCCATGGACCGCATGAAGACCTACGTCGAGGGCTTCGACGAAGCGCTCGGCGGCGGCATCCCCCGCGGTTCCCTCGTCCTCGTCGCCGGCACGCCGGGCACGATGAAGACCGCGTTGACCTTCTCCATCCTGTACGAGAACGTGAAGGCCGGATCCAAGGCCCTCTATATTACGCTGGAGGAAAGCCAGGAGGACCTGCGGGCCGCGATGACGGACCTCGGGATGACCGGCTTGGATGACATGGAGCTGTACATCCTCGACATCGGCCGGATCCGGTTGGAGCACAAGGACGAAGAGCTCTCGAAGAACTGGCTCGACGTCCTCCAGAAGTACATCGACCAGCGGGTGCGGGTGAACGCGTTCGACCTCGTCGCGATCGACAGCCTCGCGGCCCTGTACAGCCTGAGCCGGCTGACCAACCCGCGCCGCGAGCTCTTCCACTTCTTCGGGTTCCTGAAGTCCCTGCACGCGACGTGCTTCCTCATCTCCGAGGTCCCGTCCGGGAACCACGGGAAGCTGTCGTCGTTCGAGGAGGAGTTCCTCGCGGACGGAATCCTGTACCTCGGCCACTTCGCGAAAGGCGCGACGGACATGCAGTTGCGCCTGCGCTGTGTGAAGATGCGCCGCGCGCGGCATGCACTGGGATCGTTCGCGCTAAGCCGAGACGACGGCCACTTCCGGATCGCCAGGCCGACGTCAGAGTGAGGTCTTCTGGAGCAGCTTGAGGAGCGCCTCGGCATATTTCGCCGCGAGCTTGTCGTTCCCGAACGTCTTCGTCGCCGCGGCCTTGTTCTCCTCGATCGCTTCGACCGTCTTCACGAGGACCTGCACGACGTCCTTCCCGGGCGCCCGCCGGAACAGAGCGGCGATCGACGCTCCCTCTCCCGTCATCACGACGAGCCGGCCGACCGGGAGATGCAGGACGTAGGTGCCTTTCGCCCGCCGCTCGGATTCCCGTCGGATCATCTCCGCGACCTCGGGTTGGTCGAGGTACGCCGTCTCGCCGGCCTTCGCGAGGACCTCGCGGCCTTTTCGCAGGATGACGAGGGCGATCGCGTTCGACTCCTTGTGGCCGGCGGCGAGCTCGGACCAGAAGGCAGCCTGGAGGGAGAGCGCCCGCAGCCGCCGCCGGAGGGCGGTCATCGCCTCCCGGTCCTGGGTGCGCACGAGCTCCCTTAGGGTCGCCTCGACCTCTTTCGCCTCCTTCGGATGGAGGAGATGCCGGAACGTCTGGAACTCCTGGCTCAACGCGTCCAGCTCCGGGGGGGAGCGGCCTCGCGACGGGGCCACGGGCGCGGGCATCTCGGTGGACGGCTCGTTGGCGGACGGGTCGCTCGCGGACAAGGATGGAACCTCTTGCTCGATCAGGTCGACGGCCTCGGCCAAGCTCTTGTCAGGATGGCGCAGCATCGCTTCCATGACGACCTTGCCATGGCCCTCGAGCTCCCAGCGGAGCAGCTTCAGGGCCGCGTCATCCCGCTTGGCCATCCCTTCTCGCCGGGCGCAACGGACCGCGGCTACAAAAGCATTCCTTCCGAAATCGGGATTCGGCGAATAACTTTCATCGATGAATATCTCCCTCGATAACGAGGACGCCATCGCTTTATAACGAAGACCTCGTCGTGCGGCCTACGATGGACATCGAGGTCCCCCTGCTCCAGACGTATGTCGAAGGACTCGACCGCGCGCTCGGCGGCGGAATCCCGCGAGGCAGCACGGTCCTGGTCGCCGGCACGCCGGGGACGATGAAGACCTCCCTCATCCTCTGGATGATGCACGAGAACGCGCGCCTGAACGGCGTCAAGTCGCTGTACGTGAGCCTGGAACAGGACATGGACAGCCTCAAGGCCGGGGCCGCGCGGATGGGGATGGGGAACCTCCACGAGTCCAGCGTCTACATCCTCGACATGGGCCAGCTCCGCCGCGGGCTCCAGCGCTCGGAATCGTCGAAAGACTGGTTCACGATCCTCCTCGAGATCATCAAGGAGGCCGTGAGCTCGAGCGGATACGGGGTGCTCGCGCTGGACAGCCTCGAGGCGCTGTATGCCCTCTCCGAGATCAAGACGCCCCGGCGGGAGATGTTCCACTTCCTCTCCTCGATCAAGGAGCTCGGCCTCACGACGTTCCTGATCGCCGAGCAACCGTTCGGCTCGACGCGCCTCGCGCAATGGGGGGAAGACTTCCTCGCCGACGGGATCCTGAATCTCCGGCAGGTCGAGGTCGGGGAGACGGACGTGCAGCTGCGCCTGCGTTGCATCAAGATGCGCTGGATGAACCACGACCACAACGCGCTCGCGCTGAACCACGACGGCCAGAAGTTCTTCGTGACCCACGTGATTTCGAAGAAAAAGTGAAAGGGGCAGGCGCTTGCCTGCCGGTCGTGTAGAATCGCCAATCTTGGCTCAGCGGGGAGGGGACGGACCGGACGGCGGCGGCATCGTCGACATGGGCATCCCCGGCGGAGTCGTGGGTGGCGGAATCTCCCCGTGGCTGACGCGGGACCACGCCAGATAGGTCGCGGCGGCGAACAGGAGGGCCGGGATCACGCTCAGATAGCCTAAGCCGTTCAACTGGCCCTGGAGCGCATTGATGGGCGCCGGGTTGTACGTTCCCCCGGATGTGGCCTGATTAATCGCGTTCGAGACGAGCGGCCCGATGATGGCAAGAATCGCGATCGAGATCGCCAGGTTGGCCACGTACCCGGCCCACAGCAGCATTTTCCCGGTCTGCTTCTGCAGGGCGTACGTGAACAGGACGGATGCGATGCCGCCAACCACGGCTGCGATAATCGCCCCAATGAGGATTGTATTGAACGCGCTCGCGAGCGCGGCCCCCAGGGCGGCCTGGTTTTGCGAAGCGATGGCGGAAAACACCGCAGCGGCGAAGAGCACGCCGGTGATGATCCCGATGATGATTCCGACGAAGAACAGCACGATTGCGATGACGACGTTCCGGGCATGCGTTGAGCCGAAGGCTTTGCGCCCGAGGATGACGAGGATCGCACCGATGAGCAGGAGCAAGCCTCCCAAGATCCCGACGATCGGAATCCATGAGATGAGCCCGCCGATGAGGAGCAGGAGAAGTCCGGTCTTCGTGCGGTCGATCTGCTTCCGCCGGTCCGCGTCCCAGGCCGACGGAAGGCCAGGCATCGCGGGTGGGTACATCGGCGCCGCGGCCGCCGACGCGCCTCCCGCCCCCGCGGACAAGGCACTTCCGCAGTTCACGCAAAACATCGTTCCCGGATTATTCGCCGCGCCACAACGAGGACATGTCACGCTGGTTGCCAATCGGCCCCCTCCGCCGGGGAATCAGGATAGGGGTTGAAAATGCTATCGGGCCTCACAAAGCTTAATCGGGGCCCGGGATTGGAATCGCCGTGGCCGGGCCCGGTCCGTTCGATCGCTGGATCTCATTCGAGCTCGGCCGGCTGAACGCCGGGCTCGTCGTCGAGAAGAAGACGCTGACGCGCCTTCTCGCGGAACCGGAGCCGGCGTGCCGGACGCGGGAGGGGGATCCCCATCCGTTCGACCGGACGGCCCTCGACCGCTACGCGGCGGTCCTCGCGCGGGACGAGGCGGACGACCTTCGACTGCCCCTCACCCTGGTCGCATCCGCGGACTCGGACAGCGCCTATCTCACGGACGAACTGGGGGCGCAGGCGTTGCGGGCCGTCGAGAAGTTCGACCGGGCGTTCCCGTTCCGGGACGGACGGATGGCCCTACCCCATTCGCTCGCGGTGGACCTCGTCCGACGCCACGGGGGCGTCTTGCAGCTCGCCTTCGGCTGAGGCCTATTTCGGCGCCTCGGGCCGCTCCTTGCGGGAGGCCCAGAAGTCTTCGGGGACGTCGTCGTAGACGGACCCCATCTTTTCGGCCTCTTCCTTGGCCTTCTGCGCTTCGACGAGTTCCGCGATGCGTTCCTTTCGGAACATCCAGTAGTGGATCCGCCACTCCCGGCCGTCGTAGAGGGTGGTCTCCTCCCTCTCCGTCGTCAGGATGCCGGAGTCCTCGAGCATGTAGAACGCGTCCCGGTCTTCCGGCTCGAGGACGTTGTCGATGATCCGTTCCGAGTAGCCGAAGAAGTTGAGGACGTGCTGGGCCATCGCCCGCGCCTCTTCCTCCTTCATCCCGGTCCGGTCGATCGAGTTCTTGATCGCCCGCGTGAGGTCGTCGACCGTCAGCGTCCCGGCCGGTCCCCGCTCCGATTTCGTCTTCACGGCCATGGGTCGCCTCGGGCGGCTCCTATGGGGGGTCTATGCTATTTAAGAGTTCTGCGCCGCCGTCCCTCCGTTGATTCTCACCATCCCGGACGATGGCGGTTCATCCTCTCAGACCTGATAGTCGGATCGATGCGCGGTGGACCTCGGCAAAAGGTTAACGCGCGCGGTTCGCATTATGCTACGGGATGGCGCAGGGTGTGGACGTGGAGTGGGTGCGGACCCCGAAGCCCGGGGAGCCGGCGAAGCCGTCGGAAGACCTCGACGCCGAGTTGCGGGGACTGCGTGACGAAGTCCGGAGGCTCAGGGAGCAGGTGGCCGCGTTGGCCGTCGAGTCTGCGCGACCGGCGCCGGGAGACGAACGCCTCCCGACCTATGTCGGCCGCCTTGATGCGTCCCTCGAAGGCGGGGTGCCGAAAGGCAGCGTCATCGCGATCACCGGGCCGGGCGGCTCGATGAAGACGTCGCTCGCGCTGTACATCCTGATCAAGAACCGCGCCGCGGGTCGCCGCGGCGTCTACGTAACGGTCGAAGAGAGCCGCGAGTCGATCCTCCGGACGATGCGCCACCACGGCCTCGGGACCGAGGAGGACTTCCTCGTCGACATCGCGCGCCTCCGCGTCGAGCACGAAGGCGCCGAGGAGATCCGGGACTGGTTGCGGGTGCTGAAAGACTTCCTCGTCCGGCGGAATCAGCGCGAGAAGATCGACCTCGTCGTCATCGATACGATGGACGTGCTCGTCTCGATGGCTCACCTGCAGGACGTCCGGAACGAACTGTTCCATTTCTTCCATTTCCTGCGGTCGATGGGCGTGACGACCTACGTGATCGCGAACGTCGATCCCGCGCGGGGCGGCGTCGCGAATGACGTCTCGTTCCTCGCAGACGGCGTCTTCGAACTGCGGTTCAGCGGCGCGGGGGAAGGACGGGTGCAGTTGTTGTTCCGGTGCGCGAAGATGCGCCACACGAACCATTCGCGCGACTACTTCGTCCTGACGTACGACAAAGGCTTCGCCGCGAAGCCGTACCAGGCGCCCAAGCCGTCCCGATGGAGTCGCCGCACGTAATCAGAAGGCGCCCTTGATCTTCGCCCGGTCGATCTTGATCCCGGCCGGCGTCGCCATGAGGACGTTCTTGCCCACGACGGCCACGTCGCCGCCGCAATCCCGGACGGCGCTCTTTAGCTCCGCCGTGATGCGCTTGAGCGCGAGGTCGTCGCTCGCGAGGCTCGTGTAGTCGATCAACAGGATGTTCCCGTTGTACACGTGGGTCGTGAGGTCGGCGATGTCCTCGTAGCGGTACACCTCCGCGACCTTGACCAAGTGCTCGACGGGCTCACCCAAGGCCCCGCCTTCGCCCTCGAAGTTCAGCTCTCCCAAGTCGATGTACGTATCCGCCTCGGCGCCCTCGGACAACCGTCGGAATGGCTTTTTGATGAAGGCCATGCCACATCCCTTCTGCGCCGCCCCATAGCCGACACCACGAATTTAAAGGTATCGCGGACGTTGCCAACGGGTTGCCGAAACACGCAATAATTATTCACTCAATCATAAGATAGCCGTGAGCTTTCGTGACACGGTCACCCTCGCTGGGACAACGTTTAAGAAGGAAGGGCCTCTGTCGCTGGCGCCCATGGTCTACGACGTCATCGTCGTCGGGGGTGGCCCCGCCGGTTTGACGGCCGGTGTGTACGCCCGCACCCGGAAGCTGTCGACCCTGATCCTCGAGGCGCAGGCGACGGGCGGCCAGCTCGAGTGGCTCTACCCGACGAAGTCCGTCTACGACTATCCGAGCTACATCGCGATCGAGGGCGGCGAACTCGCGCAACTGTTCGTCCTCCACTCGCGGGAGAGCGGCGCGGAAATCCGGGCCGAGGAAGTCGTGGACGTCCAGCGACAAGCGTCCGGCTTCAAGCTCGCGACCCGCCAAGGGAACGTGTACGAAGGCCGATCGATCATCCTCGCGATGGGGATGGGACTGTTCGAGCCGAAACGCCTGGACGTGCCCGGCGAAGCAGAATTCGAGACGAAAGGCGTCGAGTACCGCGTGCGGGACCGTCGCGAGTTCAAGGGGAAACGGGTGGTCGTCGTCGGCGGTGGCGATAGCGCCCTCGAGATCGCCCTCGAAATCGTCGCGGCCGCGAAGAAGGTGATCCTCGTCCACCGCCGCGAGGAGTTCCGGGCGATGGAGAAGAACGTCGAGGCCGTCATGGACAGCCAAATCGAGGTGCTCTTCAACGCCGAGGTCACGAGCCTGGAAGGCAACGGGAAGGTCGAGCGGGCCGTCGTGTACGACAACCGGACGCTGAAGAAGACGGTCCTCGACGTCGACGCGGTGATCGTCAACATCGGATTCGAACCGAAGATCACGCCCCTGCCCCGCTGGGGCGTCGAGCTCGAAGGCGACCGGCTGATTCGCGTCAAGGCGGACATGTCGACGTCCGTCCGCGGGATCTACGCATGCGGCGACATGGTGTCGTATCCTGGGAAGGACAAACGGATCGTGACGGGGTGCGGCGAGGCCGTGACCGCCGTCATGTCCGTGTACAAGTACCTCAGGCAGCCGTACTGGGCGTGAGCGCCCGAAGGAGCGGCGCCAAGGCACCGGGCGTCTCAATCAGGTAGTCCACGCCCGCGGCATCGAGACGCGCTCGGGTGCCGTAGCCCCACGTCACCCCGATCGTCCGAGCGCCCGCCGCTTTCCCCGCGAGGACATCGTTCTCCGTGTCTCCGACGACGGCGCATTCCGCCGGCGCGACTCCGAGCGCCGACGCCGCCCGGAGGATCGGGTCCGGTGCCGGCTTCTTGTGCGGCACCGAATCGCCTCCGAGGACGAGGGCGAAGAATGACAGGAGCCCGGTGACTCGCAGGGCCTCGATCGAGGTGTCCCGGCGTTTGTTCGTCACGGCGGCGAGCTCCCATGCGGCCAGGGAGTCGAGTGCCTCGCGAACGCCCGGGTAGGCCCGCATGCCTTCGCGCACGGACTCGGCCTCGATTCGCTGGAACTCACGGACCGCCTTTGCGAGTTCGTCGCCCGCGAGACCGCACCGTTCGGCGTAGATCGCCTCGATCGGCGTGCCGATCCATCGCGCCGCCTCAGAGCCCGAGATCGACGTCTTGCGAATCGCCTCGAGACCTGCATCGAATGCCGCGACCCAGGCGTCGCGCGTGTCGAGGAGCGTCCCGTCGATGTCGAACAGGACCGCGCGCAGCCGAGGCACGTCAGGGCTCCTCTTCGCCGAGCCGCCAGATCTCGTCGCCGACGTGATGGATCGTCTGGATCGCCTTGCCCTTTTCCTCCCGGGCCATCGTGGGTCCGTCCATGATCGCGCGCCCGATCGCGAGCGGCCGGCCGTTCTTCTCGTCCCGGATCCAGACGATATCGCCTGCTCGAATCCCGGGGTCCGCGTCGACGATCCCCGGGGCCATCACGTCCGCGCCGTTGTAGATGAAGCGCACCGCGCCCATGTCGACCGTGACGGCCCGTTTCTTCGCGGGGAAGGCGAGGAGCCCGCGGATCGTCGGAGCGATTCCGCCTTCGAGGAAGATCGCGATCGCGTCGTTGTTCCGTAGTAACAGGCGATGGGGGCCGGCCTCCGCCTCGTCGAGCGGCACGTCGTCCAACGGAATCTCCATGCCAAATTCGTCCGCGAGTCGGCCGAGGAAGTCCGTCGCCTCCTTGCGGCGAAGTCGGGAACGCCGACGAATCTTCACGGCCATTCGGATTCCGGCAGGCGGACGCGGAAGATAATTCCTCGTTCGCAGTCTCCATATTTATCGATGCGAGACGATGGAAATCAGCCCGACGCGGTGCGCCCGGACCGCAGATCGAGGGCCCGCGAGAAGGTCGGATCGAGCCGCAGCGCCTGATCGACCATCTTTCGCGCGCGGTCTTCCTGGCCCAAGCTCCGCCACGCGCGTGCGGCATCGCACCAGATGTCCGGATCCGTCGGATTCAGCCCGAGCGCGGCGTCGAACGCCGACATGGCCTCCTTCGATCGATGCGAGCGCAAGAGGAGTTCGCCCTTCCGCCGGTACACGAGGTCGCGGCCATCCGCGTGCGCGCGAATCGCGGCATCACAGTCCGCGAGCGCGTCTTCGAAGCGGCCGAGGCTCGCGTGAAGGTCCGCTCGAAGGAGAAGCATCTCGTTGCTCGGTGCCTCGATTCCGGCGAGGGTGGCAAGGGCGTCGTCGGCCCTCCCGAGAATCTGCAGTGATCGTGCAAGATCGGTTTGCGCTTCAGGGGCTCCGAGTTCCGCAGCCTTTCGGAACGAGACCTCCGCATCCGTCGGTCGGCCGAGGGCGAGCAATGCGCGGCCCGCCGCCAGCCAACCGCGAGAATCCGTGGGGTCTCGCGCGCGCAGGTCATCGGCCGGGACGAGTGCGTCCGCCGCTCGCCCGACTCGAAGCAGGAGCGCGGACAACCGGAGCAAGCTGTCGGCGCCGTGCGCCTTCGACGCCGCGGCCGTATATCCGTCGATCGCCTCGTCCACCCGCTCCAAGTCTTCCAGGAGGACCGCCTGATGATACCGCAGCTCCGCATTGTCCGGCTCGATCTCGAGGGAGGCCCGGAAGCACTCGAGCGCCTCGTCGTAGCACCGTTCCGCCTCGAGCGCGTTCCCCATCTCTTCGAGGATCTTCCCGCGGAACACCCAGGCCTCCTCGAACGAGCCGTTCAGGATGAGCGTGTTGTTCAGCGCGTCGCGGGCTTCCTCGAGTCGGCCGAGATGGTGGAGGGCCTCCGCCTTCGCCATCCATGCGTGGTCGTAGTTCGGGTTCAGCTCGAGGCTTTGGCTGATCAGCTCGAGGCCTTCCTCGTGACGGCCGAGCGAATCGAGCGCGTGGCCTTTCGCGTACAGCGCGTAGTCGAAATCGGGCTTAATCTCGAGGCTCTTGTCGTGGTACTTCAGGGAGGGTTCGTGGCGGCCCATCTTGTTCAGCGCGTTCCCGATGTTGTTCCACGCGATCTCGTATCGAGGATTCACCTCGAGGGCCCGCTCGAAGTACGGGATCGACTGTTCGTATCGACCGAGGTT
>VBMA01000014.1 GCA_005878985.1 Methanobacteriota archaeon
TGCCGGACCCCCATGACCTTGATGTCCTGCCCGACCTCCTTCAGGTCCTTCTTCAGCGGTCCGTTGATCAGGTGCTCCGTCTCCAGGACCACCGTCTCGAGTTCGGAGAACGGCGCGAACCCGACGCCGAATGACGTGTCGTTCGCCAGGTGCTTCTGCGTGTCGTATAATCCTCGAAGGTCGACGGAACCCTGGCCGATCTTGCAGTCGAGGGTGACGTCCGCGTCCACGTTCAGGTTCGTGCAGTTCGTCGTGAGGTAGTCGTGGGCCGCTTGGATCGCGACGGTGCGGTACGGGAGGCGTTCGCCATTGACCATCGTCGTCGCCCGGCCGACCAACAGGATGTACGCGGGCTCGAGGAACACCCCGCCGCCGAACTTCGGCGCGCTCTGTCCTCCGACGACCTCGACCTGATCCGTGTTGTGATGGAGGATCCGCCCGAACCGCTGGATGTACATCTTCGAAAGGGCCCGCGAGACGATCTCCGCGAGTCCGTCCGCGACGCTGTCCGGATGGCCGACCCCCTTGCGCTCGACGATCTCGGTTCCCTGCTGTTCGATCGGCGTGTGGATGAGTTCCTCGACGTAGATATTTCGCGCCACGGAAGTCCCCCGACGGCTTGCGGCGTGGATGCGGCGGTACATATATGCTTTTTGTCGCCTCGTCGCGCCGAGGCGGAACGGCCGCGACGGATTCGTTGGCCCGGTTCATCGGCCAATAATATGCACTGGCTTTGAAAATTCCGGCAGGAATATGTACCCTCGGCCCCTTGCCGCCGGAGATGATGCCCGATCTGGAAGAGGTGCCGCGGCTACGGAAGGCCCTCGGGCTCACGCAGACCGCCCTGGCGCGCCTCTCGAACGTGAGCCAGTCGACGATCGTGAAGATCGAGAAGCGGCAGATGAACCCCTCGTACGACGTCGTCCGGCGGGTCATGGCGTCCCTCCAGGCCGAGCTGAAGCGGCAGGAGAAAAAGGCGCTCGTCGAACAGATCCAGACGAGGAAGGTCCAATACGTCGAGGCGAAGATTCCGCTCGCCACCGCCGTGGACGAGATGCGCCACTGGAAGTTCTCTCAGATGCCCGTCATGCACAACGGTCACCCCGTCGGCTCGATTTCGGACAAGGTGATTAACAACCTCATCCTCTCCGGCAAGGACCCGAAGGACCTCGCGCGGATCCGGGTGGACGAGGTCATGGAGCCGGCCTTCCCGCAGGTCGACGCAAAGGCCCCGGTCGAGCTCGCCGCGAGCCTGCTGCGGCACTACGACGCCGTCCTCGTGACCGCGAAAGGCGAGGTCACCGGAATCGTCACGAAGTCGGACCTGATGAAGCTCCTGTAGTCGCGGGGCCTGGCGACAACATCTCTCTCAGCCGACGACGGACTCGAACAACGGTATCGGAAAATAGTCGATTGGGGGTCACGACGGCGAGGTGGATCTCGACACGTCACCGCACCGCACGATGAGGCCGGTTGGTGCGATTGTGTTTTCCTGTGCCGCCGGGCTGATCGTCCTGGTGAATGGCCTCCTTGGCGTCTACATTCCGAAATTCGCCCTGTTCGCCCCACCGGTCCTTATTTCGATTGGGTTGGTTTCCGGTGCTGCGATTCTCGTCGGTTCGGTTCTGCTCTGGCTGGCTCCGCGGAACCGCGCGGTTTGGGGGCCTACCATCATCGTGTTTTCCGCCCTCAGCCTCCTGATTGGGGGCGGCATGCTCGGATTCCTATTTCCGTTGGGAGCCACGTTTGGTATCATCGGCGGAATCCTCGCGATTGCACGGCCGCCCGCTCCGATGATACCGCTCGCTGGCCGCTAACGGCTGCGGGGAAAGGCGTCGAGCCGTTCGACCATTGGACCAGACCTGATTCGCCCACCCCGTCGTTATCGTTAAATAACGATAACTACTTCTCCGCTCACGGAGATAAGACGGTGATGATTGGCTGCGGCTACTGCGTGAAGACGATTCGGCGCGGACGCTATCTCTACTTCTGGCACTACGAGAACCGCGGGGGCCGGAGGGAGCAGATCGAGGAGTACGTCGGACCTGCGAAGGATTCCCAGGTCCGCGAGGAAGTCGCTCGGCGAGTGGCCGCCTACGCGGACCGGGCCCGGTCCGAGATGCGCACGTTCGTCCAGCGCACGAAGGCCGAGATGGCCGTGGCCGTCTGAGCGGTTGTTATCGTTACCCGACGATCACTGGCCCGATCGATGCATCCCGCCCGTTCGTCTTAGTCCGGGTACGGGACCTCGATCTCCAGGAAGTCCTCGGCCACCCGGGTGCTCGGGAAGACCTTGCGGGCATCTTCGAGGATCGTCGTCGGGTCCTCGTAGCGCGGGCTGAGATGGGTCAGCACGAGGAGTCCGACCGCCGATTCCTTCGCGACCTGCGCGGCCTGTCGGGAGGAAGAGTGGCCATACCGGTTCGCCTTCTCTTCCAACGCGGCGTCCGAGGTCGCGTCGTGAATCAGGACGTCCGCGCGTCGCGCGACCTGGACCAGGTCCTCGTGAGGCATCGTGTCCCCCGTGTAGACGATCTTCCGGCCCCGCCGCGGCGGGCCGAGGACGTCTTCCGGCCGAATCGTTCGGTCCCCAATCCGGATTGTCTCGCCTTCCTGGAGTCGGCTGTAGAGGGGACCGGTCGGAACGCCCAAGGCTTCGGCCCGCTCGACGCTGAATCGCCCAGGTCGCGGCTTCTCCTCGAGGACGTAGCTGAGGCAAGGCACGGTGTGGACCGCTTCGTGGGCGGTGATCGCATACTCGCCGCAGTCCACCGCCCCGCCCGGAGGGAGCTCCTTCGCCTTCACGGGGAAGCCCGGCGTGAAGTAGCCGAGGGACAGCAATTCGCCGACGAGTCGCTCGATGCCCCGCGGCCCGTAGACCTCGAGAGGCGCCTCGCGTCCGTTCATCGACATGCTCTGGACCATCCCCGGCAACCCGAGGAAATGGTCCCCGTGGAAGTGGGACACGAAGACGCGGGAGACTTGCATGAAGCTCAACGTGCTGAGCATGAACTGGCGCTGGGTGCCTTCGCCGCAGTCGAACAGAATCACCTCCGGACCGCGTTTTACCGCGACCGCGCTCACGTTCCGCTTCGGCGTCGGCCACGATCCGGAGGTGCCGAGGAAGACGATCTGCATGGACGGGTCCCGAACGCCCGCGGGCGCTTAACGGCTTTGGACTCCGCGTGAAAGCTTTATCGCGGAACCGGGATGCCGCGGCGGTCTCCATGCGTTCGATCGACGGACGGTCGCTCGACCTCGATGACGTGATCGCCGTCGCCCGCCGGGGCGAACCGGTGCGCCTCGCCCCGGCCGCGGCGAAACGCGTGGACGCGAGCCGGCGGGCCCTCGAGACCGTCGTCGCGAAAGGCTCCCTCGCGTACGGGATCAAGACGGGCTTCGGCGAACTGGCGAACGTCGCCATTTCCGACGCAGACGTCCGGGCGCTGCAGCTCAACCTGTTGCGGAGCCACGCGATCGGCCTCGGCCCTCCGCTCCGACGAGATGAGGTGCGGGCCGCCCTCCTCCTCCGGGCGAACACGCTCGCGATGGGATACTCCGGCGTCCGTCGAATCCTCGTGTCGCGCCTCCTAGATTTCTTGAACCGAGGCGTCCATCCGGTGATCCCGTCCCGAGGCTCGCTGGGTGCGAGCGGCGACCTCGCCCCCCTGGCGCACCTGGGCCTCGTGCTCATCGGCGAGGGCGAAGCCGAAGTCGGCGGACAGGTTCTTCCAGGGGAAAGAGCCCTCGCGAAGGCGAACCTCGCTCCCCTCGTCCTCCAGTCCAAAGAAGGCCTCGCGATCATCAATGGGACGTCCGTGATGGCGGCGGTCGGTGCCATCTTGGTGAACGATGGCCTGCGGTTGCTGAAGGACGCCCAGGTCGCCGCCTCGATGTCCTTCGAGGCGCTCCGGGGATCTCCGAAGCCGTTCGACGATCGCCTCGTCGGGCTGAAGCCGCAACCAGGTGCCAGGGAAGTTGCAGCGAACCTGCGGCGCCTCCTCCGGGCAAGCGAGATTATCCCGTCCCACAAAGGTCCGCACAAGGTGCAAGACCCGTACACGCTGCGGTGCATTCCACAGGTCCTGGGGGCCGTCCGCGCGACGCTCGATAACGCGGTTGCGTCCCTGCGAATCGAGATGAACGCCGCGACGGACAACCCACTCATCTTCCCCGAGGGGACGAGCGTCAGCGGAGGGAACTTCCACGCGCAAGCGCTCGCGATGGCCCTCGACCACGTCGCCCTCGGGATGGCCGTCCTCGCGGGCTTTTCGGAGCGACGGATCGCCCGCCTCGTCGACACGCGACTGAGCGAGCTGCCGCCCTTCCTGACGGAGAAGAGCGGCCTGAATTCCGGGATGATGATCGTGCAATACGTCGCGGCCGGCTACGCGAGCGACAACAAAGTCCTCGCCCATCCCGCCAGCGCCGACTCGATCCCGACGTCGGCGAACCAGGAGGACTTCGTGCCGATGGGGATGGCCGCCGCGATGAAGGCGCGGCAGGCGCTCGAGAACGCGGCGCACGTCGTCGCGCTGGAGGTCCTCGCGGCGGCCCAGGGCCTGGAATTCCTCAAACCGCTCCGTCCGGGTGCGGGACCCCGGGCGGCGTACGAGTTCGTGCGGTCCGGGGTTCCGCCGCTAGTCGATGACCGCTCGCTCGCGCCCGATGCCAACCGGATCCTGGAATGGATGGCGACCGGCGAGCTGCTGAAGGCTGCGGAAGGCGCCGCGGGTCGGCTCGCCTGATCACTCGACCGCGTTCTGCAGGGAGCGGAAACAGACCGGGCAGCGGCCCACGCGGGTCGCGCACAACTCGTGGAAGTCCCGGCCGCAGCCGCAACGGGTGACCCGGAAGCCGGTCTTGATGAGTCCCTTGCAGATGGGGCACCGGGTCTCGAGGTCCGCGACGAGCCGCTTCGCCTTCTCCTGGACGCGCTCGGAGACGTCGATCTGCGCGATCATCTCCTGGGTGTATTCCTTGTTGTCGAACACCCGATGGGAGACGATCTGGATGGCCAGCGGCACGGAGCCGGAGGCAGTCATCTTGAGTCGGAACCTCAGCGCCTCCGAGCGGTGCGCGCCGACGGTCGGCAGTTCGGCCATGTCCTCGGTCTCCGCATCGCCGAGGATGCGCACGCGGACGTCTTTCGCGAGTCCCTTGCCGATGTTCTCGACCGTGACGGTCGCGTCCGCCCACTCGTTCAACCGGACGGGGCCGACGTCGACGTAGGCCTTCATGCTCGGCGCGAACTCCTCGGTCGCCTCCCAGGCGACGCGGTACGCTTCCTCCGCGGCCTTGATTGACTCTGCAAGATCGGATTTCCGCAGCTGCATCGCCTGGGCGAGCTTCCCTTCGGCGGCCTTCATGTCGATGCCGAACTTGCGGCCGTTTCGGATCGTCGTCTCGGCCTTGTACGTGAGGTCGATGAACCGTTTCTCGACGACCTTCGCGGACTCGACCCGTTCCAGGGCGTTGTTGACCACGTCCATCGCTTGGTCGAATTCGCCTCGAAGGATCTGCTCGTTCGCCTGCCGCAGGAGCGCCTCCGCATCCCGCGAATCCGAGCCGAATTTCTTCGCGTGGGCGAGGTTCTCCGCGGCCTCCTGGAGGGCCCGATTCAGTTTCCCGGAGAGGGCCGACTGCGCGGCATCGCGGGCGGATCGGACGAGCGCCAGCGCCTCCCGGAAATTCTCTGAGTCGATCAGGGTCCGGGCCTCCGAGAGCTTGTTCTGGATCGGTGTGGGATCGACCTCCATCTTCCGGCACGTCTCGACGAGCGGTTCGGCCTTCGCCAGCTCCTCCCGCGCCCACGAGTTCAGGAGCCCGAGGCCCCAGTCGATGCTGCCCGCGAACGCGGAGCGCGCGCGCTCCACCTCGCCGGCCTCGAACGCGACCTCGCCTTCTTGGAAGAACTTCTCGAACTTCGTGGAATCGGCGCCGACCTCGTAGGCCGTCTGCAGGAGCGCCTGGGCCCGGTTGCGCACCTCCTGGGTCTCCTCCAGGAGGATCCGGAGGTCGGCGATCGCGTCGGAGGAACGGATCGCGGTATCGAGCGACTTCACGTAATCGCCGTCGCTGTACATCTGGCGGGAATCGGACACGAGCGAGGTGACGGCGGCGGGGCCCTTGCCGATCGCCCGGAGCTTTCGCTCGACGGACTCGACGGCCTGCTTCGCCATGCCCTGTTGAAGGCCGACGCGTTCCGCCTCTTCCTCGCTCTGCTCGGCCGCCGCGATCGCCTGGCGGTACTTCTTCGCCCGGAAGAACTCGCGCGCCCGTTCGTACAGTCGATCCGCGGATCGGGTGTCGGTCCCGTCCATCCGGGCCCGCCTGAGGGTCTCCTCGAAGCCTCGCATCCGCACGGCGATTCCGCGGTCGCGCTCCTTCGATGCTTCGGCCTCCGCCTGCGCCGCGTGGTCGAGGGCCTCGTCGAACTGTCCCATCTTGTATGCGCGGTCCGCGCGCTCGAGCAAGCCGGTCGTCGTGGATAGCGGGAGGTTCATCGCGTCCGCGTCGGCCACCATCTCCCGGAGCCGGCGCAAGGCCGTCGTCGCCTCGTCCCCCTGCCGTTTCAAGACGTCGAGCTCCTCCCTCAGTCGAAGCGTGAGGTCCGCCGCCTGTTCGAGTTCGCCCGCGTCGAGGTGCTGGCGCGCCTTGACGATTGCGTCGCTCGACTGTGCGAGGTTCACGCCCTCCACGGAGCCGAGGACCGTCTCTGCCGAGGTCAGCGATGAGGTGAGCTTCTCCGTGATCAGGGCGGTGAACTCGTCCTCGGCGCGTTGCGCGAGGGCGAGGGCCTTCTCGTACTCTTTCGCCTTCATCGCCTCCTTCGCCGCGCCGAACACGTCCCGGAGGTGCGGCGCGTCGATCCCGATCTTGGCCGCCAAGTCGAGTCGCCCACGGGACGACAGGATCTTCTGGGCCGAGGAATAGAGGACCGTGAGCTTGTCCGTCTCCGCACGGGCCGACGAGGCCATCTGGAGCGCCTGCTCGTAGTCGAGCCGTTCGAAGGCCTTCTTCGCGTCGACGAGCATCTCGACGACCTTCGAGACGTCGACGTTGCGCTTCTTCGCCTCGGCCACGAACGCGGCCCCGCTCGCGATCGCGTTGTACGCCTGGCGATGGAGCGCGGTCATCTTGCCGGCCCGCTCGTTCGCCTCGTTCAAGAGGCGGAGGCCCTCGTGGTAGTTCTGGACTCCAAAGGCGAGGCGAGACCGGCGAGCGAGGTCCGACATCTCGTCGACGTCGATCTTGAGTCCTTGCGCGGTCGTGATGCGCGCGCGGACGAAGGCGAGGAGTTCCTCGGACGCGCTGCCGAGCAGCGCCCTCGCTTTCTCGCGGGCCGCGACGATGTCTCCCGCCTGTCCGCGGGTGAGGAATCCGTTCAACTCACGGTGGATCGTCTCGAGGGGAGCCACGTTGGCGCCGAGGTCGACGCCCATCCGCACGGCGACCGTGAGGTCTCCGACGATCTCTTCCGCGTGCGTCCGGATTTGGATCTCGACGAACTTTTCCCCTTCGTCGAGTGCGCGGAACGTATCTTCGAAATCGCGGGTGCCCATCGATGCATCCGCGCGATTCAGGAGGGCCTTCAACGTTCCCGCGTCGTCCCCGAGGTGGGGCAGGGCCCCGCGAAGGGCGCCGATCTTCTCCGAGGCGCGGTCCCCGAGGATCCGCTCCGCCTTCGTCTGGGCATCGCCCGCGAGTTGCAACGCTCGCCGATGTTCGTCCGCCTTCGTGGCGACGATCGCCTCCTGGAGGAGCCGCGAAGGCTCGCCCAGGTCGGCACCGGCCTGCTCGCCGACGGTGAGGACGAACTCCGCCCGTTCGATCGACTGCATCACTCGCTCGCGCTCGGCCTTCCGCAACTCCGCGGCCGCGGCGTCGACCGCTTTCGCGACGTCCGGGAGATTGCGATCCTGATAGGCCTGGCGAGCGGCCTCCGCAAGCTTCCGCGCGCGGACCGTTTGCACCCCGAACGCCTCGGCCTCGGCGAAGGCGCGGTGCAGCTCCTTGAGCCGCCCTTCCACCGTGCGGTACCCGTTGATGATCGCGTCGACCGCGCCGTCCGCGCGTTTCACGGCGTCGAGCGCGTCCCGGAACGCGCCCCGCTTGAGCAAGTCGCGAGCGCTCGTCAGGTCGGCCATCGGGCCGTGGAGGTCGATCCCCATGTTCGCGGCGGCGGTGAACTTCTCGCGGGACGTGGCGATCACGCCGACGACCCGCTGGAACTGGGCTTGCTGGATCGCCTGGAAGCCCGTCTTCGCCAGCTGCGCCCCCTCCCGGTAGTTGCCTTTCTTGATTGCGGCCTCGGCCTTGTCGAACGACTCCTGGCCAACGGCCGGGTCTGCGCCGAGGGCCCGGGCATCTTGCACGAACTTCGAGAAGTCCCCCGCACGGCCGTCGAGCGATCGTTGGAGCGCCTTCTCGGACTCCGCGCGGCTCTGTCGGACCGCGTTGTTCGCTTTCTCGAAATCGAGGTTCCCGATGTCGCCGCGCGCCCGCTCGATCAGCGTCGTGGCCTTCGTCGTGTCGGCCCCGAGCTCCGCCGCGGTCCGGATGAGATCCTCGACCTCGTGGACCTCCTTGTCCACGGCCGAGGTCAGGTCATCCGTAATCGTCTCGAGCGCTTCGTTCGTGAAATCGAGGGCGCTCTGGAAATCGTTGTTCTCCATCGCGGTCCGCGCTCGGGAGAGGAGGTCCTCGACCGGAGCGACGTCGCGGCTCAGGTTCTTGGCCGCCAGGATGAGCGATTGGGCCTTCGAGAACGAGGAGGACAGGTGCTCCTGGAGCACCTTCTCGCTCCGCTTCCACGCCTTCTTCGCGAGGTCGATCGCGGTGCCGAGGTCCTCGGAGGCGAGCGCGCCTTCGGCTTTCGCGAGTGCCGCCTCGGTCTCCGCGAGCTCCCCGCCGACGCCTTTCGCGAGTCGGCCGAGCGCCGAACTCGAATCGACGATCGCGCGTGCCCGCTCCCGGTAGATGCGCTTGCCCCGTTCGAGGGCCTCGCCCGCCTTGTCGACGGCGACCTTGTAGTCCTTCGAGGCCATCGCCTCGTTCGCCTCGGCGAGGGCCTTCTCCGCCTCGACGACGTTCGCGTCCGTTCGGCGGGCTTGGTCGACGAGGTCTTGCGCCGCCTTGATGCCATCTTCGGCGGCTTGACGCGTCCGCGTCGCCTCTTTGACCTTCTCCTCGAGCTGGCGGCGCAGCTGGCTGTCTCGCAGGTACCCGCTCACGGTTCGTCGGCTCCGCGGCCTCGGGGGGACGGCATCGGCTCTCCACCGAGGATTGCGACGTTACGACGAAGTCGAGCTTATAAACGGCTTAGCCCGTGATTATCACGAGTGATTTACCCGAGGTGGCAGGGGCCGCCGAGATGCCTCCGCGGCCGACCGTTTCGATCGCGCGCGTCACTCGTTCGCCGTCGCCGTGGGCGATGCGGGTGGGTGAGATACGGCTTCCGCCACCGGCGAGGCGGGGAGCGATGCCTCGGACGTGGGATCGTCCGACGGCGGCGTCTCGCTCCGTTCCGTATACGGCACGCCGGCTTTCTGGGCCATCATCCGGCGGATCCCTTCGCGGTCCGTCGATTTCAGCCCGAAGAACTCCGCGAAGTACCGCGTCGTCGCTAGGGCGAACGACCGCCCGGAAGGCTTGCGGGAGATGAGGCCGAGCTCCTCGAGGCCTTTCGTGTGCTCGTAGACCTTCGAGCCGATCATGTCGAAGAGATCGCTCTGCAGGATCGGCTGATGGTACGCGATCAGGGCGACCGTCTTGAGGATGTCCCGATCGATCTCGGGAGGCGCGAACGCGCGGGCCCGCTCCGAGTACTCCGAGCGGATTTGCATCGTCCACTTCGTCCCGATCTGCGCGACCTCGATCGCACTCTCGCGCTTCGTGTAGTCGCCCGCGAGGGCGTGCAGGGCGGGCTTGATCGCCTCCGGTTCGAGGCGCGTGGTCCGGGCCAACTCGTCGATCGTCAGGGCGCGGCCCGCGCTGTACAACGCGGCCTCCACGAGGGCGCGTTCCTTCAATGGACCGCCTCCTGGGGGACCTCGGGTTTCGGACCGAGGGCGGGGATCGCGAGGAGCTCCTCCATCGGCAGTTCCGCGGTCATCGACAGACGCTTCACGTAGATCTCGCCGTAGGGGAAGTCTTTCTGCCACAGCTTCACCTTCTCCAGATGAGCCAGGAACAGGAGGGACATGAACACGGTCACCTCGTCCCAGACGTCGCCCACGGTGAGCTGGCGCAGCGGGACCGGTTCTCCGTTGAACTGGGCGAGCCGGTGCCAGGTGAGGGCGATGTCTTCCGTGAGATCTTCGCCGTGGACCTTCCGGTGGAAGTTGGGGACGAACTTTCGGATGGCCTGTTCGCGCAGCGCATTCAGCTGGAGCTGGATCTCGGATTCCCGGCGGGCCTCGTCGAAGGCGTCCATCAGTTCCATCAGGGTGACGGCCCGGCGCCCTTCGCGTCGGATCGCCTCCGTGAGGGGCGTCGCGGTGCCCGCCAGCACGACCTGGTTGTAGTCGAGGTCCGCGGGATCGCGGAACATGTCGAGGTCCCAGCCGCCGACGTCGGCTTGGGGCTCCGGCGGCATCGCGTCGAGGAGGACCTTGTCGCTCTGCATCTTCAGGATCGACCACGCGAGGAAGACGAGCTTCCCGGCCGTGACGAAGTTCACGGCGCCATCTTTCTTCACCTTGTCCAAGAAGAGTTTCGTGAACGGCACGAGGTTGATCTCCCACGGGTCGAGCCGTCGTTCGAGCGCGAGTTCGAACGCCGCGACGACGGACTTCTCGAACGGGTCCCGGACGGCCACGTGCATCCCCTGATCGATCTCGTTCAGCATCGCGAGGTAGCGGTTGATCCGCTCGCCCCCCTCCGTCTCGCTGATCAGCGCCTTGTGGAACAGGAGATGATTCAGGATCGCCTGGTAGTTCTCGCTCATGCCGGGATCACCTCCGTCGGCTTTTCGTCCTCGATGTCGGCCAGGTTCACGCGCATGATGACCTCCGACAGCGAATCGGGCGTCATCGTGACGCCGACCAGATGGTCGGCTTCCTTCAGGCTGACCTTGCGCAGGGAGATCTGGACGAACTGGGCCGTCGAGCTGTTGCGTCGGATCATCCGGGCCACCTTCTCCGCGTTGACCGCGTCGAGGTTCTGGTCGATCTCATCGAGCAGGTAGAACGGCGACGGGTCGTACTCCTGGATCGCGAAGATGAGGGCCATCGACGCGAGGGATCGTTCGCCCCCGGACAACGCCTCAAGCCGGAGGGCCTTCTTGTGCGCCGGCTTGACCTTCAGGATGAGTCCGGCCTCGAACGGCTTCTCCGGATTCTCCAGGGCGAGTTCCGCCTCGCCGCCCTCCGTGAGCTCCGCGTAGACGCGGCTGAAGTTCTCGTTGATCGAGGTGAAGATCTTGGCGAGCCCCTCTTTCTTCTTGTCCGTGAGCTCGTCGACCAGATGGATCAGCTCCTCGCGCTGTCCCTCGAGCCTCTTGAATTCGTCCTTCAGCTCGACCGCCCGCGCCTGCTGCGCGTCGTAGTCCTCGAGGGCCCGGAGGTTGATCGGGCCGAGCGCGTTGATCGCCGTCTCGCAATCCGCGATCGTCGTCTTGAGTTCCTCGAGGCTCGGGAGGCGTCCCTCCTGCAGTTCGACCGCCATCTCCTTCATGACGCGTTCGGCCTCCGCGAGCTGCTCCTCCTGGACCTTCAGCTCCGTCTGCATCTTCAGGAGGAAGTCCTCTTTCGTCTCGATCTTGTGCGTGACCTTGTCGAGGTCCGCCTCGCGATCCGTCTTCTCTTTGTAGGCCGCGTCCCGCGCGTCCTGGAGGTCCTTCACCTTCTTGCCCATCTGGGCCTCCGTCTTCTCGAGGCCGCGGATCTCGGTCTCGAGGTGGCCCAGGGATTCCTGGAAAACGTCGATCCGCTTCTCGTGGTCCTTCCGCTGGCCGTCGAGTGTGGTGATGCGTGCGCCGACCTCGGTTCGTCGCTCTTCGAGGAACGTCGTCTGGGTCGCCATCGCCTCCAACTTCGACCGCAGGCCGCTCAACTCCTCGGCCAGGGTCGCGCGCCGGCTCATCAGTTCCTTCATCCGGGAGGAGATCTGCTGCGGGGTCGCCGCGATGACGGCTTTCTTCCGCTCGTCTCGCTTCGCCTTCAACGCTTCCAATGCCTTCGTGAACTTCGTGAGATCCTCTTCGATCCGGGTCGCGGTCTTCTGTGCTTCGTCGAAGCGCCCCTTCCGGTCCCCGAGGTCCTTGTCCGCGCTCGCGACCTTCGCGGCGAACTCCTTCCGTTTCGCCTCGAGGGTGCTCGTCTTCACCTCGACGGCCCCGCTCCGGCCGCCGGACTCCTTGATGTCTCCTTCGAGGTCGAGGATTTCCTTGCGCAGCGCGTCGAGGCGGTTCGCGACGGTCTCGCCGTGGGCCTGCGCGTCCCGCAGCTTCTCGGCGATCTTCTCCATCTCGCTCGCGACGCTCGGCCCGAACTTGACGGTCGACCGTTCCATGTCGCCGCCGATCATGGCGCCGGAAGCTTCGATCAACTCGCCCTCGATCGTGACGAGCCGCACGCCGCCCATCCACTTCCGGGCCTCGTCGAGCGTCTGGACGACGAGCGTGTCGCCGAAGACGTAGAAGAAGGCGTCGCGGTACTTCTCATCGAAATGGCAGAGGTCGATCGCGAAGCCGAGGCATTCTTTCGCGACGAGGATCGCCTTGCCTCGTGGCTTGCCGACGAGCATCTTGGTGAGAGGCAAGAACGTCGCACGCCCGATCTTCCGTTTCTTCAGGTAATCGATGCATTGCGCCGCGACGGTGTCGTCGTCGACGATGAGCGCCTGCATGCGGGCGCCCGCGGCGGTGACGATCGCCGTCTCGTACTGCGTCTCGACGTGGGCGAGCTGTGCGACCGTGCCGTGGATGCCCTTGATCGAACCGGTCTCGCGGCATTCGAGGATCGCGGAGACCGCGGACGTGTAGCCCCGCTTCATGTTCTCCGCGACGTCTGCCTCGGCCTTCAGCTGGGCGTACTGCCGGGTGAGGCTGAGGATCGCCGTTTGGAGCTCGGCCTGCTCTCTTGCGAGCTTCGCTTCCTCCGATCGCTTCTCGTGAAATTCCTGCTGGAGTTTCTGGAGGCTCTTACCCGTCTCTTTCGTGGACGTCCGCAATTCTTTGAGCTGCCAATCCGCGTCGTCGTGCTCGACCTGGTACGCTTTCCGGGACTCCTCGATCTGGGTGATCTCCGCCTCGAGACGGGACATGGCCTCTTTCGTCCGGTCCCCTTCGAGGACGATCCCCTTGACGCGCTCCTCGATCTGGTCGATCTCGTTGTTGAGCGCGATGATCTGTTTCTGGATCCCGAGGACCTTCGCGTCGCTCTTCGAGGCGAGCTCGTCCACGTCGTGAAGGTCTTTGTCGGCCGCCTTGATGTGCTCGTCCAGCTCGGCCACGCGCGCGTCGACCTTCTCGTGCTCGCGCGCCAGGGCGTCCGTCTCCTTCTGGATCTTCGCCTGATCCCGGTTCGCTTCCCCGGTCTCGAGGCGCAGCTGTTTCAGGACCTCCTTCGACGTCTCGATCCCGTCCGTCGCGCGCGCGCGTTCGATGCGGAGTCCGTCCAGCTTCTCTTTGAGCTGCTTGGCCTCCTCCCCGCCCCGCTCCGCCATCTCCTGCTCGAGTTCGTTCAGGCGCGCCACGGCGGCGTCGAACAGCGTCCGGAGTTCGGCCTTCTGGGCTTCGAGCTTCGCCTTGTCGGCCTCGTGCTTCGCGATCTGCTCCTTCGTCCCGACGATCTGCCGCTCGATCAGTTCGCGGTTCTTGTACGCGAGCTGGGCTTTCGCGGTCGACATCCGCTCGTTCAATTCCTTGTACTTCAGGGCGCCGTCGCGGTCTGCCTCGAGCTGTCGGATCTGTTTGTCGATCTCGTCGAGGATGATCCGGATGCGCTCGAGGTTCTCTTCCGTCTCGCGGCGCTTGCCTTCCGCCTGTGTGATGTCGTCGTCGAACTTCGTGATCCCCGCGATGTTGTCGAGGACGCGTCGGCGTTCGATGGAGGACATCGAGACGATCTTCTGGACGTCCCCTTGTTGCACGAGGTTGTAGCCTTCCGCCGAGATCCGGGCATGGGCCAGCAGCGAGTCGAACTCCGAGAGCGAGGACTTCCGGTCGTTGATGTAGAAGTACGAGTTGTAACCGCCCTCCACGGACGGGCTCAGGCCGACGTACCGGGTGAGCTTGACCTCGTCCGCCTCGACAGGAATCTGGCGGTCCGAGTTGTCGAAGAGGAGGCTGACCTGACACGAGTCGGCGCCCTTCTTGTCCTTCCCGCCGTTCCAGATCAGGTCCGTCAGCTTGCCGGCCCGGATCGCCTTCGAGCTCTTCGGTCCGAGGACGAACAGGATCGCATCCGCGATGTTGCTCTTGCCGGAGCCGTTCGGACCCGTGATCGCCGTGAACCCTTGGAGGAAGGGGACCGTGATCTTTCGCCCGAACGACTTGAAGTTCTCCATCTGGATTTCTTTCAGAAACAAGGTCCTCACCTTGGTGGGGGAAGGTCAGCCCTGGAGGAATCTGCCACTACCCATCCCATCTATATCTCTCTGGCGTCCGACGGGAGTCAGACGCGGACGCGGAAGGCGCTGATGGCTATAAAAGAGTAGCGGGAGGCTCCGTCGAGTTGACAAAATTGGCCGCCGAATCCTCGAAAGAGCTATCCGAAAAGGAGGATTGCGCACCGGGGAGCGCATGAGGATTTTGGAGGTGCCGGACAGCCCGCATGTGTACCTCCGGCGTCTGCGGCAAGGCCTTTCGGAACGCGGCCACATCGTGGACGAGGCGCCTTTTCCGTACCTGCGATGGCCCCGGAACACCGTGAAATTCGTGCGCCAGTTCGTTCGGCATCATGACCTCATCCATCTGCACTGGAGCATCTTCGATTCACTCACCGCGGCGAGATTGTTCTTCTCGACGAAGACCCCGAAGATCTGGACGGTCCACAATCTCGTTCCGCACGTCCCTCTCCTCCGGGACGACCTCCTCGCCAGTCATGTCTACCTGGACGGCGTCGACATCGCCGTGTGGCACAGCGAACGATCCATCGACGAGGCCCGGCACCGCTTCGGCGCGCGGGGCCTTCCTGAAACGTGGAATGCGAAGAACCGCGTAATTCCGCTCATGAGTTTCAATGGAATCTGGCCCGACACGGTCTCGCACGACGAGGCACGGCGACGAATCGGTATCTTTGGCGACGCCCCGGTCGTCGGGCACTTCGCGCCAACACAGCCGTACAAGGGAACCCGGCGATTCCTTGAGGTGATGAGCCGAATTGCACGACCGGATATCGTGTACTGCATTTTCGGCGCGTGTCACGATGCGTCGTTGGGCCAAGAGATCCGCGAGGCAGCCGCGGCGAACCCGAATCTCCGAATCCATCTCCTCGGACTCGCGGATGACGAGTTGCAGTACTGGTTCAAGGCTTGCAGTGTCGTCGTCCAACCCTACACGGAGATAACGACATCGGGCTCGATCTTCTTCCCGATCGCCTTCAAGACCCCGGTCATCGCGAGCCCGCTGGGGAACATCCCCGACGTGATCCAGCATCGAGTGACGGGATGGCTTGCGGACGACACGGAGTCGCTCGCCGGTTGCATCCAGGAGGCGCTCAGCGATCCCGAGGCGGCCCGGGCAATTGGAGAACGTGCCCACCGGTTTGTGGATCAGACCGCAAACATCGACCTCGTGACCGAGGCGCACATCCGAGCCTATGAGGCCGCGCTGGGACGGTGATTCGGACGGAGCCACTACCGCTCAAACAGGTTGAGGCGGCCTGAGGGGAGGAGCATGCGAGTCGGACTGTACTCCGAGCATCTGTACCAGGACGGCCAAATTGGCACCGGGGCCTCGAAGTACATCTACTACCTGATCCGCGAGCTCGAACGGCTCGGCGTGGACGTGGTCCGCCTGCGGAAAGGAGACAACCCGAGTCACGTTGACGTCCTCCACGATCCGCATGCGCCGTGGGACGCGCCGCTCCGGCCCAGGCGCCCGCTCGTTATCACGGTTCATGACCTGACACCGCTCACCCATCCGGCGTACTATCCGCGTTGGGTCCGAATCTTGTACGTCGGGAAACTGCGGTGGTTCCTCCGCCGGTGCGCGCGAGTCGTCGTGGATTCCCAACGA
>VBMA01000046.1 GCA_005878985.1 Methanobacteriota archaeon
ACGGACGAGATGATCCTCCTCATTGGCCAGACCTCGAGCCCCGTCAGCACCTGCTATTGGAGCGGAAGCGGGTGGTCGAACTTCGTGACCCACGACGCTACGAGCGACAGTTGGACCACCCGGGTCGAGGACTTCGCCTGGGAGAGCACCGGAAGCAGAGGCCTCCTCGTTTGGGGGACGACCGGAGGACAGATCACGTACCGCACGTTCACCGCGCCGAACACATGGGGGACGATCACGAACGTGGCGATGGGCACGACCGTCCATGACTGGGTCACCCTGCGTACGAACCCGCTCCCTCAGCCTGGAAGGCCGAAAATCATAGGCGCGGTCTTGGATCTCAATAACGACCTAGGTGCGATTACCTGGGACGGAAGCGCGTTTACGGTCGTCGGCGCGAACTCGTTCACCGCGGATACGGGCAGCCAAACCTTTGAGAACTTCGACCTGCAATATCATCCCGCGCCGGGGTCGGTGTACTACAAGAACCGCGCGGGAGGGACGTGGCGGCCCACGGTGGTCTGGGGCACGACCTATACCGGTCTTTCGGTGGACGTGTCACCGCAGAACAACTACGTGGCATTGGCCGGTTACTTCGACAACACGGCGGAGCAGGCGGCCATTGCGTATCGTTCAAATACGGGTAGTAGCACCGTCAACAGTGCGAAGACCCGGACCTGGGACGGGACCGTTTGGAGTGCGGAATTGGAACAAGCGACGGCTGGAAGTCCGATTCGCGCCGTCCGGATGGCGTGGTCTCCCACGGATGCCAACAGTCGCATCGTCGTAACGGAGAGTGACGATGGATGGCTCGATGCGTACGTGTGCACTCCCACGTGTGTCGTCACGAACAACATCGGCCAAGTGTGGTCGACGGCCCCGACCACGGCGCAGGACCGGTTCGACATTGCATATGAACAGGTGAGCGGGAAGGCGATCCTCGCCTACCATAGGGAAGGGGGAAGCGGGACGCAAGACATCGCCTACAAGACCTACTCCGGCGCAACCTGGAGCGCGGAGCAATACATCGACGATCCGGGGAGCGCGGTTACGCATTATGTCTACTCCGTGATTAAACTGGCGTCGAAGCGGGGCAGCAACCAAATCGGGCTGATCGGTGGGGACTTGACGAACACCCATGTCAACGCATGGGTCTGGGACGGCAGTACGTGGGGGAACTTCGTCGCGATTACAACGAGTGCGGGGCCCGTGACCACCGACAATGCCGACATCGCGTGGGAGTCCAGCTCCGGGCGCCTCCTGGCGGTCGCAGCGACCAACGGCGTGAACATCGTGTCCAAGGAGTTCACGAACGCCTGGGGTAGTGCGGTTACGTTCCAATGCATCAGCTCCGGCGCAACCATGCAATACACTCGACTGAAGGCGAATCCGCTCCCGACGGCGGATGACATGATCGTCGCAGTCGTGGACAGTTCTTACGCCCTGAACACTTGTTACTGGACCGGGAGCTCGTGGGCGAACCGAAACACCCAGGATATTTCAATCGATCAATACTTGTATCGCGCCTTCGACTTCGCGTGGGAGGCCACCGGTAGCAAGGGGCTTCTGGTGTGGAGCACAACCGCAGGCCAGATTACCTACCGCACGTTCACCGCACCGGACACATGGGGTTCGATCACGAATGTTGCGATGGGTGCAACCGACCACACGTGGATTCAGGTCCGGACCAATCCGTCTCTACAGGCGGGTGCAACGAAGATCCTCGGCGCGGCAAGCGAGAACACCGCCCAAAGCCTTGGAGGGATTCGATGGGACGGCACGGCACTCACCGTGATGGGGACAAACACCTTTACGTCTGGCACCGGCGGGTTCATGAGCAATGAGATGTTCGACCTGAAGTACCCCAGTGTGAGGGCAGGCGGAACCGGCGAGGTTCGAGAAATGGTTTGCAGGAATCTCGCGGTGAGTAATTGTACCACGTCCTCCGATTTCACGAAGTGGGATGGCACCGCAGGCGTCGACACGGTGGCGATGGGAGTAGCGACTGGCACCTATCCTTCCCTTGCCACCACATGGGATGCGAGCGGGGACTCTTGGGTTGCGTATGAGAAGGATGTGAACGGGACCACCCGGGGGATCTATGCCAGGTTGCTCGACTACCCAACCGCCGGTTGGCAGGCCCCGGAGACGATCGACTCCTTGGCGGGGACCGTCTTCACGCGGCCGTCGATCGGGATTGACAAGAACAACGACGTCCATGCCTTGTACGTTGCGACATCGGGGCCGCAGCTGTATTACAAGATGCGCTCGAGCGGCGTTTGGGGATCGCGGATCGCCGTCGACACTTCCTCAGACTCCCCCTCATTGATCGTCCGCGCGCCGAACGACGCAACATATGGATCAGCCTCCGGTGCTGTGTATTGGAAGCCGTTGACGTCAGAGACGTACTTCTACTACATCCCCGAGTTCGGGACCGTGATTGTTCCGATTTTGGGGACTCTTGGACTCCTGCTCATGTTCGGACGCCGTACTCGGTCGAAGCGTCGCAAGTCGCTGGCTGCTAGCGTCTAAACAGGACGGGTCCTCGGTCGGTCCGTTCTCGCCTCCTCGAATGGCGACGCCGCCGTGAACTTCGACAGCATTGCAGACCATCGAATGGGTCGACGCTCTGTTGAGCCAGGTTGCGCATTACCGCCCAAGTCGACAGCCGGATCCACCCGGGGGATGTCCCTCGGCAGTAACAGTGCGTGTCACGGCCAAGCGAGTGCTCACTCGACGCCCTGACCCTTGCCGAGGGATTGTTGGACGCCGCGTTGTCCCCCTGTCACGGAGCGCCCCGAACGCGGGGCTGTCGAGGAGGGACCCATACGGTGTCCTCTCCAGGCTTGCATCGCGCATCATTGGTCAGCGCGACCTTACGCTGGAGCGGGAAGACCAAGGGGCGCGAGCGGGATAAAGATTCGCTTGCCCCGCCGTACGTTTATCTATGCCCGGGCGGTTCGGTCGCTCCCTCCAGTGGGTTCCAGATGGACGAGCTTCGCGATGCGATCGCCCTCCTGTTCAAACGAAAAGGCCGGGACGAACTGAGCGAGCGGGAATTCGTCCTCTCGGCCTCGATGGACCTGCGTTGGTTCCCTCCGCGGGATGCTCAACGCCTGCTGCAACTCGGGCTGGAGACGAAGCTCCTCGAGTCCCAAGGCGGCGCCATCCGGCCAGCGTTCGACGTGGCCGGGGTGGAGGTGCCGCGAGACTACGTCCCGACCTCCGCGATCCTCGACGTGCCGACGCCTGCGTCGGAGGATGTCTTCCTGCGGATCGTCGATGCCGTCGCGGCGAAAACGCGGACCGAACGGAAGTCGGTGATCGCGTCGGTGAACGCGGTCCAGGAGAAGTTGGACGTCGAAGTCGAGGTCGCGGCCCTCGTTGCGGCGCACCAGGCAGGCGTCGACGTCACGCCGTTCCTGCCCGCCGTGAAGAGCCGCCTCGGGATGCCCTGATCACGGACGCTCGTCGCGCATCTTGATCAGGTCGCCGAGGGTGACGCCGCTCCCGGCCGCCTGCTTCTTGACGGCGACCGGTTCGACGCGTTCTTTCAACCGGATGCCGAGCTCCCGTTCGAGCTTGCGGACGAGCGAGTCGCCCGGGCTGATTGTGCCGGCCTCGAGCTTCGCGATGACGCTGACCCGTTCGTTGATTTTCGCGCCGAGATCCGCCTGTTTCCATCCGCGGGCCTCGCGAGCCTGGCGGATCCGCTGGGGGAAGTCTTCCGCGAGTTCGAGTTCGCCGGTCTGCGTATACACGTCGCGCGGGGTCATGCGTCGTTGGCGCATCTCCAGTCGCTGCGCGATGATGGGGGGCATCGTGCTCTGCCGCAACGCCGGCGTGGAGACCTCGTCCCCGAAGCGTGCGCAGTCCGTGCAGACCGACAGAATCGTCGCGTCGATGGCCACATTCTTGAGGCGCGGGACGTCCGCGCCACACAATTCGCAGATCACGAATCTAGCCCGCAAAGACTAAATAAAAAGTGCTTGGTATATAGCCTTCGTCTTCCCGCCCACCCACCGGACGATTCTATGGACGACGACCAGATACGTGAGTTCTCGGAGAAAATGTCGGAGCGGATCGCCTCGCTCGAGGACCGCAACGACAAGCTCTTGGAGACGGCCCGGCGGGTCGAGGGCGAGAAGCGGTATGCGGAGACCGAGCTCGGCCGGCTTCAAAAGGAGATCCGGCGGCTCAAACAAGAACTCGATCGCCTCAAGAGTCCGCCCCTGATCATCGGCAACATCCGGGACATCCTGGCGGACAGCCGTGTGGTCGTGAAGTCGTCTACGGGTCCGGACTTCATCGTGAACGCCGCGGATTACATCGCGAAGGAGAACCTCGTGGTCGGGGCGCGCGTCGCGTTGAACAAGCAGACGCTCGCCGTGATGGGCGTCCTCCCGCCTTCCTTGGATCCGATCGTCACGGGCGCAGAGATCATCGAGAAACCGCCCGTCACCTACGAGGACGTCGGAGGACTCGAGGTCCAGATGCGCGAACTGCGCGAGGCCGTCGAAGACCCGCTCCTCAAGCCGGACCTGTACCGCAAGGTCGGGATCGAGCCGCCGAAAGGAGTCCTCCTGGTCGGCCCGCCCGGCACCGGCAAGACGCTCCTCGCGAAAGCGGTCGCCAACCGAACGCAGGCGACGTTCATCCGATTCGTCGGGTCGGAGCTGGTCCAGAAGTACATCGGCGAGGGCGCACGGCTCGTGCGGGAACTCTTCCAGCTCGCCCGCGAGAAATCCCCCTCCATCGTGTTCATCGACGAGCTCGATTC
>VBMA01000015.1 GCA_005878985.1 Methanobacteriota archaeon
GAAACTCCTCGAGTACAACGTCCGGTTCGCGGATCCGGAATCGATGAACGTCTTGCCGATTCTCGAGACCGATTTCCTCGACATCTGTGCGCGTCTCACGGCGGGGAACCTCCCGACGAGTGTCACGTTCGCCCGCAAGGCCACCGTATGCAAGTACGTCGTCCCGATGGGGTATGGCTCGCATCCGAAGCCAGGTGAGCAGCTCAAGGTCGACGAGGAGAGCGTTCGCCGCACCGGGGCGAAGCTCTACTACGCCAGCGTCGACGAGAAAGGCGGACACCTGTACACGACGACCTCCCGGTCCCTTGCGATCGTCGGCATCGCGGCCGATCTCATGGACGCGGAGTCGGCCTCCGAAGAAGCCTTGGCTTTCGTCTCAGGGAGTTTCTACGCCCGGCGGGACATCGGCAAGCCCGAGGTCATTCAGCGGAAGGTCGACAGGATGCAGACCATTCGCGAGTCCCGCTAATGCACTCGAGGTGGCCTGAAGCTCCAGAGGCCGAGCGCCAAAAGCCCGATGAACACGAACCAAAGGCCCAATGCGAGAGGCCTCGGCCGTTCGGGCCGCTCCGCCCGGTTTCCCCCGGCGCGTCGAACGGTGCCCTCTCTCCTCGCGCGACCCGAGGAACCGAAGGCCCCGAGCTAAGGTGGCGGCTGGGATTTGGCCGCTGCCTCGAATGCCATACGAGCCAACCCTCAAATAACGGGATGGGTCATCCTCGCGCCGTGAAGAATCTCGATGACGTCATCTCCGAGATCGAGGGCCGGTTGGACGAGAAGGACGAGGTCCGCGAGCTGACGATCAAGTCGTCTCGAACGATCGCACGGTTGAGCGGGAGTGCGATTCAGGCCATGCACCGCGGGCACGATGTCGGCACGGCACTCCAGGAGACGCGGGAGGAGATCCTGAAGCTCCGGAGCCTCCTGAAGGACCATCCGGACCTGTACCACACCGGGATCGTCGAGAACGCGATGCAGGAGGCGGGCGAGGCGTTCCTCGTCCACGCGATCCTGGAACAGGATCCCCTTCCCAGTCCGAAGGATCTGGGCCTCACGGACACCGCATACCTCCTCGGCCTTGGAGACGTCGTCGGGGAGTTGCGCCGATTCGCGCTCGAGCATCTCCGTCGCGGGGACGTGAAGCAAGCGTCTGGTTACCTCGAGAAGATGGAACGGATCTTGGACTCCCTGATGCGCTTCGACTATCCGACGGCCTTAGTCGCCCTCAAGCGCAAGCAAGATGTCGCGCGCAGCCTCATCGAGAAGACGCGCGGCGAGGTCGCAGTCGCTTCCCGTAGCCAGGAGCTCGCCGACAAACTCGACGCAGTCCGCGAGAAGCTTTGAGACGGGATTCTAGACCTGTTTCCCCAAGACTATTTGGACTTAGGAACTTTCTTTGCGGTCACAGGCCACCCCATCATCACTGGCGGCACCAGAGCGGGATCCGTGATGCGAGCGAGGGCGGCGCCGATCGCAAATCCCCAAGCGCCGACCAGAGCTCCCGTCCACGCCCCAAAAACAACGGCCATCACCCCGAGCCCACCGAAGACGTGTGTCGTAAGGATTAGCACACCGGAAAGGGCAGCGAAAGTCGTCCCCCCTATCCACCCGAACGCCTTTTCGCGCCTCGAATACTTGCGACGGTTTCTCGGCATCCGGAGATCGTGATTGTCTTGTCGGGTCAAAGCCTTACCTCAAACGACCCCAGCGCTGATGACGTGATGACTTCGAAACGCACGATGTTCTCGGTCCCAGCTGATCGCCTCGGTTCGCTTGAGTTTGAGTCGATTCGAGAAATGGCTCGTTCGTTGACCCTATGCCACCCAGATCGGCCGCCGTCCAAAGCCGGGCGACCTACGTTATCAATGCGGATTCCGGGGTCGGAATTCATTTAAAAAGCCATAGGCATCGAATCGTGCATTCTACCCAGCGAGGCCCCGCCCTCCCCGTGGAGGGTCCGGTCGCCGGGGGGAACATGACCATGGCGGACACCGAGAGAGTTCCGAGCGGGATTCCCGGACTCGACGATCTGATTGAAGGCGGATTCTGGCCAAAGTCGACCGTCGTCATCCTGGGCTCGAGCGGCACGGGCAAGTCCACGTTCGCGATCCAATTCCTGATGGAAGGCATCGAGCAAGGCGAACAGGCTCTGTACGTGACCCTGGAGGAACCCCCAGAGCAGATCATGCGCGAGGCCGACCTGATGGGCTTCGACATGCGCAAGTACTACGAGAAAAGCCTGTTCTTCATCCATCTCAAAGGCCGCAATTTCAAGAAGATGATCGAGGAGCAGCTGCCGCAACTCGTGAAAGCGCGCGCCGACTACAACATCAAGACCCGCGTCGTCATCGATCCGATGACGCCGGTCATCTGGGCGACGGCGGAGAAGCTCGAACAACGCGAGTTGATTGGCAAACTCTTCTACACGCTCAAGGAACTCGGCGTCGTCCTGTGCACGGTCGAGGAACACGCGAAGCCCGGCGAGACGATCGGCGAGGACGTCCTCCTGCCGATTTACCTCTCCGACGGCGCGATCCATCTGGAGTACTATCCAATCGGCGGGGCCTTCAACCGGACGGTGAAACTCCTGAAGATGCGCGGGGTGCACCACGGCGAAGGCGTCTACCCGTACCTGTTCGCCCGCGGCGTCGGCATCGTGGTCCGATCGAGTCCGACGCACATCCCCGAGGAGCAGAGCCGCGGCCACGTCAAGACGTTCGAGGAGGCGATCAAGACCGCGGAGGCCATGAAGGCGCCCGCGCGCGTGATCGAGCGCATCCGGAAGATGCAGAAGCACTGGGACTACGACTACTCGCCGGAAGAGGCCCTCCAGATCCTGTTCAGTTCGTACGGGCTGAAGCGGGGCGGATAGATGCCCTACGCGGGCCAGGTCGACAAGACGATGGGGGCCGACACGGTCGGCCACCTGAAGCTCCTCCTCGAGACGGAGCTGAAGCGCGCGCGGGAGGAGAACAACCTCGATATCGCGATGTTCTCCGGCGTCGACGGCCGCATCTTCTCGTCCTCGATTCCGAACCAGCTCGATCCCCGCGAGTACCGCCTGCTGAACCTGTTGAAGGGCAACCTGGCCCACATCTGCAACCAGCTGAGCGGCCAGAACATGATGATGTCCGTCCAGCAGTTCGAGGCGGGCACGATCATCATCTCCGGCGTCGGAGACCGCGCCTTCCTCGTCTTCCTGACGACGAAGCCCGTCGAGATCACGAAGATGCAGGGCGTCCTCGCGAACGTCGTGAAGACATCGATCGTCGTCCGCCATCTCTTCGAGTCCCGGCCGATTACCCCGGAAGTCCTCGCCTCGTACGACGAGGCCGTCGCCGGCGAACTGAAGCGGCTCACGCGCATCCTGTTCGTCGAGAAGTTCGGCGAGACGAAGGAGTTCAAGAAGAACAAGGAAATCGCGCAGTACCTTCAGTCGAAGCTGGGCGCCCTCGTCGGGCCGGGTCACCTCCAGGAAATCGTCACGATGGCCTACAACGAGGTCGGCACGACGGCGCCCTACATGACAGCGGCGCATTGGGACCGATTCCTGACGATCGTCGTCGACCGGCTGCGGGATCTCGAAGGCGAGGCGGTCGCCGCGAAGGCCGAGAAAGAGTGGCGCGCACGCCTGAAGCAAGTGCTCAGCTCCTTCGTGTGAGGACGCCGGAGGTCTCTCATGATCGACGTGGCGCTCGCCTCCCTGATCGAGGACATGATCGAGAAGGCCGGGGCGGACGGCGTCGTCGAGTTCTGGCAGCGGGTCGGGGACAACCTCGCGAGCCGCATGGGGAAAGAGGCCTACCTCGGATGGACCTCGTTCAACGTCGCCGTCCGGGAGGCCCGGACCGCCTTCAGCATCGAGGGCGAGGTGACGCCGCTCACGGACATGGCGATCACGGACGTCGACGGCGACGTCGTCGGGTATCTGTACGCGATGCGCCAGTGCTGCTACGTCCCGACGATCTTCCGGACGCGGTTCGCGGTCGGGCGAATGAGTCCGGCGGACAAGGCCGTGACGGACGAGTACAACGAGAACGTCCACAACATCGCGGTCTGCAATTTCTGCGTCTTCCACGAACGGTTCCGGGAGGAGATCGCAAAGAACATCTCCGTGTCAGGGAACTCGCTCGCCTGCTTCCTCCTCGCCACACGGGGCTGGAGCGGGGAGACGAAGATCTCCTCGAAGAACGTGGCCCAGGTGAACATCAACGAGGACCACATGCGCGCTCTCCTGCGGAACTACGAGTGCGTCTACGCGCTCGTCATGCGCGGAGCGCGGATCAAGGGAGAACGCTGAAATGGCGTCCGAATCCCGGATGCCGGAGAGCAACCCGTTCGTCGAGATCGCGACCCACCTGTTCCTGGAGGACATCGCCGCGAAGGTCGGGATCGCCGGCTTGAACAACTACCTCCTGTCGCTCGCGAAGAACCTCGCAGGATCCATGCCGAAGGAGGAGTACACCACCTGGGCGGAGTTCCTCTCCGCGCTGTCGACGGGCCAGTCGATCCTCTCGACCTTCGAGGAGGTCCGTCCGATCACCGAGCACTGCATGTCCACGTTTCATTCTCCGTTCGAACGCGGTTGGCGGGAGTACGCGAAGCGCGTCGGCGCCTTCGCACCGGTCCACCGAGAGGTCGCGCAATACTACAATCACAAGGTCCGACCGACCGCCGTCACTTCGGTCCACATCGTGCTCCACACGTTTCGCGAGGCGGCCGCGGCCCGCGTCCACGTGGGTCGGGACGGCGTCCGGTACGAGCCCGTGGCCGCCGCGTGGGTCGACGGAGCCGTCCAGCTCCCGGAAGGCCCGAGCCTCGAGGCCCTCCTGAAGCGCGCGGGGATTAGCCGCACGAAACTCGGCATGTTGATGCGGAACCACTCCGACGTCTGGCTCCTTGAGCCGGCGTGACTAGGCGCGCTGTCGTCGCCGGAGGGCGACCGTGAGGAGGAGGACGGGCAAGAACACCGCGATCCCGATCAAGATCGTCCAGGCGGTGCTCAGGGGCGTCGTGCCGCGATAGAAGAGGCTCGAGACGACCGCCTCGCCTTTCGCCGGGTCGATCACGCCGTTCCCGTCCAGATCTGCTTCGACGCGGACCTGGTGCGTCCCCGGCTGAAGTCCGGAGGGCAGATAGTTGAGCGTCTCGGTGACCCGGGCTCCTGGGTTGAGCCGGGCGATCTTCTCTGTCCCGGCGAGGACGCCGTCGACGTAGAACCGGACCGTGACGTTGACCGCGGCCGTGGTGCCCGCGTTCTGGAACGTGGCGCTCAAGACGATCGGCGTGATGATCGTGATCGACTTCTCGACGGTCGTGTTCTCGTAGGTCGAGCCGACTGCGGCCGAGATCCGGACCACGAGCGACATCGTCTGCTCGGCCGGCGGCGCGGTGACGTTCAAGCTGAAGGTGGTCCGATTGCCGGTGGCGGTCATCGGTTGACTGGCGCTCGGCTTACCGCCTGCGACGTTCGGGCCGCTGAGGTACCACGAGACTGTGTACGTGACCGCGCCGGTCGGCCCGCCGCCGATCGTCAGGTTGTACGCGCTCACCTGACCCGGAGCCAACGCGTTCGGTCCGGTGATCGTCCCGAAGATGGGCCCTTGGGCGGCGGCGGGTGCGGCGAGGAGTGCCACGACCGCGGCGAGGATGCCCAGCACGATTGCCCCGGATGGCCGCATGGCTCATCGCCTCCGCCGCGTGAGGAACAGTCCGGCCCCAACGGCCGCGATCGCTCCGACGACGACCGCGAGGAGTTGGAGGTTCAGCGGCGCTGCCGGGGTGATGTCCGGTCCGGACACCGTCGGGCCGGGGGACGCGAGGAGCGGGAGCTGCAGGAGGAACGTCGTCGACGCGGAGACGGCCATCGAGTCTTGCGCCGTCACGGTCAGGGCGACGGACGCCCCGCTCGGGCCGCCGGTCGACTGGGCGCGCAACGCCACGTTGACGGTGGTCTCCGCGGCGACCGTGAGGTTCGTGAGGGTCGCGCCGACCGGGGAACCGCCGCTGGGGACTAGGGTGACGGACCATCCGAAGGCCGTGAGATCATCCGGATTTGTGATCGCCAGGTTGACCGTCTCCAGCGCATTCCCGGAGTTCGTCACGAGGAGCGTGTAGTTCAGGAGCCGTCCGTCGAACACCGGCGCGGTCGTGTCGAGGCCGACGGTCAGCCCGCGCACGCGCGCGATGTCCACCTGGACGTCGACGCTCCCGAGGTTCGTGCCGTCCGTCTCTGAGGCGGCGACGACCTTGATCGTGCCGTGCTCCACGAGGGCGTTCGTCGGGCTCTGGATTGTCACCTGGATCGACGCGCTGCTCGCGGCGTTGCCGAAGCTCAACGGGAGCGAGCCGGGCGCGAACGTGAACTGCCAATCCCCCGGCTGGCCCGCGAAGTCCACGGTCTCCGCGACGTTCCCGGTGTTCCGGACGACGATCGTGTACGAGACGGAACCGCCGGCGGCGATCGTCCGCCGCTGCGACGCGTCCCACGTCAGGCTCGCGGACCGACTGACGACCTTCGTGAGCGCGAGGTTCGAGATCGTGTCGGCGTTGACCGCGACCGACAACGTCGCCTGGTAGACGACGGGGAGGCCGTTCTCCGTGGACGTCGTCGAGGCCGAGATCGTGTACACCCCCGACGGGAGGAAGACCTGGTATCCTCCGCTCGAGTCCGCAGTCATGTCCACCTCCGCCCCGGAGAGGATCGTGACCGGGACGGATACCGGTGCTCCGAAAGGATCGCGGAGCGTCCCGGACAAGCGGAATCCTTGGCTGAGGGTGAGGTCGCGGCCATACGCGGCGGCGTGAGGGACGTTGATCCGGGCGAGGAACACGGCGCTTCCGAACAGCCGCGAGGCGTACACGTCGTACGTGCCCGGTGCCAGGGAGACGGAATACGAACCGCTCGAGTCCGCGGAGGCTTGCGCCGAGATCGCGCCGCCGCCCCTCCCGGTGAAGGCCATGCTCGCGTCGACGCCGACGCCGGAGAGGCTCACGGTGCCGGAGACGGTCGTGTTGTCGAGCGTCCGCGTGACGGCCAGGTCCAGTCGAACGGAGGCCTGACCCGGGGCGACGGTCGCGGCCCCTGCGAAGGTGTAGCGATAGAACCGGGACACGCCGGCATCCGTCGCACCGTTCGACCCGGTCAACGTGATCGTGTAGTTCCCCGGGACAAGGAAGGCGACGTATGCGCCCGAGAGATCCGTGGACACGGTCAGCGCGCCGCCCTCGTTGCGGACGAACGAGACGGGCATCGGTCCGGGGACCGCGACGCCATTGACGAGGGCCTGCCCGGAGACGGTCGTCGCCTTCGTGAGCGGAAAGCTCAACGTCGTCGGCGCGGAGATCGCCGCGGTCGACAGGAGGGCGTATTCGTCCGGGCCAATCGTCGCATTCCCCGTGACAGCGTACGTGCCGGGGCTCAGGTAGACCTCGAATCCGGCCGTTGTCGCGTTCACCGCGCGGCGGTCGGGGCCGTCGAATTCGAGCGAGGCCGCCCGGGCCGTGCCGGCCAGCGTGACGTTTCCAAGTACGAGGCTGCGCGCGACGATGTTGATGTCGTACGGCAGGATGCCCGTTCCCACCGAGACGACGATCCGGTCCGTCCCCTCGTTCTGGTACCGCATCGCCCGCGTGGACGACACGTTCTCATCGACGACCAAGGCGTACGATCCGGGGACGAGGCCGAAGCCAAAGCCGCCGTTCGAGTCCGTCACGGTCGAGCTCCCGACCGCGCCATTCCCCAGGGCGACGGCGACGATGGTGACCGGATGGCTGAGGAACACCGAGCCGTTCAGAAGGACGCTCCCTTGCACCGGGACCGGGAGCGGGGTGAGGGCGATGGGCATCAACGTGCGCAGTTGGATCGGTGACGACGACGGAATCGGATGGTCGCCGTACCCGGTCGCGGTCACGACGCCTCCGTACGTGCGGTTCGCGAACAACGGAATGCGGAACTCGCCGGTCGCATTCGTCGTGAAGACGAGGTTCGCGCCGTGGTCGTCCGTCAAGGTGATGCGGGCACCGGCGATCGCCTCGCCCGAGTCCACCGCGCCGTTGTTGTTCAGGTCCCGGTAGACCGCCCAACCGACCGTCTCCGACGTCGCTACGAGCGCGATGTTGAGCTGGGTCGTCGCGGGCAACGGGACCTGCGCGAAGTACGCCCCCGCCTGGTTGAACGCCTGGATGTCGTACGTCCCGGCGGGAAGGAACGCGAAGTAGCCGCCGACGGAACCGGTCTGGAGCCACACCTGGCCGGCCGCGTTCGTGAAAGCGACGGTCGCGCCCGGATTCCGGACCGCGGGGTTTGCGTCGCTCACCGTACCGCTGACCCGGATGCCCTGGACGAACATCGGGTCGAACGGGGTGGTGCTGCCGGTGGCGACGACGACCCGGCCGAGCGTCGCGTACAAGGCCGTCGAGGCGTAGAATCGTCCGCTGACGAGCCATTCGCCTGCCGGGAGGCGGATCGAGTACTGCGCGTTCCCGTCCGACGTCGCCTGGCGGATCGTCCGCGGATCCGACGCGGACTGGAAGCTCACGGTCGCGAACGGCTGGGCCGTGCCGAACAGCGTGGTCGTCCCGGTCACCGTCCCCGTGGGCAGGAGCGTCACGTTCAGCGAGACGTCCGTGTTTGCGGCGCGGATCCGCGCGGGGATTGACGCGAGGTCTCCGTCGGTGGCCGTGAGCGTGTAATTGCCTGCGAGCAGCGGGCGCAGGACGAACGAGCCGTCCACCCCGGACATGACGGGGATGGTCGTCGAGTTCGTCTCGTCGACGAATTGGAGCTGAGCCGACGGTACGGCTGCGCCGCTGTCCGAGACCGTGAATCCGGATACGCCGGCATGTGGTACGGCGATGCCTTGCGTCGCGTCGGCCTGCGCCACCGTCACGGTCGAAGCGGAGAGCGTGCGTCCGTTCAACCCGATTGTCGTCCGGTAGGAACCATCCGGCAGGCCCGAGATCGTGTACGTCCCGTCGCTCGCCGCCGTCGCGGCGCGGCTGTACGCGAACAGCGTGTGCCGGAGGGTCACCGTCGCCCCCGGCGCGGACACATCCGCGGCCCCGAATGAACCGTCCCGGTTCAGGTCGAAGAAGACCGTCCCCTGGGCCGTGTGCGATGCGACCTGGAAGTCATGGGTGATGATCCAGTCCGGCACCCCATCGCCGTTCGCGTCGGCGGGGGTCCGCATCGCCTGGTCGATCGTCACCGGGAGGGTGAAGGACGCGAGGGACCGCTCGCCGACGAGCGTCGCGCGGGTGAGGTTGCCGATCGACGCCGTGATCGTGACGTTCCCGAACGGGACGATCGCGCTGTAGTGGCCCTGCGCGTCGGTTTGCGTGACGCCGTGGGGGGTGCCCAGCTCGTCCGTCACGGTGACCCAGACGTGCGGGAGCGGCGTCGAACCGGCATACACGGTCCCGTTGACCACCGCGCCGTCGTAGTACCGCAGGAAGACGACGCCATTGGCAACGGCCGCCTGGGTGCTCAGGTCCACGGCGCCTTTGATCGTCCCCGCCCGGATCGCGGCCTGCATCCGCTGCGCCTGGTCGTAGTTCATCGCCTGGAAGGCGCTCGTGTGGTTCCCGGCATCCGGGAACGGGTTGTAGTACGCGGTGCGATAGACGACCCGCCAATGCGTGAGGTTCCACGCGGGGACCGGCGGATCGCTCTGCAGCGCCCCGCTGATTCCGGGGATGCCGGTGTCCGTCGAGTTGAGATCCTTCGGTGAATAGCCGATGTAGGCCCGGTAGAACATCGAATTGTAGAACGCCGGTTGGTACTGGATCACCTGGCTCGTGACCTGGTCGCCCGGGGCGACGAGCTGGATCGGGATGTTCGCACCGCTCCTCGTGGTCGCGAGGACCTGGAAGAATTCGAACGGCAAGACCCGGCCATCCGGGAGGTTCAGGACGCGGTGGTCCGAGAGCTTCACCGGGGCATAGAAGATCCCCGTGTTCGAGGCTTGGATCGGGAACAGCCGCGCGTCGACCGCGAAGTAGCCGATGTCCCATCCCGTCGCATCCCGAACGTCGTGGTACAACGAGACGACCTGGTCCTCGTTCAACTGGCGCGTGAGCAGGTGCGTGAGGAAGATGTACTGGGCGTTGAGGGATTGGAGATCGGCCGCCCACAGTCCGTACGTGACCGGGTCCGCGAGGACGATTGAAATGTAATCTTGCGGCCGTGCGAAGACGCTCTTGATCGTCTCGATGGGGAGGCCGGCGCCCAGGAGGGCCGTCTTCACCCCGGGTCGGAAGTCCCGGTGATGCGTGAGGAAGTCTCCTTCCAACAGCCGGATCGTGAGGAGGGCGATTCCCGCCGTCTCGTTCTGAGCGGTGATGAACTGCCCCGCGATCGCGACGCCGTCCTGGAAGTTGTCCGCGACCGTCGGATGGGCCCCGCGGTCGACCGCCTCGAAGCCGTAGTCCCACCACGACAGGTAGGCGGGTCGGAGTTCCGGCGGCGTGTTCGTATCCTGCGTCGCGAACCATTGCCACGCAGCCGGATAGTAGTCCGTCGCCTTGGGGACGCTGTAGCCGAACGCTCCGAAGTAGAACGGCGCGCCGCTGCTCGGATTGTAGCCGGGCCGCAAGAAGGACGGCAGGAGATTCGCGACCTGCGCATCGTACTGGGACTTGAGGTCGAACGGGATCGACGCGTCGACCGCCCACCATACGTTCGGGAGGAGCACGAGGAACACGATCCCGACGACCGCGAGGATGTGACGCGGCTTCACGGATTTCCGCACTGCGTTCCGCCAGCTCCCGGGCGCCAGCGACCGGTACGTGCGGCGCATCGTCGCGAAGTCCGCTCGGACGAGGACCTGGTCGATCGCGTACGCGGCGCTGATCGCGAACGCCGGCGAGGCGTTGAAGATGAACCGTGCGGCCGTGATGGCCATGAAGATCGCGGCGAAGGCCCAGATCACGACGAGGCTGTATGCGGGTTCCCGGCGGCGCGGGATCTGCCACAGCATGTACGCGACCGCGAGGAGGCTCATGCCGAACGTGAACAACCCGAAGGAGAGGATCATCTGCGACATGCCGGGCGACTGGTCCTCTGCGATCGTCGTGACGACCTTCGTCTGGACGAAGTACCCGGCGCCCGTGAAGAACGCGCTCGCCAAGGTCGGGTTCACCAGGACGCCCACACCGAGGCCGACGGCCCCGGCAATCAGCGTGCTCGGGATCACGAGCGTCCATGGGTAGTCCCGGGTGACCGTGAAGGCGAGGCCGAGGACGAACGCCGCGAAGAACAGGTATGCGGGGACGTCGAACCACACGCGGATCTGCGCGCGGACGATGTACCACTGGAATGCGAGGGCGAGCGGGGTCGCGAGGGTGATCGTGAAGAGGATCCACGTTCCCATTGTGTCGTCGTTGCGGAAGCGGGCGAGGAACAACTCGGCCGCGAACCAGACGATCAGGATCACGCTGACGTAGGCCCAGCCTTGCCAGGCGAGGGCGATGACGCTGACGCACAATCCGGCGAGGAGCGCGTACAAGACGCTCTGGCGGTTTTCCCGGAAGAACGTTCGCAGGCCGGAGGTGATCGCGGCGCGGTGGAACCATCCCTCGACCCAGCGCTTGCGGTTCATCGTCTTCAGCGCGCGGAGGAAGAAGTAGAACGTCGAGACCACGAAGAACAGCGTGAACGCGTCGTGGTCTGCGTCCGTCGAGGCGCTCCGCTGGAGATGACCGACGCTGATCGCGAGCAGCAGGGCGCCGACGAGCCCGGCCCTCCGACCGAACGCCTCTTTCCCCAGGGCGTACGTCGGGAAGACGGTCAGCGCCCCGAAGAAGCCCGTGCTCAGGAGGAACGTCAGCATGACCGCGTTCCACCCGTCGTGGAAGAACGGCGCGAAGAGCCGCCCGACGAGAAGCGAGAACCACGGGAACAGGGGCGGCCGCGGATTCGGCAGGCTGAACGGATAACTCAGCATCGGATCGGTGCCGAGGTCCTTGCCGGTCTGGAAGGAATAGCATAACGCGCGGTCCCAATAGTACGAGTCGGATCCGCCGGAATACGCCGGCGAGTAGATCGTGTCGCAGTTGACATTCGGTTGGCTGAAGACGGTGCCGGCGACGAAGTAGACCCGCAGGAAGAGCGCGACGCCGAAGATCAACACGAGGACCGCGGCGGTCCGCCAGTGGGTGCGGAGCCAGCCTTTCCCATCGTCCAAGACTCGACAAACCTCCGGGAGATTGCGCCCATGATGGACCGCCTATATAGGGATTGTCGGGAATCCACGGGAGGGCGCGGGCCTCCCGATGCAGGTCCCCGCCAAGAGTCTTTTGGAACGGAGCCCGAAGGCTCGCGCGCGATGGGCTTAAGTCGGACGCCGACCTTCCGGCGGTCGATGAAGCGAGACCTCATGGAGATCCTGTGCTGTCCCGTGTGTAAGGGGGACCTGGAGCTCCGCGTGGACGTCGAGAAGGACGAAGTCTTGGAAGGCTCGCTCTTCTGCAAGCACTGCAACCACCGCTACGAGATCAAGGACGGGATCCCCGACCTGTTGCCGCCGGATTTCAAATGACCCCGAGGAGCCCCGATTCGCCTTGGGGCGCCGCAAAACCGGGGGGCCGTTTTCGGCGAGAGCGTCTGTCGGTGCCTCGCGCAATGGCCCGTGCCCATTTGTAACCCTAACAGACTTATACGCGAGGTCCTCGTGGAGCCTGACGGTCATCGCACGACCGAACCGCAGATGCGAAAAAGGGATATCGAAGGCAGGTTGGGGGACAACGCGTGAACGGGTCGAGACTGCTCCTACGGGCCACCGTGATCACGGCCGTTTTCGTCGCAGCGGACAGTGTGATCCTCTACTTCGGCACAGAGCCGTCTTGGACCTTCGTGCATCGATGGGTCCTGATGGCTGCGGGCGTCGGATCCGGGATTGGCTGGGCGGCCCTGATGATGCGGCAGCGCACGTCCCGGCACCGGATGTCCAAATCGCTTCAGATGAAGTCGTCCTGAGCGCGGACCACGGAGACGCTATCCTTCGCGTTCGCATACGCGTCGAGGGGTTCCCGATTCAGCGCGAGGAACTGTCCGCCCCATGTGAACTTCGCGAGGATCGTCCGGGCCTCCTCGGCGCGGCCGAAGATGACGAGGGCCGCGGCCAGCGCTTCAACGGAGGACAGGACGAACGGCTTTCCATAGTTCACGGGATTCGCCGCCAGGAGATACGGCAACGCGCGGGCCGTCGCCTGGGGAACCGGAGGGAACTTTCCGCGTTTCCAAGAGATGTCGACAATTGCGAGGCCGCGGCGTTCCGCGCGGACTTCGTCCGCAGGCGACAGCGCTCGTTCCGCCTCGGGCGTCAGGAGGACGGCGCCCCGAGGCAAGGCCGACGGACGGGGGACGAAGGTCATGAGGCCCAATCGTTCGAGCCGACGGGACGTGCACTTCTTCGGGTCGCACTGTCCGGCGTGATAGGCGACGAGGCGAATGGTTCCCAATTGGGGCCCCCCTAGTCTTTCATGAACTCAGCGTAGAGCTGGAGTCCGAGCGGAAGCGGACGGGTCCCGAGGGTTGCAACGGAGCGCGACAAGGCCTGCGGGGTGACTTGCATCACGCGATCGGGAATCGGGATTCGGTAGGTGTAGGCCACGGACATCCGCAGGCCGGCCTGCAAACCGAGGCGCCCCAGTTCTCGCAACGTGAAGCCCTCGCGGCGGTGCCGATCGGGATGGCCGGAAGTCCCGGCGGCCGCCGGGTGGTCGTGGAGGAGTTCCGGGTGCAACGTCTCTTGAGTCAACGACGCCGCGAGGCGCGACACCGTGGAGTCGGGGAGAAACCGCAAGATCCGATAGGGCAGAGCATCGGAGTTTGGCGTCGTCATGAAGAATCGTCCTGCGGGTCGCAGGACGCGATGGGCCTCGGCCAACATCCGCCCGGGTTCGTCCAGATGCTCGAGCACCTCGGTCGCCACGACCGCATCGAACGACTCGCTCCGAAACGGCAAGGATTCGGCGTCGGCACGGATAATCCGGACCCGGGCCACGGCCTCCGGAGCCCGCGTCGCTTTCCTCGCCGCCACCGACCGGACGCGCGACTCGAGGACATCCATCGCCACGACGTCCAGGCCGGCGCTCTCGGCCAACGTGAGGGATAGCGCCCCATGGCCGCAACCGATGTCGAGGACGCGCGTCCGCTGCGCCTGACGGGAGCCCACGATGCCCCTCGCCAGGAGGCGCTGCCGCGAGAAGTATTCCCATTTGACGTAGTCCGTTGGCTGGACGAGATCGCGGAGGACGCGGTCGATTCGCTCCTGCGCCGGGGTCCCAGACTCCACGGATGGCGCGGAAGCGGCGCGTGCACCATATAGGTGTCGAAGGAGGCGGTCGCGCGACCCTTCGGCACAAAGCCTATTTCGTACGCCGGCCTTGCTTGCCTGCCACCGTGATGATCGAACCTACGCTGATCCGTGATGAATGATGGGCGAGCTGAGTGGCCTCGATTTGTCAACCCGGCAACGGGCGCGCCGATGTTTTAATTAGCGAGACGCCCAATTGGATTCCGGGATGCGCTCATGGTGAGCGGTTTCGACCTGCTCGGGCATAACCGCACGTTCCAGGTCCATTGGCTCAAGCGAGTCGTCGCGTTCTTCCTCGACCTCATCACCGTCTTCGCGCCGCTCTGGTCGTTCCTCTACCTCGAGAACGTCCGGGCCGCCTGGGTGTACGGGGTCGCAGGAGGCATGGTGCTGTTTGCGTACTCGACGTTCTCCGAAGCGGTCACCCGCACGACGGTCGGCAAGTTCATCGTCGGCCTCGAGGTCCGATCGTTGGGCGGCCCGATGAGCTTGTCCAAGGCCGCGGTGCGGAACTTCCCGAAGCTCTTCTGGTTCGCATTCCCGCTCCTCGATACATTGGCGGGCCTTGTCGTCGATGGGGATCCGCGGCAGCGGTGGTCCGACAAGATCCTCGGGACCACGGTGGCCCAGTCCCATCTGATCCATGTCCGCACCCATCCGATCGAGGCGAGCGACGCCGGTGGTCGGTAACCGGCACCGCACCGTTATATACCGTCGGCCCCTGATGCGGCTTCCGTGACGCCATGCTCTTCGTGACGCAGCTCAGGGTCCTCCCCGGGCAATGGGAGGATGCCACCCGCCTGTTCAAGCACCCGAAGATCCCGAATAACGTCATGGTCCACGAGTTCCTCGGACTGCTCGGCAAGCCCGACGCCATTGTGATCTTCGAAGCGGTCGACGCCGCGACGGCCGCGGACTTCATGGTCCAGTTCAGCCGCGTGACGGACGCGACGACCTCGCTCGCGCTGCCGATTGAAGAGTTCAAGTGGACGTGGTGACCGCCCCGACCGGACGATATTGTCGGAGGCAAACAGGAAAAGCGCCAGTGTCGCCTTGGAGGGAGAGGGTTGGCGGCACCAGCGCAACATCGTAACCGGCAAAGGTGCCGGGTCCGACGTGCCTTCCAAGGAGCGGGGATATTAACGGGTTATTGTACGCTGGTGAAATGCCGTCCCGGCGGCTTCGGCGGACGAGCCCTGAGAAGATGAAAGGAAGGATGAAAGGAAAAGGGAAGAAGGTTGGACGGCCCTAGTGGAACTTTCCGGTTGCCAGAAGGGTCGTTCCGTCGGAGATTTGGTACTGCGAGCCGTTCACGTACCAGGTCGTCTTACACAGCACGCGGTCTCCGACTTGGATGGCGGTTGCGGTCGTCGAGACTTTCGACAGGCTGCATCCGTTGGCCGCGCCAAGCGATGCGAACGCGGTGGCCGTCATGTTCGAGGTGCCGTCTCCGTGGAAAATCGCGAGCGTCGTCGACGTGTATAGCTTACCCGTCGGCGTGCTCAAGACGAGCACAATCCAGTTCGACCCGTCGGACGATGGCTGTACGCTCACACCCATCGCCTGCGGGGTGCCACCGGGTCCCGTGATCAGGCCGGATACCATCACGTATAGCACCGCGGCCAGCACGACCGTAATGGCGACCATCAGGATGGTCGCAATCACGGGCGACACGGCTGCCTCATCCTTGCGGATGATGCTCTTCATGGTTCTGTCCTCCTGCGGCTTGCGCCGCTATTTCGGCAGGGGGGGCTGACCACTATTAAACGTGTCGTGGTTAATATTTGAAGTTGAGAATGTTTCACATGAGGGACCGTCGACGCCAGGAAGCCGGAAGGCCGCTCGGTAGTTCAGACGAGGCGGGATGAAAATGGAAAGGAAAAGGGAAGAAGGTTGGACGGCCCTACTGGAGTTTGCCGGTTGCCAGAAGGGTCGTGCCGTCCGAGATCTGGTACTGTGAGCCCGA
>VBMA01000016.1 GCA_005878985.1 Methanobacteriota archaeon
CCCTCCGCGACGTGACGAAGGCGGAGGCCATCGCGGTGGTCAATCGAGATGGTGGCATCGTCGCCGCCGATCTTCCCCGGAATGTTTCCCAGGAGACATTCTCGATCATGTGCGCGGCGATCCTCGGGGCGGGCATGACGGCCGCCACGGAGCTGGGTCATGCCGCGCCCCACCGCGTCCTCCTGGAGTCCAACGATGTGACCGTCGTCATTCAGGAAATCGGGCGCCGCGCGATGGTGGTGCTCGTCGTCCCGCCCGAGCGCGTGGTCTCCGATCTCGATTCGGCGATTTCGCGATTCGCGCAGGCAGCTGCGAAGGACGTGGACTGAGCGATCCGGGAAGCCTTAATGACGGCTGCGGCCCTTCGCGCCCGCGGGCCCGTGGTCTAGTGGTTATGATGCGACTCTTACAAAGTCGAGGTCGTCGGTTCAATTCCGGCCGGGCCCATCGGTTTCCCGGGATAGTACCAATTGCCTTCCAGCCGATACCACCCTAATCGGCCTTGCCTAAGAGGACAGCGGACCGGAATCGGTCGAGGGCCCGTCCGCCGTGCCGGTTCGTGAGTGGGAGGCCCGAGCGGACTCTCCGCTTCCATCGCGTGTCCGTCCCCCATGGAATCGCGAGAGCCCGTGCCTCAGACCTTCCTATGGCGAGGAGCCCTCCCTTCACGTCGAGGTACCGTTTCGCGTGACCTCCAACCGCCGACAAACCTAGGATATCCCCCCATCGGTCTCCCGTCAGTGCCTGATCCACAGCCGCTGTCTTAGGACGAACTTGAGTGTGCGAAACCCGAGTGGCGCACCTACCGCCGAGACGATCGTGGACAGAGTCGCTCCCAGTCCGAGCGCCGCGGTCGGCGGCAGAAATCGGACGAGGTACCATGCGGAGCCCATGAGGCCTCCGAGCCATACGATCAGAAGCATGAACAAGAGAGGCCGGACGAGGAGCATCGCCATCAGGACCAGACCGAGGATGCCGCCCGCGTAGAGGAGGATTTCTGGTGGCGCTGCCATCGCGGTCGAAATCCATAGCAAGAAGGGAATCTCGAGCGCCGCGATTAGAAGGAAACCCAGGCGCCATTTCCACCGCATCTCGCCTCCCACCTCACTGCCGATAGTCCTCCGGCCGAAAGCCCAGGTCGACTTTGATGTCCCGCAATCGTCCGAGGTTCGTCCCATCGAGGAGGTGCACGGACGCGTCTTCGACCCGAACGAGGTCCTCGTCGAAGAGGGGCCCGATGAACCGCGCCCGGACATCGTTCACGGGCATGCCACCGCAGAGGTCGTTGAAGGAGGGCACGACGATGGCCTCCTTCGGCAACCGAGGGTATCGTTTGTGCTTTCGTAGGAACGGCACGCGCATCCAGCACGGGACAATCTGTCGAGACCCCATCGCGTCGCGAAACGCCGCGGCGGGATGGTTGTGTCCCATGACGAGGACGGTTCCCTCCATGACCTTCTTGTACGGCCAGGCGTGACCATGGCAGAACCCGACGTCCTCGATGCGGAAGCCGTACGCGGGCTTGAAGCGCACGCTGCGGGGCACGATGTTCTTCAGCATGCCGTCGTGGTTGCCCTGGGCAATATACACCTCGCGGAACGTCGGCGCCAGGTCACGGAAGAACACGTAGACATCGCGTCTCTCGCGGGAAGCCATCTTCGGCACGAGGTGCTTCACGTCGCCCAGGATGACGAGTCGCGTCGCCCCTCGGCGGTCGGCGATCTCGATTAGCTTTCGCCCCATGACCTCCGCGCGGCTGGGGACGCGGATTCCTTTCTCCTGCAACTCCTCTTCGATCCCGATGTGCAGGTCCGCGACGACGAGGATGTCGTCCGCCAGGAGGGCGGGCTCATCGGGAACAGGTTCGAGGTCCACGGTCGCTTCAAGGGCGAGTCGGCTTAATGGTTGTGCCGGGTCCGCGATTCGCCGCGGCTCAGAGAAATTCCGCGAGGACCCTGCCGAGGTTCTCGGCGACGTCGACGGAGGTCAATCCGTAACTCTTGACCTTGAAGGCGAGGTCCCCGGCATACCCGTTCGTGAAGGCGCCCAGCCGGGCCGCATCGAACGGCGACATGCCTTTCGACATGAGGCCGGTCACAACCCCACACAGGACGTCGCCCGTCCCGCCGACCGTCATCCCGGGATTCCCGGTGTAGTTGAACTTCACCCGCGTCCCATCCGTCACGATGTCCACATGGCCTTTGAGGAGGATCGTGGCGCCGAACGCCTTCGCCGCTTCCCGGAGGATCTCGGCGCGTTCTTCGGGAGCGTCTGGGAGCACCTTCCCCGTCAAGGTCTGGAACTCTCGGGAATGGGGGGTGATGACCGCGCGTTTTCCGACGAGGCACTTCGGATCCGAGGCGACCGCTCGGACCGCGTCTGCATCCACAACCAGCGGCAGCGCGACGCTGCGGACGATTTCCGTCACGGCGTCCAAGGTCCCTTCGGCGTCGCCCAGTCCGGGGCCGATCGCGATCGCGTCCGCGCGCGAGGCCAAGTCGACGATCTGCCGTGTGTCCTCCCGCAGGAGCCGATGTCCGACGAGGGGATGCACGATGAACATCGGGGAGTACGATGCGACGACGGAGGCCGCGAGGGCCGGCGTCGCGACATGGATGAGATCTGCGCCGACTCCGAGGGCGCCGTATCCGACCAGCGCCGGCGCCCCGGTGTACGGCCCGCCGGCAATCACGAGGACGCGACCGTTCTGACCCTTGTGGCTCGTCGCCCTCGGGACCGGGTAGAGCGTGAATTCGCCGGGCCCGATCATCGCGGCGATTTTCGCGGGGATGCCGATGTCCGCGACGCGGATTCGTCCGGAGTTCTCGGGGCTCATCCCCTCCTTCACGTCGTGGAGCGTGACCGTGACCGTCGGTCGGACGGACTGGTCCGTCCCGAACCCGCTCGGGACGTCTACGCTCAAGATTGGCTTGCCGGAGGCGTTCATCTGGCGGATCAGCGACGCGTACGGCTCGCGAAGCGAGCCTTCCGCACCGATCCCGAGGAGTGCGTCGATCAACAGGTCTGCCGCCGCGATGGCCTCCTCGCTTCGGTCGAGGCCCGCCAGGACTTGCACGTCCCTCAGTCGTTCGAAGTTCGTCGCCGCCTCCGGGGACGCGAACTGATCGGGCGATCGCGCGAGGAGGACCGTAACCCGCTCGTCCTTCGCCAGGTGACGGGCGGCCACGAGGCCATCCCCGCCGTTGTTTCCGGTGCCACAGAGGACGAGGACATTCTTTCCCGCCGCACCGAACTCGGACCGCGCGACATCGGCCGCGGCTTTCCCGGCGTTCTCCATGAGCTCCACGATCGAGACGCCGAAGTACTGGGCGTTCCGATCGAGGACGCGCATCTCAGCGGGAGAAATCATCGAGCGCGCATTCGGTCGACGCTAGTTAAACGTTGCCCGCGGAGTTAAGACCAGCCGGACATTTCGGGGCGCGATGGACCTCGCGCCGTTGCGGGCGTACACCTGGGCCCTCCTGCTGGGGCTCTTCGTCCCCCTGAGTTGGATCCTCGACCTGCTCCTCGGGCCCGGCGTCATCGTCTTCGCGGTCGCGGGTCTCGCGATCATCCCGCTCGCGTGGTTCCTGGGCCTCGCCACCGAGGAACTCGGAAAACACGCGGGTCCCGGAGTCGGCGGTCTGCTGAACGCAACGTTCGGGAACGCGACGGAACTCATCATCGCGATTTTCGCCCTGTCTCGCGGCCTGACCGAAGTCGTCAAGGCGTCGCTCACCGGCTCGATCGTGGGGAACCTCCTCTTGGTCCTCGGGTTGAGCATGCTCGCCGGCGGCGCGAAGTACAAGACGCAACACTTCTCCCGCGAGGCGTCCGGGATCCAAATCACGATGCTCGTCGTCGCGGTCATCGGCCTCGTGATGCCCGCCCTGTACGTGCGCTCGACGGACATCACGTCCGGTGTGGTCCTCGAGGAGATGAGCCTGGGCATCGCGGGGATCCTGCTCCTCGCCTATGTGTTCGGCCTCTTCTTTTCTTTACGCACCCACCGGGACATCTTCAATCCGGTCACCGAAGTCTCCGAGAAGCCGCGCTGGGAGAAACGATTCGCACTGAGCGTCCTCATCGTGTCGACGGCCTTCGTTGCGATCGAGAGTGAGATCCTGGTCGGGTCCCTCGAGACCGCTCGGCAGATCCTGGGCTGGACCGAGCGCTTCGTCGGCGTGATCATCGTGGCCATCGTCGGGAACGCCGCGGAACACGGGAGTGCGGTGCTCATGGCCTGGAGGAACAAGATGGAACTAAGCGTCGCGGTTGCGACGACATCGACCACGCAAGTTGCGTTGTTCGTCGCGCCGATCCTTGTGTTCGTGTCCCTGCTGACAGCGAAGGTCATGACCCTCGACTTTGAGATCTTCGAACTCGCGTCGTTGGCGTTGGCGACGGCCGTCGTCGCGGCCGTCGTCTCCGACGGTCGAAGCAACTGGTATGAGGGCGCGCTGCTCGTGATGGTCTACGCCATGATCGGGGTGGCGTTCTTCTTCCATCCGCCGCCGTGATTCCATGGCCTCCACCCGGCGAACGCTCGCATACGGTCTCACCGCAAACGTGGTCATCCTCGGTGTCGTGTCTCTCTTCACCGACATCAGTAGCGAAATGATCCTGCCGATTCTCCCTTTCTTCCTGATTCAGGTCCTCGGGGCGAACGCGTTGATCGTCGGCCTGGAGGAAGGGTTCTCGGACAGCGTGGTCTCGTTCATGAAGATCTTTTCCGGACGGTTCTCCGACGCGGCGGGGCGACGGAAGCGTTTCGTCGGCGCAGGCTACGCGCTTTCCACGGTGATGAAGGTCCTCTTCCCCTTCGCCCAGAGTTGGCCTCAGTTCATCGGACTGCGCGTGATCGAGCGCACGGGCAAGGGCGTGCGGGACGCCCCGCGCGATGCCCTCTTGATCGAGTCGACTCCCGCCGAAACGCGCGGGAAAGCGTTCGGGTTCCACCGCAGCATGGACACGACCGGCGCCATCCTAGGCCCCATTGTCACGCTGGTCTTGCTCGCGACCGTCGCGACGTCCTCGAGCATCGCCGAGCAATACCGCCTCGTCCTGCTCCTTGCGGCGATCCCTGCGATCCTCTCCGTCCTCATCGTCCTCCTCGTCCGCGAGCCGCAGCGGGCACCGGTGCCCCCGCGGCCGCTCCGGGTTACCTTCCGCGGCATCCCGCCGCCGCTCCTCACCTTCATCGCGATCGCGAGTCTGTTCTCCTTCGCGGACTTCTCGTATGCGTTCCTCCTCCTCCGCGCCGGCCAGACGAACGGCACGACGGTCGTGATTCTGCTCTACGTCCTGTACAACATCGTCTATGCGGCCCACGCGTTCCCCGCGGGGATCCTCTCCGATCGAGTCGGGCGAAAACCGGTCGTGCTCATCGGGTATCTCGCATTCATCGGCATGGCGACGCTCCTCGTCTTCTCGAATGCGCTCTTTGTCCTTGTGATCGCCTTCATCCTCTACGGCCTGGAATACGGCATGGCCGAGGGGACGCAACGCGCTCTCGTCGCGGACTTCGCTCCGCCCGACATCAAGGCGACCGTCCTCGGTGCGTACCACACGAGCGTCGGCGTCGTGAAGCTCGCCTCGGGCTTGGTCGCGGGCTTCCTCTGGGTCGCGGTGGCGCCGTCGGCCACCTTTGCATTTGGCGCCGTCACGGCGACCTTCGCGGCGGTCGCGCTCTCCATGTGGAGTCCGACCGCTAGGACCTAAGCTTCCGGCCCAGGCGTCGCTCGACGGCCGCGACTTTCGCGTCGAGCTGGCCGGTCACACCCTTGCGGTCGTCGATCTTGATGATCGTCGAGACCCGTTGGCAGTTTTTCATCACGGCCTTGTGGCAGCGCGTGATGAGGGCGAGAACCTCGTCGAACGATCCCTCGATGACGGTCCCCATCGGATTCACGCGGTACGGGAGACCGCTGCGGTCCACGATGTCCACGGCCCGCGCGACATGTTCTCCGACGCTCACGCCCCTCCCGATCGGAGTGATACTGAATTCCGCGATGGTCATCGCTCGACCTCGGCATCCTCATTAGTCGCTTCCCTCTTGCAACTTGTGTGGCGGTGGACTATTCGCGACGCGCCGCGGACTACGACCGAGTTCGTGCCGACGAGACGACGGACCGCGAGTTCTGGCTTCGCGGGCTTATCGAGGTAGGCGGCCTGCGGAATCGGGAGCGCGTCCTCGACATCGGAGCGGGGACCGGCCGTTTCGCGAAGCTCCTCTGTGAGACCAATCCGGTCGTCGCCCTCGATTCGGAGACGGCCATGCTAAAGATCGCCCGTACCAAGGGCTCGTTCGAATGCGTGCGGGGCGATGGTCGCCGCCTCCCGTTTCGCGCCGATACGTTTGATCTCGCGATGATCGTCATGGTGCTCCATCATCTCGGGGACTATGCGGCGGCCCTGCGCGAGATTGCTCGGGTTGCGCATCGGGTCGTCGTCGCGACCTCCGACATGGCCACGCGCCGACTCGGGATCCTGGAAGAGGCCTTCCCGAGCCTCCTGGCAATTGACCGGGAACGGTTCCCGTCCATTCCGGCGGTCCTGGACGCGTTCGAGGCGGCGGGCTTCCACGACGCCGTCGTCCGCGAGCGAGCGTACGCTCGGCGGCTCACGACCGAGGAACAGCTTGACCGGGTGCGGCATCGATACCTGTCGACCTTCGATCTCCTGCCTCCCGGCGAGTATGAACGGGGCCTGCGATTCCTGGAGGCCGAGATGCCGCGGCGCTATCGAGACGGTTTCGAGATCACGGCCCAGTTCACGTTTGTAGGCGCGACAAAGTAGGCTTCGCCAACTCCGAGCACTCGGGGCAGAAATCGCGACCCTTTCGATCCGTGTCGGCCAGGTTCTCGGAGAAGAACATCACGCATTCGGGATTTGCGTCGTGGTGGCCAACGCCCAATGTGTGTCCGAGTTCGTGGACCGCGGTCTTCACGGCCCGCTCGATGAGCTTCGCTTGTCCATCGCCCCCAAACTGGGACAGAGAGACGACCGCCCATCGACCTTGAATGTCCGCGTGTCCGAAGACGAGCGTCAGTCCGAGCTCTGGGTCGCACAGCTCGACGTTCGTGATTGCGATGACCCGATCGCCATCGGTGGATTTGCAGACCCGATCGAAGGTCGCTGCCCGGTACCGTTTCGGGTCGTGACCGAAGGTTCGTCTCGGCAACGGCTTCGCGCTCGCGATCCGCACCTCTCCGAACGACGCGAGCTCGAACCTAACTCGTCGCAGGATGGCCGCGTCGACTCGCCCGACTGGCTGGAGGGTGAGGATCATCCCTTGACGACCCCGAGCGGGACCAACCGGGCAACGATTTTCGTCAGTCCCGCTCCTTCGGCGACCCGGACGACGTCCTCCACGTTCTTGTACGCGCCCGGGGCCTCCTCGACGATTCCCGCGCGTGAGGCCGCACGAAGGTAGATTCCGCGCTTTTCCAGTGATTTGACGACTTCGTTCGCGTCGTACTTGCGGCTCGCGGCCTTGCGCGACATTTGGCGCCCGGCCCCGTGGCAGCTGGACCCGAACGAGCGCTCCATCGCGGTCGGCAGGCCGACGAGGACGAACGAGCACGTGCCCATGTCCCCCGGGATGAGGACGGGTTGGCCAACGGCCCGGTACTCGGCGGGAGTCTCCGGATGCCCCGCGGGGAACGCCCGGGTCGCCCCTTTCCGGTGGACAACGACCTTGGCCCGGGCCCCGTCAATGACGTGCTCCTCCACCTTGCCGATGTTGTGACACACGTCGTAGACGATGTCCATGCCGAGTGCTTCCGCCGATTGGCCGAGGACTTTGGAGAACGCATTCCGGACCCCGTAGGTGATGAGCTGGCGGTTATTCCACGCGAAATTCGCTCCGCAGCACATCGCCCGCCAGTAGTCCCGCCCTTCTCTCGAGTCGATCGGCGCGCAGGCCAACTGGAGGTCGGGCAGCTCGATTTTCTCTCGCTTCACGACCCGTTCGCACGCCTCGATGTGGTCCGACGCGATTTGGTGGCCGAACCCGCGGGATCCGGTGTGCACCATGACGCACACCTGACCGAGCTCCCCGATCCCGAGAGCTTTCGCCGCCCCCTCGTCGTACACCCGATCGACCCTCTGGATTTCGACGAAGTGGTTTCCGGCGCCGAGGCTGCCGACCTGGTCCTTCCCGCGCGCGATCGCCCGCTCGCCGACCTTCGAGAATTCCGCGTCTTCGAGTCGGCCACGCGCCTCGATCCGATCGGGGTCGTTGGACCACGCATATCCGTGATCGACCGACCACCCGACGCCCTCGGTCGCGAGCTTCGCCAAGTCCTGCCGCGTCACCTTCGTGATGCCGCCTTCGCCCACTCCGCTGGGCACATTCTCGAAGCACGCGTCGGTCAAGGCGCGCAGGTTTGGCCGGACTTCGGGCTCGCGGAGGCTCGTCCGGATGAGGCGAACCCCGCAATTGATGTCGTACCCGATTCCGCCCGGGGAGATCACGCCGCTGTTGTAGTCGAAGGCCGCGACGCCGCCGATCGGGAAGCCGTAACCCCAATGGATATCCGGCATCGCCATCGCCTCCCCGAGGATGCCCGGCATCGTGGCGACGTTCGCCACCTGCTCGGGCGCCTGATCCTGCCGGAGCTGTGGCACCATCGTTTCGTCGATGAACACCACGCCGTTCGTGCGCATGGCGGGCTTGTAGGACCGCGGGATTTCGTAGCGGAACGCGTCGACTTTGTTCAGCGGCCCATGCCATCCGTCGCCCATGGACACCAGGAAAGGCGCCTAGGTGTGGAGTGCACATAAACGTTCGTGCAAGCCGAGGGTCCGTCGCAAACTTCATGCCGCTACCGTGATATCCCGTGCCACGGGTTGGACGAGCTCCGGATCCGCTCTTCCTGGGTCGCCTTCGGGTGGGCACGCGCGGCCGGGATTCGCGGGGCTCGGGTTCCCCGATAGACAGGGGGGGAGGAAATCGGGGAAGCCCGCGGTTCCGCGGGTGGCCAGAGCTCGTCGCGCCCTTTTCGTTCCATCGGGTTCGCACGCACCGCGTAGCGAGCCGATAGATTTCCAAGGCCGTCGGGGGCGTGCACATCATCCGACATGGCCACGAGCCTCCCCGATGGCGACGATCGCCTCGCGGATGAGGCGGGCCCCGAGCAGCGACGTCTGCCCGAAATCCCACGCCGGGCTTACTTCGTTCAAGTCCATGCCGACGAGGTCTGGGGCGAGCATGCCGATGACTTTCTTGACCTGGAGGGGCGCGAGCCCGAACGGCTCCGGATTTCCGACGGCCGGCGCGAACGCGGGATCCACGCCGTCGATGTCGATCGTAAGGTACACCTTGTCGCGGTTGATGGCCTTCACCGCGCGCTCGACCGATGCGCCGATCCCTCGCTCGTGGACGTCGAAGACGCTGACGTAGGTCAAACCGAGGCGCTCGAGATCCTCCCTCTCCTCGCGGCTGTAGGACCGCACCCCGATGTAGACGACATGCTCCACCCCGACGTGGTCCGCGATTCGCCGCGCCGAACAGGCATGGGACCACTTGTCCGAGAGGTACGAGTCGCGGAAGTCGAGGTGCGCATCGATCCCGATCACGCCGACATCTTTCGGGAACGCCCGCACGACGGCCGGCGCGAGGCTGTGCTCCCCGCCGATGACGATTGGAATCTTCCCGGCGCCGACGACATCCGCCGCCATCTTCGTCACGCCGTCCACCATCTCCGTCGACGCCCCGAAGGTCGGCAGGTCGCCCAGATCGGCCACGGGAATGTCTCGGAGGTCGCGTTGGTGGTCCATCATGTAGGTCTCGAAATTGTACGAGGCCTCGCGAATCGCTCGAGGCGCGAAACGGGAGCCGCCGCGGAACGAGCACGTGCGGTCGTACGGCACTCCGAACAAGACCATCCGCGCCTCGTCATACTTCGCGACGGCGTCCGCGAAGCGGGGCGCGGCCATGGGCGAACCGAAATCGCACGCGCTTATTTGAGGACGAGCCCGCTCAATTGGACGTGAGCTTGCGGCGGCCGAGCGCTTCCATGTACATGATCTCTTGACCGGAGGCCAGCTTGCCCTGATACTCCTCCGTCACGGGGAGCTCGAACGTCTCGTATGTCGCGAGGTCCATCAGCTGCGCGACGTTCGCGTGGGTCGACAGAACCTGGGCCTTTCGCTTGTCGATGATCGGGACCCGGACCTTGTGCGTCACGGGATGGACGATCGACCGCTTCTGGCCGTCGAACAGTCCCACCGCCTCGAGCCTCGCCTTCGCTTCGCCGTGTTTCCCGGGCTTCGACGTCTGGATCGAGATGATCCGGCACGGTTCATCGTCGATAACGATGTACCGATTCACCTTCAGCTCCCGGATCTCCGCTTGCTCCCATGACATCGGATTCGCGCAGCGATGTGGCCGGTCCCTAAAAACGTTTCCTCAGCGTCGCGTTCGTTTTCGGTCGCGACGTTTTTTCGGCGTCGTGTCGCGGTTTGTCCGTGTCGGTTTGTCCGCTTTGCGGCGATGAATTTCTTCGATCGTGCGTTCGAGGTCCTTCAGGAGTTCGGGCCCGATCGTGCGCTTCGTATACGCGTCGGCTCGGGCCGCGAGAGAGATCTTTGCGGCGAACGCGCGCGCGATCGCGCCTCGCTGCCACGGTGGCGCGCCGTGGACCCAGGGATGTTGAAAGAGAACTCCATGTTTCGGCGGCCTGGACCCGGTCCGCAGATGGCGAAACAACGCCCGCTCGGCACCGAGGAGTTGGACCGTCCCGGCGGGCGCCCGCGCGAGGTCCTCGACGCCACCCGCGAGGGAGACGAGCCGGGCCGCGAGGATTGGACCCGCGATGGTGGAGACATTCGGTGCGAGTTCGCGGGCCGATCGCTCCGCGTACGATTCGATCGCTTTCCGCTGATCTCCGACGAGCTTCGCGAGGCCGGCGAGCGCCTTGAGTTCAGCTTCCTCCCGCTCCGCGAGTTCCGCTCCGACGCTCTCGCGATGATCGATTGGCATCTGTTCTCGTCGCCCGTGCATCGCCACGAGCTCGACGTACGTCCCGGTATCGACCATTGGGGCGAGCTCCGGGAAGTGGAGCCCGTACCACTCTCGCAGCCGTTCGACGAGGACATTCTCTTCTTCCTGCAGCTCGTCGAGGGCGCCGACGGCCTGGCGGAGGTGGTCTTCCGGTCCGATCGCCTTTCGCATCCGTCGTTTCGCCAGCTCGACCATGGCGGCGTGGAGGAGGTCGCGGCCGTAGCCGAAGTCCTCGGGTTTGAGGAACGGCGGGCGCACGGTCGTGCGGTTGCCACCCGCTCGCTCGAGACGGGTCTCGATCACGAAGACCTCCGCCGCGCGCGACATCAGGTCGCGTTCCTCCGGCAGGACTTTCCAGTCTTCCACGAGCGCGAGACGGTCCGCGAGGGCCGCCGGTTCCATCGGGAACAGTCGCTTCTCCACGACGGTCGCGTCGTCGAGCAAGAACGAGCCGAACCACGTCGTCAAGAGGAGCATCGCGCGGGGCGAAACGGGTCGGTCCGTAAAAGCGTATCCGCCTACCGAGACTTGGCGCGCGCTTTTTTCTTCGGAGCGACGCGTGGGGAGGGGCGGAGTTGGGACGGCTTCAGGATTCCCTGCTCCGTGATGATCCCGGTGATGTACTTGGCCGGCGTGACGTCGAAGGATGGGTTGCGGGCCGGGCTTTCCTTCGGCGCGATCGGTTGACCGTCGAGATGGAGGACCTCCTGCGGCGATCGTTCTTCGATCGGGATCTTGGCCCCGGATGCCAGGCCGGTGTCGATCGTGCTCGTCGGCGCGGCGACGTAGAACGGGACGCCGTTCTCCTTTGCGACGACGGCCTTCGCGTACGTGCCGATCTTGTTCGCGGTGTCCCCGTTCGCCGCGATCCGGTCCGCCCCGACGAGGACGAGGTCGATCTCGCCGCGCCCCAAGAAGTGGCCGGCGGCGCCGTCCGTGATGATCGCGTGCTCGATCCCAGCCTGCAGGAGCTCCCACGCGGTCAGCCGGGCCCCCTGGAGGCGGGGCCGGGTTTCATCCACGTAGACGAAGAAACGTCGCCCCTTCTCCTGGGCCACGCGCATCGGGGCCGTCGCGGTCCCGTAATCCACCGCCGCGAGGGCGCCGGCGTTACAGTGGGTCAGGATTCGAGCTCCGTTGCGGATCAGCCCCGCTCCGTTCTCGCCGATCTTTCGGCACTGCTCGATGTTCTGCTGCGCGTATCGCTCGGCGACCTCGACGAGGTCCTCTCCGCGGGACGCCGCACTCGTCATCCAGTCGACCGCGAAGAAGAGGTCCTGTCCTGTCGGTCTCGTCTTGCCGAGTCGATCCGCCGCCGCCTTCAGGTCGAGTCCCTGATGGGCCGCCTGGGCCATCCCGTACGCGGCCGTGGCCCCGATGGCCGGCGACCCCCGCACGACCATGTCTTCGATCGCGACGGCCACGTCCTCGTAGGTCTTTGCCTCGTAGACGCGGACCTCGAACGGCAAGTAGCGTTGGTCGATCAGCTTCACGATTCCGTCATCGAACCAGACGGTTCGCATCTCCCGCGGGACGCCGTCGATCGTGACGCGCACGGAATGGCTCCTACGGCCGCCGCAGCGAGGAGAGGAGGCTCGAAAGCCCAGGCCGGCCGAGCTCGCGCTTCATGTCCCGCGTGAGGGAGTCGTAGTACGTGAGCTGATGCTCAACCTTCAAGAGCTCATCGTCCAAGCGGCGGCGTTCTTCGTCGACGTTCCGGAGGGCCTCGCGGAGGCGCTTCTCGCGGTGCCGCCACCGTTCGGCTTCCTTGCGGGTTGCCTCCATCGCCCGAGTCATCGTCACCGCCCCGGGGTGCTCGGAAGGAGGACGGCCGGCGTGGGCATCCGATCCCGCAGGTCCGTCAGGAGGCGGTTGTATTCGAGGATCTTCTTGCGGACTCCTTCGAGTTCCTTGCGCAAGGTGTTCCGCCTTCGCTCGAGTTGTCGGAGTCGGTCGCGGAGCCGTCTTCGGCGCTCCCGCCACTTCTTCTGCTCTTCCAGTGCCAGGAGTACACTCGAGGCGTCCATCGGGCGCTCGTCCCACGGAGTCCAGACTATTTAATCGTGATGTGCGCTCACGCTTCTTCCTTCACTTGCGCGCCCGGCAGGATGTATTTGAAAAGGTCGAACAGGTTCATCGCCTGGCTCACGAAGTCCCGCGCGATCCCCTCGCCGGCGTCGATGCCGAACACGAGCTCCATGTTGTCGATCTTCCAGACGCTGACGAAGCTCGCGACGGTCCGGTGCGTCGCGGCCTCGGTCACGCGGACTTTGCCAATCAGGTTCTCACCTTCCCGGGTCGTCGAGAGGGCGACCACATAGCCGCGGCCCTCTAGCTGCTTCTTCGCGATTGTCGTCATCTCGGACTTTTCCTCCTTTGCCATCGAGACCGCCTCCCACCGGCCCAATCCGGTCAGCGGTAATAAAAGCTCTGCGCACCGGCGTGGACAATCGAGCGTTCTTCGATGGAGATTTATACCGTCCGGGCCTTTGCGCGCTCCCGCGGGCTCGTGGTCTAGCGGTTATGACATCGCTCTCACACAGCGAAGGTCACCGGTTCGAATCCGGTCGAGCCCACTTCTCTTGGCCGTCGGGTGACGAAGTCCGGGCGCTGGACGCCTAGACCACGTCGACGGGCCGGTCCACCTCCGAGCCAAACGACTTCCGCGCCACGAGGTAGAGATATGGGATCTGCGACAGCGATCCCACAACCGTTGCGGCCGCCAACCCGGTGATCCCGCCCCAGATCAGGAGGACGTAGCCGAGGCCAAGGGTCACCGTGCTCGAGATGATGGCGGAGACGATCAGCGGTCTCGTCTGCATCCGGATTAGGACGCGAGTGCTGAGAAGGCTGTTCAAAAACCCCGTGATCGAGCCGAAGATGAGAATGCGAAGTGGCCCAATCGATCCGTCGACGTATGCCGAATTGGTCCCTGCAAACAGGCCAAGGACGAAGCGGCCGAAGAACCACAGGACGGCGATGGCGGGAAGCAGGATCGCGAGCGTCAGGATAATCGCGTGTCGTTCCGCAACGTGGCGGTCCGCGGATGTCGCGCCATTCTGAGATGCTTCCGCATAAAACGACGCAAAGGCGGCGGCGGGGATGACGCCCAGGAGTCCCGCGACAACCGTCGCGATCTGAAAGTATCCTGCCTGGATCGGAGCTACCGTCCTCCCCAGGACGACGAAGATGAGCGGGATCAGCAGGAGGGTGTCTGCGGCCCCGATCGTGGCCGCAAGATAGTTTGCGGTGCTGAACCGGACCATCGGGCGGATGTGGGACAGGTCGAGGCTGGGCTTGGGCCGATATTCGGGCAACACCCGCGGCAAGAGGATCCCGCCCTCGAATGCGACGGCGACGCCGAACGGCAGGGAGATCGCAACGAAGATATCGAGACGGCCGCCGGTCACGGCGGAGAAGACGAGGACCAGCGCAATCGGTATCTTGAGGACCGAGGCGAGGACGGTCCGCCAGAGAATGAGATCGGCACGGCGCATCGCGAGGCCGGACTGATCCAGGATCGGAGCGAAGGTGAGGGAGAGCGTCGTCAGGAGGATGAGGACCCAGTAGACCGGGCTGCTCAGGATGAAGTCAAGCGAAGGAAGCCAAAATTCGATGCCGGCCATCAGGACGATGGTGAGGGGGATGGCGACGAGTCCCGTCAGGGTCAAGCAGGTGTTGATCGTCGCCGACTTGTTCTCAGCGGACGGCAGGAACCGCACGAGAGCCGGACCGAGGCCAAGCAGGGCGAGGGTCGCAAGGAATGAGATGGTGTTGAAAACCCCTTGCGCGTACCCGAGATCGCTGACGGAGTAGAAGCGTGCGATGATGAAATAGAAAACGAACCCCGACGCGGCGCCGACGACACTCGAAGACATGATGAAGAGCGCGTTCCGGTAGAGCGGGGCCGTCGCAAGGCCCCAGCCCTGGGACAGAAATTGTTGTACCCGCCCGCGAATCTCCTCCAAATTCAGCCTCCGGATGAGCCTTCGCGAGGCGAGAGCCATTCGGCGGATAAACCCGCGGAATCGGCGGTCGGTTATTCAAGATTCGAACGATGCAGACGGCCGTTTCACGTAACGCGGCTGCGGTCAGGCATGCGCCGATGTCGCCGTGAGCGCGGCGACGAGGACGGCCACCAAGGCGAGTCCCCCGAGCGGGATGAGCGCGATCCACCGGGGCTCGTATCTCAAGTGCATGTAGTACGCCACGACGAGGCTCGCCTTGATCGTCGCGAGCACGACGAGGATCGTGATCGTCTCGAGGTGCGGGATTCCGAGGCTGTAGACGTTCAGTTCCGCGAGGGTCACGACGGCGAGAATCGCAAAGACGACCACGTACGGACGCTTCCTCGATTCCTCGTGGGGTCCCGCCGTCTCCGTTGCGGTCGCCGTCGCCATCGGTCACCTCAGATCAAGTACACGATCGTGAAGAGGAAGATCCAGACCACATCCACGAAGTGCCAGTACAGTCCGACGAGTTCGACGGCTTCGTGATTCTCTTTCGTGAATCCCCCCTTGAACGCTTTCCGGGTGATGTACGCCATGGCGAGCACCCCTGCGGTCACGTGGGATCCGTGCACTCCGGTCTGGGCGAAGAACGTCGGACCGTAGAGCGGATTCACCCCGAACGGGGCGCTCTTGAACGTGAGCCCTTCGCCGAAGTACAGATGCTGGTACTCGAACGCTTGGATGCTCAGGAACGTGATGCCCAGGAGAAGCGTGGTCAGGAGGAAAATCCGGAGCTTTCGTTGATCGCCCCGCTCGACGGCGGCGAGGGCCTCGACCATCGTGAGGCTGCTGCAGATCAGGATGAACGTGTTCAGTCCGGTCAGAGGCACGTTCAGGATCTCGCCGGGCTGTGCCCACGGTCCCTGGAAGGCGTCGCCGAGCGTGGTCGTCCGGAGTCGCAATGTCCAAGAGGCTCCGATAATCGCGGAGAAGAACATGATCTCGGTGGCGAGGAATAGCCAGATTCCGAGCTTACGGGCACTCACCTGCGGGAGTCTCGATTCAACCGCGGCCGCGAGTCCGTAGAACGCGCTCGACGGCTGCTGCATGTCCTGATGAATCCACCCACCGGCGCCCCCGCCGAAGATCACGACACCGGCGAGGAGGACCGGAATGCTCGCCGTCACGATTCCGACGTACCCCACGCCCATGCCCACCGCGATGATGACGGGCCACGGGCTGCCGTGGTGCTCCTCCTCTTCATGGCCCGCGGGCTCCGGGTGCGCCATCGAGTACTCGGACCGGCGCAGTGCATCCTTCAGGCTGCTATAACATCTTCGGTTTTTGCGCGCCAACTAATTTGGGCG
>VBMA01000123.1 GCA_005878985.1 Methanobacteriota archaeon
ACATCACGGGCCAGACGCGGCAATCGCTGACGAACATCGCCGCAATCCTCGAAGAACTCGGGCTCTCGATGGGCTCCGTCGTAAAGACGACGGTCTTCCTCGTGGACCCCGCAGACTTCCAGGCCATGAACGACGCCTACAAGGCATTCTTCCCGGTGGAGCCGCCCGCACGGTCGACCGCGAAACTGGGGATCGCGAGTCCGGGTCTGAAAGTTGCTATCGAGGCCGTCGCGGTCTACGAGCCAAAGCAAGAAGAGTAACCGCTCGGCTGAGCCTCTCGCAGGGCCGTACCCAGATCGGGAAATCTGGAAGGGCCTGAAACGGACTAGAACGTCACGAGGTTGCTGCCGGGACCAAGGCGCCCGTCCGGAAGAGAAGGCACTTTACCTCCCTCCCGTCAGTCGACGGATACATGTCCGGCTCGATCGGCTCATGGAGGTGGATGAGCGTGGCATCCGCCGTCACGTCAACGGCCTTGATGCCCTTCAAGCTCCGGATCTCTTCCTGTTCCCGAGCGACGAGCTCCGAGATTCGTTGGGCGTCGGTCGTGCCCTGCACGACAATCGTCCGGTCTCCCTCAGTTGCAACATGCACACCGTCACCGAATGTGCCGTAGTACTTGCCCGCGAGGAGGTACTCGAGGTCCTCGACGACCTCATCGGCACTCCATCCGCACACCTCAAACGCCACTGGGCACCTAGGGTGGAATCGACACGCCAGCGGGGGGACCACAAGATTCGGTGGGTCGCCCCTCAAGACCGTCCGCGTCATCGTCTCGCCGATGACTGGGACCGAAGACATGAGCGCTTTCGTGTACGGGTGTTGAGGGTCTCTCAGCACCTTACGTTTGTCACCCCACTCCATGATCTTGCCGGCGTACATGACGTACACGTATTCAGCGAGGTACGCGACCACGGCGATGTTGTGTGTAATCAGGAGCATGCTGATTCCGTACTTCTGCTGAAGCCCCCGGAGCAGGTTCAGAATTTGCGCTTGGACGGACACGTCCAGGGCGGACGTCGGTTCGTCAAGGATCAGCAGCTTCGGGTTCGTTGAGATGGCCCGGGCGATGGCAACGCGCTGCCGCTGGCCGCCCGAAAGTTCGTGCGGGTATCGGTCCTCGAAGAACTCGGGAAGGCCAACCTCGTGGAGGAGCTCCCGAGCGCGAATCCCGGCTTCCGCACGGGAACAGAATTGGGTCGAGAGCATCGGCTCCGAAATGATATCCGCGAGCCTCATTCTTGGATTGAGAGAAGAATATGGATCCTGGAATACGATGTTCGCGAGTCGACGCAGAGGCCGGAGCTCGGAAGACGATCTCCGCAGAAGGGAAAATCGGTCCGCGATGGCATCGAGCCGCTCCGTGGCCGCGGCGGCACGAGCCTTCTCGTATTCGGCAAGCTCGGAGTCCGGAATGTCGAAAAGGACCTCGCCGTCCGTGGGGTTCAAAAGTCGGATGAGGCAGCGCCCGACGGTGCTCTTGCCCGATCCGCTCTCTCCGACGAGGCCGACGACCTGTTCGTTCTGGATTTTCAGACCGACGTCATCGACTGCTTTGAGCGATGCGGTGGATCGAAACGCTCCGCGGATGGGGAAGAACTTGCTCAGCCCGTAGGCCGCAATCATCATGCTATTTCCCCTCGTAGAGCCAGCACGCGACGAGTTGATCGCTCCCGTGCGGCAGGTCGGTCGGGATGACTTCGCGACATTTCTCAAACGCGAAGGGACAACGGGGGTGAAAGGCGCATCCCGAAGGCACGGCCCGCATGTCCGGGACGTCTCCTTGGATACCCTCGACCGGCTTCCCTTCCAGCGTCGGGATCGCGGAGATCAGCATCTGCGTGTACGGATGCAGGGGTTTGTGGAGAATCTCGTCCGTCGGAGCGACCTCCACGATGCGGCCGGCGTACATGATCGCGATCCGGTCGCAGACCTCGGCGAGCACAGCGAGATCGTGAGAGATTACGATGAAGGAAGCGCTCACGGAGGTTCGAATGCGCTTGACCAGTTCGAGAATCTGCGCCTGGACGGTCACATCGACGGCGCTCGTCGGTTCATCCATGATGACGATTTCCGGATTGTTTGCCAGCGCGATTGCGATGACCACACGCTGGCGCATGCCGCCGGAAAGCTCGTGAGGGAACATCCTCACGACGCGCTCCGCATGATGAATCCCCAACGACGTGAGGAGCTCTCGGGCCTTTCGATTTCCCTCTCTCATCAGGACGCGGCGGACAATCCTCGAAAGAATCGGGATGCGGGAGAGATACCAAGGGATCGACCGGGCCCGCACGACCGTGTCGATGATCCACCGCTCGACGAAGTTCATTGGCTGGCCGCTCAGCGCTCGAATCGCTTTTTCCTTGCGAGAAATGTGAATGTCCCCACGACTCCATACGAATAGGGCCTGCTCCTCGATTCCGGCGAGATCGTGCTCCGCGGCGAACTTCCTCACCGAGGTTTCGTCGCCATGCGTCGCCGCGAGGAGCGAGACGAGTTCACGCGTGAGCTCGGGAGTCGCCTTCGAGCGTGCGAGGACGCGACGGGCCAATTGCGCCGGATCGTGGACGTAGATGCTCTCGCCGACCTGGAAACCGATGGGCAGCACCGGATTCAGGCTGGTCATTGGCTCCTGGAACACCATCGAAATCCGCCGACCGCGAATCGGGGCCATTGCCTTGCTCACTCGACGTAGGATCCGCTCGTTCTGTTTCGGACTGAACCGATCGCCAACCCGCTCCGAATACTCGCGCGGGAGGTTCACGAGATCCTTGTTGTCGAAGACGACCTGACCTTGGGGGTACGACGCGTTCCGAGGCAGGAGTGACATCACGCCGAGCCCCATCGTGGTTTTCCCGCATCCGCTTTCACCGGCGATCCCGAGGACCTCGCCTCGGGCGAGCCGCAGGTTGACCCCGTTCAGAGCCCGGTACAATCCTCGGCGGGTATGGAACCGGACGTGAAGGTCTCGAATCTCCAGAGCGTCCGACACACTAGCTCCGCCTCCGGGGGTCGATGACGTCTCGGAGGCCGTCCCCCATTAGGTTTACCGCGAGCGAGAACATCGTGATGACGGCTCCGGGGATGATCACGGGCCACCAGTCTCCCAGAGCAACGAAGTCGAGTCCGATGCTCGCGATGGCTCCGAGTTCGGGGACGAGGGCGTTGCTTGGGAGGAAACCGATGAACGCCAACGTTGAAAAGATGAGGATGACCGTCCCGACGTCGAGGGAAATCTGGACGAGGACCGGCGGAAGGACGTTCGGCATGATGTGCCGGAAGATGATCTTGAGGCGTCCGGAACCTGCCGCTCGCGCACTCTCGATGAAAGTCGCCTCCTTCGTCGAGAGCGTGAGGCTCCGTCCGTATCGCGCATACAGAGGCCACCAGATGATGATCAACGCGAGCGCCATGTTGACCAGGGTCCGGCCGATGACGAAGCCGACGGCCAGTGCAAGGATCAGGAAGGGAACTGAGAAGAAGACGTCCGTGACCCTCATCATGGCCTCGTCCAGCCACCTGCCAAAGTAGCCCGAGACCACCCCGACGACCGTGCCGATCGCGGCGCCGACCAAAACGATGAAGAACGAGATCGCCACGTCGATCCGAATCGCCTTCATCACGAGCTGGAGCAGGTCCAGACAGCCGATCCCCGAGAGCCCGTACTGGATCGTGCCGAAGAGGTGGTTGAACGACGGAGCCTCGGGTGCGGTCCCGACACACTCAGGATTCGTCTGCGTGAACTGCGGCGGAACGACCGAATCCGGATATTGGACCCCGAGGACCCCTGGGGCAACCTGGACCAGGAACGCGTCCCCGATGAACACCAGGAAAATCGCCAGGCCGACGACGGCGGTCTTGTTCGAGAGGAACACTTTCCCGGAGAGCCTCAGCTCGTCAAAACGGGCTTTGCTCTCAGTGACCGTCGCCATGGCTTCTCACTCGTACCGAATCCGAGGATCGAGGAAGGCGTAGAGGATGTCGAGGATGAGCGTCGTGACGACCAGGATGAGTCCAAAGACCAGGGTCGATCCCATGACGACGCCTACATCCCCGTTGAGGAACGCGTCCGTCGTCCACCAGCCGATGCCCTTGAACGCGAAGATGTCCTCGATGACCACCGCGCCGCCGAAGAGCCCCGACACGAGGTAGCCATACGAGGTAACCGTGGGCAGGAGCGCATTCTTCTTCGCGTGAAAGTTCTGGACCATCCGCTCCGGGACTCCTTTCGCCCGCGCGAGTCGGACATAGTCTTGCTCCAGCACCTCGAGCATCGACGCCCGGAGAATCCGGATGATGCCCGCCAAGAGCGCGAGCGTGAGCGCCACGGCGGGCAGGATGACATGGAGGAACGAGTTCCAAGCGATCGTCCAGTCGCCGTGCAGGAACGCATCGAGCGGAAGGATGTGCGTCGGATAGGAGACCGCGTTCGTGTGATCGAACCACGCGTCCGGAATCGTGGGGAGGAGGACCGGATCGATGTTGCCCTGATCTGGGAGGGCGTGCCAGGCCGTCCCCAGCGCGATGAACAGCGCGAATCCGATGAGGAACACGGGCATCGAGTATAGCGTAAAGGTCGCGACGCGGACGCCTTGATCGAGGATCGAATCCCGCCGAGCGGCCGAATAGACGCCGATCGGGATGGAGATGATCCACGTGAGGACCGAGGCGACCAACGTGAGCATGATGGTGTTCGGCATGAACCAAACGAACCCGGTCGCCACGGGTTGCCCAAGCGTCGTGGACGTCCCCAGGTCCCCTTGGAACACGGCGGCGAGCCAGTAGAAGTACTGGATGTAGACGGGATCGTTCAAGTGGAACTTTGCCGTGAGCTCCTCGACCAGCTTCTCCCGTGCGGTGCCGGTGAGATGCGGATTGATGTATTGCGCGAGGAACAACGTGTTCCCGCCGAGGTGCTCAAGCGCGAAGACAAGGAACGTCAGGCCGATAATCGTCGGGAGAAGAAGGACCAGCCGTCGGATGACATAGACCCAGAGCTTCACGGGGGTCGCTCCGAAAGACCACCGGAGGGGTAGAAAAAGGTTACCCCTTAACCCACCAGAAGAAGCACGAATCGGCGCCGGCGCCGATGGTCGGGTTCGTCTGATAGCCCCAGTCACCCTGGTATGGCGAGATGTACGGCTTCACGATCCAGAAGCCGGTCTGTTGGAACGCGTACACGTACATGTACAGGCTGATCGCGGTCTGCTCGGCCGTGGCATACTCCTGCGCCGCGAGCGTCGGATTGGGCTGGGTGTCCGCCGCGGTAATCTGCGCAGTCAGATTCCGGAAGGCGGAAGCCTGGGCGTTGTAGAGCGCGGCCTGTGTGGGATGGACGGCGGCCAGGCCGTTCAAAAACGTGCGGTCCCAGCCGTTCGGTCCGGGGTACGTTCCGCCTTCGAGATACATCGCGTCGGTGTAGTCCGAGGGATACGGATAGTCCGCGATCCATCCGAGGTAATAAATCGGCATGGGGTTGGCACCCGGGACGGAGAGCCCGATGATCGTGTCGAAGTCCAGGAAGACCGGCGACATGACGATGTTCGGATCGATGGAAGACAAGGCCTGCGCGAACACGATCGAGGCGGTGAAGTCGGTCGAGTCACCCGACGGGATGACGATCGGGAAGTTCACGGACACGTTGTACATTCCCGACAGGTACAGAAGGGACTTTGCCCGGGTGAGATCGTAGTTCGGACAGCCCGTCAGACTCGTGGGGGGAACGTAATAGGGCAGGCCCTTCACGATGACGCCACAGTACGGACTGCCGAAGTTGTACCCGTACTTCGCGTTCCCTAGGATGTTATCCACGTAATTCGTGTAGTTGAACGCGTACGCGAACGCTTCCCGGACGAGGGGGTTCGCGAAGTAGTCCGACGGGATGGTGTATCCGGGACCGATGTCAGTCGCGATCAGCGAGGTCGTGATGTTCACGTTGAACACGTCGAAGAACTCGGTGATCGACGGGAAGGGACCGTGGATCACGGCCTGGCCAGCCGTCACGAGGGGGTCCAGCGCTTTGTAGTACGGGGGCGGCAAGAGGGTGACGATGTCCCCTTGGCCGCTGACGAACAGCTGATACGCGACCGCGGGGGACGACACCCATTGCAAGATGATTGTGTTGTTTTGCTTCGGGATGTTGGCAATCCCGGGGAAGTAGGGGTTGGGCGTCAGGACCACAGCGGTGCTCGGCACATACGTGTTGATTTCGAACGGCCCGGATGCCACCGGGTGGAACTGGACCTGGGTGTTGTAGTTCCCCTCTTTCGCCTGCTCCTCGTATGCGAGGAATCCATCCGGAGTGAAGGTGATGTCCGCCCCCACGGTCTTGAGCCAGGCCGCATCGAGGACGCCCATTCCGAGCGGATCGGAGATCGCCGTGAAGAACAGGGACGGCGGTATGGGGGTCGCGAGGTGGAAGGTCACATTGTTCGTGGGGTTGTCGTAGGTGACCGCTTGCGTGATCGCGGTGAAGGCCGCCGCCTTATTCGTATCGTTCACGACGGGGGTGAACGGGCTGAAGAGAATCGGAGCGCTCCGCGAAAGGAGATACTGACTGATGATCCAGTCCGCCGTGCCGGGACGGCCCCCTTGGAACAGGATGGAGCGGATCGTCGAATACCATACGTCATACGCGGTGACCGGGTCTCCGTTCGAGAATGCGACATCGGGCCGAAGATGGAATGTGTACGTCTGGAAGTTGCCGGTGATCCCTCCATTCGCGACCGTCGGCACGTCGGAGGCGAGATACGGGAACCAAACCGTCGTGCTGTTTGAGTTGTAGAAGAGGAGCGTGGCCTGCGTGTTCACGACGACCTCAAAGCCGGTCGTTTCGTAGTCGATCTGCGGATCGAACGAGAAGGGCCCGCCGGGCGAATTGACGAGCTCGGTAATCACGCCAGGAGAGGGCACGACACCCCGGAATTTGGAAATCCCGAAGTTCCCGACGGCAATCGAGGTGCCGAGTGTCACACTGTAGGAGTTAACCTTGTCCGTGTTCGTGAGCGTGATGTTTGACGTGCCATTGTAGATCTGCGTTGTGAGGGTTTCGAAGGTGAATAGAGTCAGCGTCGCCGCGTACATCCCGGATGGGGAATACCGCACTGCGATCGGATTCGTCACCGGGTAGGACGTGGCCGGATCCGCGGCGACCGTCAGCGTTTGTCCGTTCCCGAAGTCCCAATCATAGTGATCGACGGCGACGGTCAGGGTCTCGGTGTCGGTGATGTTGGTCGTGTTATCGTGATGCGAGGTGGACCTTGTGAGCAGCTGAGAAATCTCGGTGTAGTTTCCGTAAACGTAGACGGGGGAGTTCACGGCGAAAATCGGCGCTGTCGGGTTTTGCGTCGTGTTGAAATAGATCGTCGGAACCGAGACGAACTGAGACAATTCGAACGGAATGTCCGGGACGATTGTCACTTTGAAAAGTGAAGCCGAATAGTCATTCACCACTGTCCCGTTCGATGCATAGATTTGCTGCACCCAAACGAGGTAGTTTCCGGGGATGCTATACGAGTAGTTGAACGTGGAATCGGTTGTCTCCAGGACTTGGCCGTCACCGAAGGAGATCCGCGCCTTGGCTCCCTGCTTCAAGTTTGAAACAACGAAGCGCAACGGCTGTCCTTGGACCCCCGTGGGCTGAGCGGATTGAACGGAGAACGTACCGCCCGATGGTGTGGGTGTGGGCTGCGCGAGCAGCTTCAGACTCGTGTACGCAAGAGCGCCGGCGAGCACGATGATGATTGCGATCAGAACCACGAGAAGGGCCCGCGACCCTCCAGGCTTCTTCGGTTCGACGAGCGGCTGCGCCTCCGGCGCGGAAGACCCGGATGATTCCATCCTTCCCCTCCTAACCTGTCCGGAGGCATGCGAGCACCCGTATTAGCGTGTTTTGGCTCACGACTCGAAACGTGGGTTGTTTCGCCTGCGGTTTCTCATCGAAGCGGAGAACGTACGTTTGTGTCCGGAAGTTCGCAGTGCGAAGCTTCCACAGCGATGATCGGGAGACGATCGCAAGGGTCCTTATCGTGCGTGAGTCATGGCTAGACCCCATGCCGTCCGTAGAGACGACGCGCAGACGAGAAATCCCCGACGATCCCGCGGCCTATCGTCTTCGTCCGAGCGTCGAGCGACACGCTAACACGGGATGGTATGAATGGACATTCCGCGAGCTGCTTCGATACCTATTCGGCATCGTGATTCTCGGATTGTTCATCTTCGTTCCCCTCCAAATGGAACTTTCTTGGTTGCCAAGCGACGCTCCGCCAATTTTCGACGTCTGGGTAGTCATCCTCTTTGCGGTCCTAGCTTGGATCGCTATCGGGACGATTGCGCTCCTCGCGTATCGAGCGATTTGGGGTGATGGCCGATGGGTGGACAAAATCGTCGCACGTCGCCGGACTGGGGCCCTGTAGGGCGATGGACCCCCTTTAGTCGGGCCGTAGTCAATTTCTCAGAACGCCACACGGGCAAGCGTCTTCGTCGCCTTCACGCCCTCGATCGACCGAATTTTTGACACGACCAGCTTCCCGATCGCGTCGTACGAGTCGGCTTCGACCTTCGCGATCAGGTCGTACTCCCCGAAGAGCGGATAGAGCTCGACGATGTCCTTGATCTTCAAGAGCTTCTGGTAGACTTCCTTCTCCCGCGTCGGTTCGATGTCGATCAAGACGAACCCAATGGCCGTGAAGGTCCCTCTCGTTTTCTGCGTACATCCGTGCCGTAGATAAGGATATCGAGCACGCCGACAAAACTCGAAATCCGCCGGTTGGAATAATCCCGGCACAACCTACTCTCAGGTCGGATTTTCGAGACTTAGATTACAAATACCGCGCAAACGATTTTTCATTCGTGGAACGCAAGCGCGGTGGGCCGGGCAACCTCGCACCCACCTTCCCGGTCGAGACGTTGCGGCATTGGTACGTGACGCCGTTCGGCGGCATGTCGGTCGAGCTCGAGCCGTTCCAGGTGGGCATCAACCGCGAGGCGCTCGAGACGAACACGTCGCTCGATCCGTCGATGGACCGGGTCCGGGTCACGGTCCTCGGGCGGGTGCGGCGGCCCTTCCTCCTCGATCGATTCTTCGAGGTCGTCCCTCTCGACGAACGTCATCCGGAAGCGCTGCGGCGGTCCCCGATGGGCGAGGCCGTGTTCCCCGAGGGCGACGACGTGTTCCGCCCGCGGGAGTCGCCCCACGCCGGCGATGACGTCGTCATCAGCAGCGTCGCAAGCCAGCGCCTCGGGCGCCTCGATTCCGATGCGTTCGCGGAGATCCTGAAGGAGCTATTCCGCACCCGTCGGGATCCGGAACCAGAGAACAGCTGAACGGCTCGTCGGTTCGCCAATCGTGAATCCAGTCGACATGGTTTTTATCGGACGCCGCCGTAGGTCCACTGATGCGGATCGGGGTCGTCGGCGTCCAAGGTGACGTGAGCGAGCATGTCGACGCAGTCGTCCGGGCGATGAAGGAGTACGGCAAGCAAGGCGAGGCGATCGCCGTCCGCCGACCGGAGGACCTCGCGCGCGTCGACGGCCTCACGATTCCGGGCGGGGAGAGCACGACCATTTCGAAGCTGCTCGTGAAGCTCGGCCTGTTCGATGAGATCGTGCGCCGCGCGAGTGAAGAGGGAATGCCGATCATGGGTACGTGCGCCGGGTGCATCCTCCTTTCGAAAGACGCGGGCACGCAGGCGGAGAGGACGAAAACGCGGCTGCTCGGGCTCATGGACATGGCGGTGGATCGCAACGCCTTCGGCCGACAGCGCGAGTCGTTCGAGGCCGACCTCGAGGTCGCGGGCCTCGACACCCCGTTCCACTGCGTCTTCATCCGCGCGCCGGCGATCCTCCGCGCATGGGGCGAATGCACTCCGATCTCGCGGTACAAGGGCCGAATTGTCCTGGCACGCCAGGGACATCTGATCGCGTCGGCATTCCACCCGGAGTTGAGCGGGGACCTGCGGATCCATCGGTGGTTCCTGGACCTCGTCTAGAACAGGACGATGACGAGGGCGCCGAGCGCGATCGCGCCGCTGAGTGTGACGTATAGCGCTGGACGGAGGACCGCCATCGTTGAATTGATCGAGGTCGTCAAACGGGACGCGGACTGCGGCCCGAAGATCCGGAAGTTTGCGATCTCCGTCGCAAACGCGGCGACCTCCGCTTCCTCCAGGTTCGCGATCGCTTCCCGGACCGCGCCCTCCGCTTGCGCGAGGATCGTCTGTTGATCCAGGGCCGCACCGACCGCGTTGAATCCGTCCATCGACAGGTTCACGGAGTGATTGTCGCTCGTCATTGCCTCGGACTCCTGCACGAGTCCGGCGAGGCGTAATCGGATCTCGTCTCGAATCCCGGGGACCATGTTGTTCCCATCAAACAGGACGTAGGCGGTCCGCACCCCTCCCGTCTCAACCACGAGGGCCTCGATGCCGCGCGCCCCGATGCCCTGATCCGGCGTCGCAAAGCCGCGTCGGGCGGCGTAGCCCACCCGCGCTCGGTCCTTGGGCGCCTTCAGGGCCGCTTGCGTGGCGGCCTTCGCCGCCTGAATGATCTCGTGACTCCGTTCGCTCCCAAAGAGCGTGAGGCCCACCCCCGGTTCGTGGCAGTTGTGCGCGTCGACGAAGATCGCGTCCCGCGCCCCCACGAGTCGGGCCTCCTGGACGGCGGCGTGGCCCGTCGCGCTGTCGATGTCGTCCGTCGGGTTCGGCGCGAACGAGGCCACGATCAGGACGACATCCCCGAAGGCCTGAGCGAGAGCGCTCGCCCGTGCGAACGTGACCCGGCACGCGCTCCCGACCTTGGGGCCGAAGGCGGCGGCGCCGACCATCTCGCGGACCGCCTCGGAGACCTTCTTCACCTCCGCGCTCGTCGCGGGGTTCTCGTCGTGGGTCGTGGGGCCGTGGGCCACCAGCACGTTCGGCGTCAGGTCCGTGAGGCCTCGCGCGATTTTCGACGGAAGATCGCTCCCGCTGACGAATCCCATCGGGCCCGGGTGCACGGCCGGTGCGATGAGGATCGCCTTGATCCCCTTGGCCGTTCGGAAGGAGAGCCCCGCCACGCGGACGCGCGCGCGGACGCTGATCGAATCGAAGAACGTCTCCAGCTCGGCAATGCCGGCCTCCTCCTGCTCGCCGTACTGGTCGAGCGTCGATCGGAGGAGCTTCAGGCCATCCGCGCCGAAGGACCGGAGGAGCGGGCGCTTCGCGATCTCCGTGTACGCGACCGCGCTCAGGAAGAACAAGACGTAGACCGCGAAGGCCATGACGATGTCCCAGACGCCCAGGTGGGCGAAGACCGCGAGGCCGACGAGGCCGAGGACCGGGTGGAGGGCCGCGGCGGGAAGGGTCCGAACGTACCTCGAGTTCGAGGTGGCGGTCAAGATGACCGCGCGGATCCAGAGGACCGCCCCATATCCGAGGACCACGGCGCGGTCGATCCGAAACGCGTACGTCGTCGTGCCGAGGACCGAATACAAGGTGAGAGCCGCGACGACGGCCAGTTCGATCGCACCCACCATGATCAGGCTGACGAAGACGAGGAGGAACGACCGCCGGAAATTCATCCGACCGCCCAGGCGTTCCGCGAGCGGGACGGTCGCGTAGGCCGCGACGTACGCCGGGACGGCAATCGCGATGGCTCCCCAAACGACCCGCAAGCCGTCGAGCGCTGGATACACGAGCAAGAACGACTCCATTAGCGAGAACGCCAGGATCGGCAAGACCATGCGCTGCGCCGGCGGGGAGACGAACAGCCGGCGGGCCATCCGCGTCGTCTCCGCGTGGCTTTCCGCGACCGTCTTTGGACGGAGGACGTGCATCAGGCCGCCTTCACCGCTTCGATGATCCGGCGCAAGGCATCGCCCTCGCGGGCCACCTCGACGATCGTCCCCGTGACGACGACATCGGCCCCGGCCGCGGCGACGGCCTTCGCATCTTCCGGGGTGCGGATGCCACCGCCCACGACGACCGGGATGTCAATCGCTTCGCGCACGGCGCGGATCACCTTCGCGGGCACGGGCTCGGGGGCGCCACTCCCCGCCTCGAGATAAACGAGCTTCATCCCGAGCATCTGCGCCGCGAGCGCGTACTGGACGGCGACGGTCGGAGTCTTGCGGGAGATGAGCTCTGCATCGCCGATCTCCCCCGCGCGCATCCCCGGCTCGACGACGAGGTACGCCATCGGGATCGTCTCGAGGCCCCACGCCTTGACGATCGGCGCGGCGAGGCGCTGCTCGCCGACGATCAGCCGCGGGTCCCGGCTGTTCAGGAGGCTCATGAAGTACAACGCGTCCGCGTGGGGCGAGAGGTTCGCGGCGCTCGCAGGGAACAAGATGACCGGGACGTGGATCGCCTCTTTGATCGCCAGCACGGTGCCGTCGACCTTGTCCTGCGTCACCCCGGTCGAACCGCCCACCATGATCGCGTCGGTGCCCGCCCGGCCCGCGTCCGCGGCGAGGCCCGCCGCCTCCTTCGCAGTCTGTTTGTCCGGGTCCAGGAGCGTCATGTGAAGCCGGCCCGCGCGGCGACGCTCCAAGATCGACTCGTACACGTTCACAGGAACGCACCGGCGAGGAACGCCGCGAGGGCCACGATCATCGCATACTTCGTGACGCGCTGGGAGCGCGCCGGATTTGCCGCCGAGTGGAGGGCGGCGTAGATAAACATTCCGTCCGCGGGGACCACGAGGATCGCATAGCCGATCCCGAGGACGCCGAGGTAGAGCGGCAGCGCGCTCAGCGCTACACACAGGACGAGGACGATTGCGGCGATCGCTCCCGCGCGCTTCGCGCCGATCAGTTGCGGCAACGTGTGCCGATCGACATCGCCGCGCATGTCCTCGATGTCCTTCGTGATCTCGCGACCCAACGTCGCGAGGAACGCCAGCGCGGCGAGGATCCCCGTCCGGATCAACGGATCGAACGCGGATCCGAACACGGAGACGCCCGCGAAGAGGAACAACGAGCCGACCAGGTACGCGATGACGAGGTTCCCGGCGGCGCCGCGGGCCTTCAGCCAGGCCTCGTACGAGACCATGAGGAGCACGTTGAGCGCGACGATCCCGAGGGCGGGACCGTTGATGAGCAGCGCCAAGAGGGCAGCGATCGCGAACCCCAACACCACGAAGATCCGCGCTGCGCCGAGCGTGAGTCGACCGGATGCCAGCGGCCGGTCCGGATGGTTGATGCGGTCCGTCTCGCGGTCGAAGATGTCGTTCAGCCCGTTCCCGCCCGCCGTGAAGGCCGCCGCGGCGGCCGCGGCAAAGACCAGCGGGCCGGCGAGCACGCCCCACGCCCCCGACCCGACCCCCACGATGCCGCCGATCCCCACGCCGACGGCGGACATGAGGCAGTTGAGGGGCCGCGCGAGACGCAGGATTCCGGCCACGACCGCGGCGTACCGTTCGTCTTGTAATAATCCTGTCCATTTCCGATATCGAGAACGGGACTGTCGAGGCGGTCATCGGAACCATTATCCCCGGTCCTTTCCATCTATTCCATAACCCACCGGTCTGGCGCGGAATTTCTTCCGGCGCCTTGCCCGAGCGGGTCGCAGCGCGGGGGCGTTTCCATGGACAACGGGCGAGGGACGAGCGTCGGCTTCCTCAAATCTTCGAAGGTGCGGAATGCCGAGGAAGCGATCGGTCAATCGGAAGGTCTCCTGACGGTCCTCCGCCTCACGCAGGCCGACATCAAGCCGGCCGAAGACGCGCTGCAAATCGCGAAACGATTCTTCGATTCGAACCAGTTCGCGAAGGCCTTTCACGCGGCGAAGAAGGCGGAGTCCCTCGCGATCACCCTCGACGAACGCTTCGGCGGATATCAGAAGGCCGCGAAGGCGCTGCAGTCGCGGATCGATTCGATGCGCCGACTCGGCCTGCGGACGGAAGAGCTCGAGACGCTCCTCTCCCGCGCGGAGAAGAAGGTCCTCTCGGGGATCTGGGACACCGGGGCATTCGTCCCGAACTACCTCGAGGCGCGGGTCCTCGTCGAACGCGCAGAGGCAGAGGGCCGCGCGTTCCAGGAGCGCGCCGAGCAGGCATCGAACGCCATCTTCCTGGCGGAACTCGCGATCGAGTCGCTCGGAGAAATGAAGGGACCGGCTAATCCGGAAATGTTCGCCGACGGCGCGGCCTCCGAACTCGGAGAATCGCTCCACGAGGCGACGCGGCAGCTTGCCCTCGGCGACACGGAAGGGGCCACGAAGGTCGCGAAGGACATCGAAGCGAACGCCACGCGCCTCAAGGACCTCTACCTCGATTCGACGAGATCCCTCGACGCGACGGAGGCTCAAATCACGTACCTGCGAGGCGAGGGCGTCCTGACGAACGGCGCGGAGGCCGACCTCAAGAGCGCGCGCGGCATGCTCGACAAAGGGTTGATCGAAGGGTCGAACGCAGCCGCCATCCGCATCCAAGGCGAGCTCGAGGTCATCGGCAACGCCTACCGGAAGGCGACGACCGGCATCGCGGACGCGGAGATCCTCTACGGGCGTCTGCAGCGCGAGGGATTCCACTCGTACGAGGCCGAGGTCGCCCTGCGTGACGCAAAGCGGTCGGTCCGGGAGGGGAACTACGCGCGGGCGGTCGAGTTCCTCGAGCGGGCATTGCATGCGTTCGCGCGCCGGACGAATGCGCGGGAGGCGCTCGCGCGGGCGATCGAGGAGGCGCGGAAACGCGCGCAGTTCCTCCGCGGGAGCGGACTCTCGTTTCTCCCGGACATCCAGGAAGTCCTGACGCGCGCCGAGCGCGAATTCCAGAACGGGAACTTTGTCGGATCGAGCGAGGACCTGCGGATCGCGACAGTCCTCCTGGACCAATTCATGCGAGCGCCAACCGGAAAGAAGTGAGCGGCGCACTTAAGCCGAGTCCGCGGTTCTCTTCGTCCGAATGGGTGAGCAATACTTCGCGGCACGACCGAAATCGAGGCGGCGTCCGGCGGAGATTGAGGTCGAGGTTCGGGGCCACGCGTTCACGTTCCGCACGGATGCGGGCGTCTTCTCAGGCGGCGAGATCGACCGAGGGACGGAACTCCTTGTCGATGCGCTCGAGATCGGACCGTGCGAACTCATTGTGGACCTAGGATGCGGCTACGGCGTCATCGGAATTGTCGCCGCACGATTGTCAGAAGGCGGTCACGTCATCCTAACGGACGTGAACGAACGGGCCGTCGCGCTCGCGCGGAAGAACGTCGCCGCGAACGGAGTCGCGAACGCCGAGGTTCGTTCGGGCAGTCTGTACGAGCCCGTGGCCGGGTTGGCCTTCGATCACATCCTCTGCAATCCGCCGATCCGCGCCGGCCGTGGGGTCGTGGACCGGATCGTGGCGGAAGCACCGACCCACTTGCTCGAGGGAGGGAGGTTGTGGATGGTCGCCCGCACGCGCCAAGGAGCCGACTCCTTGCGGCAGCGGATGGCCCACGCCTTCGGAACGGCCGAGATCGTGAAACGCGGCAGCGGATTCAAGGTGCTCCGCGCCACGAAAGAGGCGGCGTGATGTCCCACGCCGTCGACTACCGCGAAGTCCAGAAAGACGACGCGCCGAAACTGGTGCCGCTCTTCGAGGCGTTCTACGGGCAATGGTTCGGTGAACCGGTGACCACGAGCGCGGTCCATCGACGAATCGACCAGGCCCGCAGCATCGAGACCTTCGTGGTCGCAGAGCGCGAGGGGAAGCTCTTGGGATTCGCGAGCCTGCGCCTGGTGCCGTCGCTCGATCTGACCCCGTACGCCGAGCTTTCGGACCTCTTCGTCGCGGAACCGTATCGTCGTCAAGGCGTGGGACGTGGTCTGTTGGGGTTCATCGAACAGCGTGCCCGCGAGCGAGGCGCGGACCGCCTCATCCTGACGACGGGTCTGAAGAACGTGGAGGCGCAATCGTTCTACCGCGCCGTTGGATTCGAAGACCACGCCCTCGCGATGAAGAAGGCCATCGGAATCAGCAAGGCCGGTAATCCGCGGGAGATCCGCGCTCCCCAGCGATCGGTCCTCTGGCGGCGCGTCGACGACACCGGGACCGAGAGCTTCCTGCTCTCGCGCGACGACACGGGCTGGCACCTCGAAGGAAACGTGGTGGCCCTGCTGGACCGTGAGCCCGTGTGCGATCCGAGTTGGCGCGCGCTTTCCGCGCAGATCTCTCAGGAACGCGCGGGCGGGCAGCGGGAACTCCATATCACGGTCCGGGAGGACGGGCGTTGGTGGGTCGAGGGCGAGGAGGATGCCCGCCTTCGCCGATGCACGGACATCGATCTGGAAATCTCGCCCTCCACGAACACGATCCCGATCCGCCGTCTGAACCTGGGAATCGGAAAGGAGTCCGAGGTCAGCGCGGCCTGGGTCCGGTTCCCCGGGTTGACGGTCGAGCCGTTGCATCAACGGTACGCGCGGACCGGCACGAACCGATATCGATACGCCAGCCGCGACTTTGCGACGGATCTCGAGGTCGACGACCTGGGCCTCGTCACGCGGTACGAGGGCGGGTGGTCTCGGGAGGCCGTAGCCGAGCCCGACTCCTTAATCCTTAAATAGCGCTCAGAGTTTGGAGCACCCCTCTCTCAGGGAACCGAATGCCGGACGAGAAACCCACACCCGAAAAAGAAGGCCCGCCCGCCCCGGCGCCGCCGGAGAAGGCGGCCCGGCCGTCGAAGAAGAAGGACGAGGAGAAGGAGGAGCCCAAGGCGCCGCGGGCGCCGAAGAAACTCGAGGGCGTGAAAGAGGACTTCCGCTACATCGTCCGCATGGCGAACTCGGACCTAGACGGCACGCGATCCGTCGGGATCGCCCTGACCGCGATCCCCGGCGTCGGGATCCGGGTGGCCGAGGCGGTCGCCGACCTTGCCGGCGTTTCCCGGTCCGAGCGTCTCGGCAATCTGTCGGAGGAGCAGACGGACAAGATCGAGGCGACCCTGGGCAACCTCGGCGAGCTGTTCCCGCCGTGGATGGTGAACCGCCCGAAAGATTGGGAATCCGGGCTCGATCTGCACCTGGTCGGCTCGGAGGTCGAAGTCCGCCTCCGGGACGACATCAACCTGATGAAGATGATCCGGTCGTACAAGGGCGTGCGCCACGAGACGGGCCAAAAGGTCCGCGGGCAGCGCACTCGGTCGAACGGCCGCACGGGCCTGACGGTCGGTGTGACGAAGAAAGCCGCCCTCGAGGCCGCGAAGGCGAAGAAGGCGGAAGAAGCGGCCCCGAAGAAGGAAGAAAAGAAAGAAGAGAAGAAGCCGGCGGAGAAGAAGGAGTGAGCCATTGGGCGATCCGAAGTTCTCCCGTGCGAAGTTCGAGCGGCCGTCACATCCGTGGGAAGCAGAGCGGATCAAAGCGGAGAACGAGCTCCTGAAGAAATACGGGTTGAAGAACAAGAAGGAGCTGTGGCGCTCGCAGTACACGCTGAGGCGGTTCCGGCAGCGGGCGCGGGAACTGCAGGCCCGCGTGCGGACGGGCGACAAGCAGGCGGAGAAGGAACGCGAACAGCTCCTGCGTCGACTCGGCCGACTCGGACTCTTGCCGCTCGAAGGCACGACGCTCGACGACGTCCTCGCCCTGGACGTCGAGGCGATCCTGTCCCGGCGACTCCAGACGCTGACGTTCCTGAAGGGACTCGCATTCACGCCCCGTCAAGCGCGGCAATTCATCGTCCATGGCCACGTCTCAATCGCGGGACGGCGCGTGACGATCCCCGGGGTCCTCGTGAGCCGCACGGAGGAGAACGGCATTTCATACGACGAGCGCTCCGTAATCTCGAGCGACCTGCACCCGGTCCGGCAGACGGGCCAAATCCCGACGCCGCCCCCCGCGGAAGGCGGCGAGGACGAGGAAGGACCCGACCTCTCCGGCAACGAGCCGGCGGCACCCGGGCCCGGTTCCGCGCCGAAGGAGGACTGATCATGCCGCGCTGGGGCATCGCCCACATCTACGCGTCGTACAACAACATCATCATCACCCTCACCGACGTCACCGGATCGGAGACGATCACGAAGGCGACGGGCGGCATGGTCGTGAAGGCCGCGAAGGACGAGGCCTCGCCGTACGCCGCGATGAAGGCGGCCGAGCGCGTGGCCGATGCCGCGAAGGAGAAGGGCATCGACTCGATCCATGTGCGGGTGCGCGCGCCGGGCGGGAACAAGTCGAAGTCTCCGGGGCCGGGGGCCCAGGCTGCGATCCGGGCGTTGTCGCGAGCGGGCCTGCGGATCGGTCGGATCGAAGAAGTCACGCCGGTGCCGCACGACGGCACGAAGGCGAAGGGCGGTCGACGGGGGAGGCGGGTCTAGATGAAAGTCAAGGTCCTTGCGAGCGCCGAGGACTCGATGCGCCTGCTGCTCGAGGAAGTGGAGCCCGCGTACGCGAACGCATTGCGCCGCGTGCTCGTGTCCGACGTGCCGAAGATGGCCATCGAGGACGTCGAGTTCCACCTCGGGCCGATCCGGGCGGACGACGGGAAGGAGTACGAGAGCGTCGGCCCGTTGTTCGACGAGATGATCGCCCACCGCCTCGGTCTCGTCCCGATTCCGACGGACCTCGCGCTGTACAACCGCCGGGAGGATTGCCCGACGTGCCACGGCGAAGGATGCCCGAACTGCACGATCATCTACTCGGTGAACAAGCGCGGTCCCGGCGTCGTCACGTCTGCGGACCTCGAGCCGATCGGAGACGCGAAGCTCCGGCCGAAGGATTCGAAAATCCCGATCGTCAAGCTCGGGGACGGCCAAGCGATGCTCATCTATGCGACCGCCGTCCTGGGCTCGGGGAAAGACCATGCGAAGTGGCAGTCGACGCATGGCGTCGGCTATCGGTACTACCCGATCCTGAAGGCCGGGAGCAAGACGTTGGACGCCCTCGATCCGAGCGTCCCGTTCTGCGAGAGCCACATGCAGTCCACCTCGACGGAAGAGGAGGAGACGCTCGAGCTCTCGTCGGACTGCGTGATGTGCAAGAAATTCATGGACCAGTACAAGGTCGACTCTGTGAAGGCGGGGAACGATCCGACGCGGATCGTCTTGGAATTCGAGACGGACGGGTCGCTGAGCGCGAAGGCGGTCCTCCTCGCGTCGCTCGACATTCTTGCGAAGCGATTCTCCGAACTTGCGACACAGGCGACCGCCCTCGCTTGATACGTCAGCGTCCGGTCGTTCACTTCCTTTGGACAAGTTTTAATTAGATTACTATCCTTGTAGTAGTCGTATGGAACTTGGCGAGCTTGAGCTGGCAGTTTTGCGGGCAGTCCGTAACCTCGGGCCGGCGACATCGGGAGCGATCTACGCAGAGGTCCGAAAGACGCGAGACGTCGCATACACCAGCGTGACGACGACGCTCTACCGCCTCGTGGACAAGGACCTCATCGCAATGCGAAAGGCAAGCGAAAAGAAGGTCTACTATCGTCTCAAGGAGGGCCGGGCGTACCGGAAAGCGATGGCCTCGATGATCGACCGTGTGGTCGACACGTTCGGTGGCGCGGCCGTCTCATATCTCCTCGGCAACCCCGGATCCGCAATAGGGGCGCAGATTGCGGACCTGAAGATGCAAGTCGACAAACGCCGGGCCAAGGAGAAGCGGGATGCCTAGTCTATTCGAGGTGATCGGCGAAGCGCTCCAGGCGTACTGGTTTTCGCCGCTTTCCTTGAGCGTTCTTGCGGTCTGCGGGGCTTCGATCGGCACCCTCCTCTACGTGTTCGTGACGAATGCTCAGAACGCAAAACTGCGCGTGAGCTTGCTGACCGGGCTGTACGCTCTTTCCATCTTCTTCTGGGCCTTCATCGCGGCGAGCCTGGTGCTTTGCGTTTCGCAGGCCCGAATGATTGCGTACGCCCGGTTCGGAGTCCCGGTCGCGGTATTTGGCGCGGTCGCGGGAGGATTGACGGCATCGACTCTGATTTCGTTCCTGGTCTGGCACTTTGGGAACAAAGCCGTGCTCCGCAGGTTCCCTCTTCGAGACCTGCGAGCGGAGGAGGGCTGGATTGGGGAGTATCTGAGTCTGCTTGCGCGGTTCGAAGGATTACGGGGAGTCCGCCTACGAATTGTTGAGTCCGACGAGGCCTTGGCGATGGCCATCGGCGGGAAAGAGCCGCACATCTTGGTTTCGCAAGGTTTGACGAGCTTCCTTGATCCTGACGAACTCGAGACGGTCGTTGCCCACGAAGTGATGCACCTCAAGCACCACGATGCCGAATTCAAAGTCTTCTCTAAGGTCCTGTCCCGGATACTGTTCTTCGACCCGTTCAGCAAGTTCTTCGATCCCGCGGTGCACCGCGAGCGTGAATATCTCGCGGACGAGACGAGCGCCCGATCGACCGGAAAACCCGCGGCCTTGGCGTCCGCTCTCCTGAAGATCGTGGACCGAGGGGCGCCGACGAAAGCCACGTGGGGCCTGAGCATCTACGCTCCGGGACGCGGCCTCTTCAGCCGATACCCACCGATCGACGAGCGTGTGCACCGACTCCTGCTCCTGTCCGATTTGCTCGCGACCCGATGATACGTGAGTTCAAGCCGACAGATGCACGCGGGCAAACCGAACTCGCGCGGCATCCTTGATCCGGGTTAGATCTTCAGCGAACACTCCGAGTGAAAGCAAATAGATTGGAGTCCTCGAGACCGTCGCGCGCGGGTAGGGATCCATCTGCTTCCTCCCTCCTTCGGGAAATGCGAAGGCGGACATCATGTCACTCGCATTCGCTTCCCTCGGCGTCAGGGAGGGTAAGTCCCAATTCGCGGCGATGAACTTCAGAATCGACGTGTGGTCCATCACCTCGTGGTCAACAACGCCCGGCTTCGAAAAAGGCGAGACGATAATCATCGGGACTCGAAAGCCATAGCCCCACTCATCGACTTGCGGCGGAGGCACATGATCGT
>VBMA01000037.1 GCA_005878985.1 Methanobacteriota archaeon
TCGCCGGATTCGCTCGATGTACGCGCCGAGAACGTGGCGCTTGCCGGGTCGGATGAGCGGTGCGAACGCCTTCGTGTCGTACCGGCGGAAGTCGACGGTCTTCCACTTCCCCGATTGCAACAGGTCCGAGGTCGGCTGCGCGACTTCCTCCTTCAGTTCGATCCCGGCGGCGAGGACCTTCTGTCCCGCGGCCGTCACCGCGATTTCGCGGCGAACTGCCTCCCGCTCCTTCACGAGCTCCCGTCGCGACTTCAGATCGCGCAGCAGACGCGGATCGATCAGGTCCTCCGTGAGCTCTCCCTTCGCCAGTCGGGCCAGGAGGATTTCATCGGGCCCTTTCGAATTGGCCGCCGCGCGACCGGCCGCGGTCACGATGACGAAACTGCCTTCGGGCCCCTTCGAGACCTCGGCCCAGCCCTTTCGACGCAGCCATCCCAAGGCGACCGCGAGTTCGGCATCATCGAACTTGCACGCGCTCTTGACTCTCGTCGCTTGGATTCGGCCTCCGGCCTTAATCGCGGCCTTCAGGGCCTTCCGCTCCGGCAGCTCCCGCCGCGCGACCTCGGGCTTCGCCAGTCGGTACGAATGGATGACCCGTTCTTTCATCGTGACGAGGCCTTTCGCTTGGAGCCACGAAGCGGCGTTCATCACCTCGACGAGTTCCCGGAACTTTCCCGCGGCGCGGATCTCCTCGGGCGCGGCCTTCTCGAGCTTGGCCAGCGCGAGGAGGACTTTCTTCTCGAGGTAGCTTAACTCCACCGCGCCGGGAGGCATCCCGCGGCGCATGGGACCCTCGCGTTATATGTTTTTGTCGCGCGCCGGGTCCGATTCTCTCCCGATGAAGGGATTTCTCAGCCTTGAGAACTACGGCACGTCCTATATATGACAAAACGGAACATCGAAGACTCCGGTGAATCAGCCGACGCCTTCGAGCGCACGAGCGAAAGCCCCGGTCGAGGTGACGTGATTGGAGGACCGTTTCCCGACGAACTATTCGATCCTCCTGACCGGCCCGCCCGGCGTCGGGAAATTCGAGTACCTCGTGGACCGGATCCGAGACGACCTGCGACGCGGGGAGCGCGTCGTCTTCGTGACGTTGGATCTCCATCCGAGCGAGATCCGAGCCCGGGCGAAGGCGTTGCACTTCGACCTCGATGCCGTCGAGGGCAAGTCGCTCGTGTTCGTCGACTGCTACAGCGCGACGTCGTCGGAGCGACCCCCCGAGTCGAGCGCGGGAAAGAAGACCTTCGTCGTCTCGAGCTTCAGCAACCTCGAAGGGATCGGGATGGCGATGAGCAAGGCGGGCCAGGAGGTCGGGACGCCCGTCCGCATCTACTTCTACACGGTGTCGACCCTGTTCCTCCACAATTCCCCGCAAGCGATTGCGAAGTTCTTCCAGATCGTCACGTCCCGGGCGAAGACGAACCTCGGCTTCATCCTGTACGCGGTCCACGAGGGCGTCCACGAGCCGATGACGATGAACCTCCTGCGGTCCCTCGTCGACGGCGTCGTCGAGATGCGCTTCACGGAGGGCATGGACCACGAGGTGCGGGTCCACCACCTGCGCGGCTACCAAGTCGACGCGTCGTGGCATCCGTTCGCCCAGCTCCCGGAGGCGGTGATCGCGCGATGATGCAGTCTCCGCCAAAGCCGATCGCCGCGCGCGCGAAGACGGGAATCCCGGTCCTCGACGAACGTCTCCAGGGTGGATTCCCACGGCCTTCGACCCTCCTGTTATTCAGCGAGAAGCCAACGGAGAAGCGCCTCTTCGGCGAGAACTTCGTGATCCAAGGCGCGAAGGCCGGAGAGACCTGCCTGTACGTGGATTTCTTCCGCGCCCCGCAACTGGCCCGGGGCGAACTGAAACGATTCGGGTCCGTCGACCCCGCGAAGCTCGTCCTCGTGGACGCGACATCGTCCCAGCTCCTCCTCCCGAGCCACGAGAAATATCACATCGACGACATCGACAACCTCGCGAACATCCGCGAAGCGATCGTCGCCGCGATGGCGGCCGAGCGCCCCGGCCGCATCGTCGTGGACTCGATGGAGTTCCTCATGGACCGGTTCCCCAAGGAGGACGTCCTGCGGCTCTGGCGCGAACTGATCGAGGCCGCCCGGACCCGCGGGACGGTCATCTGTTTCCTGTTCATCAACTGGACCCTGATGGAGCGGGAACTCGATGAGATCCGCGCGATGTCCGACTTCGTCGTGGAGTTCCAATCGTCCCTCCGGGGCGGGATCGTCCGAAACTCGATGCGCATCTCGCAGATGGAGTCGAACGGAATTCGGACGAACTGGATCCCGTACACGTTCAAGGACCTCGTTGGCTTGACGGTGTACTTCCCGCGCATCCTGGTCACCGGCCCGTTCAACGCGGGGAAGTCGACCGTCGTCAAGGCCCTCGCGGAGAAGTCGATCAGCATCGACCGAATGGGCACCACGGTCGCCTTCGACTACGGCAACGTCAACATCACCGGGATCGAGGCCGAGATCTTCGGCACGCCGGGCCAGGAGCGGTTCGAGTTCATCTTCAAGATCTTCGCGCGGGAGGTGAGCGGGGTCCTCCTGGTCGTCGACGCGAGCCATCCGGACGAACTCGCGAGGGCCCGGCAGATGCTCGACCTCGTCGGGCCGCGGATTCCGTACGTGATCCTGGCGAATAAGAGTGACCTCCCGGGTGCAATTCCTCCGGAGGAAATCACGCACCGCATGAAACTGCCCGACGACGTGCCCGTGGTGCCGACGGTCGCGACGGAGAACAAGGGCGTGCGGGACGCCCTGTTGATGCTCGCCGAGATGATCATCGGGGTGCGCTAATGCTCGGTGACGCGGCCCGGCGCCTCCAGGGGATCCTCACGGAACTGCGGAGGCTGCCCGCGGTGCTCGGGGCGACGATCGCCCGCCGGGACGGCATCCTGATCGCCCACGCGCTCCCGAAGACGATGGACCCGAAGAAGATCGCCGCGATGGCCGCCGCGATCGTCGGCACGTCCGAGATGGCCGTCGTCGAGATGGGCCTCGGGTCGTTCAATTCATCGATCGTGGACACGCAGATCGGGAAGATGATCGCGACCGGCGCCGGCGAAGAGGCCATCCTCGTTACGATGGTCCGGAACGAGGCGAACATGGGCCTTCTGCTGCTCAGCGTCGACAAGGCCGTCCAGTCGATCGCCGAGATCCTCAAGGCAGCGGAGGTGCCCGCATGACCGACGTCTGGGCACGCCTCGAGGAGACGATCGATGAGTTGTCCCGGGTGACGGACATCAAGTCGGCCGCGGTCGTGCGGCGGGATGGCCTCGTCGTGACCCACACCCTCCCGGATGGCGTCGACCCGAAGATGGTGGCGGCGATGACCGCCGCGATCGTCGGCACGTCGGAGATGGCGACGATTCAGCTGGCCCAAGGGCGATTCGTTCGCGCGATCATCGAATCCGACGAAGGCAAGCTCCTGAGCCTCGGCGCCGGGGAGGAGGCACTCCTCGTCGCCCTCGTGTACGACGATGCGAACCTGGGACTCGTGCTCCTTGCGATGGAACGCGCGGCGAAGCAAGTCGAGACGATCTTGCGGGACGGTGCCGGATGACCGAACGGTCCATGGAGGCGTGGCATGCCAACGACTAAGGAAGGGCTTCAGCGGCTGCTGGACTTCTTCGTGTACGGGATGCTCCGCGCCGCGGAGTCGCTCGGGAACGCGCCGCTCTTCTTGCGCACCGTCGAAGAGGAAGGTCTTCGGAAGTTCCTCCTGATCAACTTCCCGAAATTCCAGGCGTCGGAGAACCCGAAGGAGGCCTGCGAAGCGTACACGAAATCGATCGACGAAGGCGGCCTCTTCGCGACGACCGACACGACGTTCACTGGGGACGCGAACATGGTCCACGCGGAGATCGGGGACCTGTGCCCCTACCGCCGGGTGTGCACGATGCGGCACGACGAGCGCCATCCGGTCCATTGCATCCGCGGCTTCGCGCTGGCCGAGATGCTCCGGATCCGCCTCGAGGAAGACTTCGATTGGAAACTCGAGCGGTTCGGGCGGCCGTGCCGCCTCACCTTGTCCCGGACCCGCTGGGGGTAGCGCGATGGTCACGAAGAAAATCCCAACGTTCATCGAGGGTCTCGACGACGTCCTCGACGGCGGCTTCCCGCTCGGACACGTCGTCCTCCTCTCGGGCCTGCCGGGGACGATGAAGTCGACCTTGTCCTACGCGATCCTCCACGCGAACGCGCGCCAGCGGGACGCGAAATGCCTGTACGTCTCCCTGGAGCAGACGCGACCGAGCCTCGAGGCCCAGATGGCCGCGATGGGCTTCGACGTGGAGGCCGTCCGCGCCGATCTGCACATTCTCGACGTCGGGACGATCCAGAAAGAGGTCGGGAAGGGCGCATCGAAACCGTGGATGGAATTCCTCCGACGGACGATGACGACGAAGAAGGACATCGACGGGATGGACTTGGTCGTCATCGACTCGCTCGAGGCGCTTGAGGTCCTCGCGAAGTTCGAGGATCGCCGCACGGAGCTCTTCCGGTTTTTCGAATGGCTGCGAGACCTCGGCGCGACCACTCTCGTGCTCGCGGAGGCGGCCTCGGAGGCGTCCTACCTCGGACTCGAGGCCCCACAACCGCGGCGGGACGAGACGTTCCTCGCGGACGGAATCATCGAGCTCAAGATGCACCCGATCTCGGACGTCGAGATCCAACGCCGGATCCGGGTCCAGAAGATGCGGGGTTCGCACCACAAGACCGGATTCTCCGCGCTCGTGTTCGACGAGGGCCGCTTCCAAGTCATGCCCGTCATCAGTCCATAGGTGGTCCATGCCGAATTC
>VBMA01000124.1 GCA_005878985.1 Methanobacteriota archaeon
CGCGCCGAGGTCTTCGCTTTCGCGGCACAAAAACCATATCGGGCCGACCGGTTGCGAGGCCCATGGACTACCCACCCCGGGTCCGAGCCGTTCTGGACCGGGCGAAAGCCGACCAAGGCGACACGGTCCTGGTCGTTGCGAAGGGCGAACGGTACGAAGGCACACTCATGCCGCATCACGGGTTCAGCGGCGAGGACATCTTGACGGTCAAGCTGCCGAACGGATACAACATCGGCATCGCCGTGGCGGATGTCGAGTCCGTCGACGTGACCGCCAAGCATTCCCCGGCCTCGATCGAGCGACGGCTTCCGCCGCCGACGAAGGCCAAACCGACGGTCGCGGTGCTCGGCACGGGCGGAACGATCGCGTCCTACGTTGACTACCGCACCGGCGCGGTCCATCCCGCGGTAACCGCAGAGGAACTCGTGTTCAGCGTGCCGGAGCTCCTCGACATCTGCAATGTCCGGGCCCGCGTGATCTACAGCATCTACAGCGAGAACCTGAAGCCGGAGAACTGGCAGCATCTGGCACGCGAGACCGGGAAGGAACTGAACGGCGGCGCCACCGGCGTCCTCATCCCGCACGGGACGGACACGCTCCACTTCACGACGGCCGCCCTGTCCTTCATGCTGCGGGATCTTACCGGACCCGTCGTGGTGGTCGGCGCGCAGCGGTCGAGCGACCGGCCGTCCTCGGATGCGGCCCTGAACCTAATCAGCGCGGCCCGGGTCGGAATCGCGAACCTCGGCGAAGTCGTGGCGGTCATGCACGGGGAGACGAGCGACACGTTTGGCCAGATTCACCGCGGTACGAAGGTCCGCAAGATGCATTCCTCCCGGAGGGATGCATTCCGATCCTTGAACGCGACTCCATTGGGTCGCGTCCTCCCGGATGGCACCGTCGATCTCTCGGAGCGCGCATTGCCTCGCGCCCGCGGCCCCACGAAAGTGGACGACGCCCTGGACACGAACGTCGCCCTGGTCGACTTTTATCCGGGTCAACGACCGACGGAGCTCGAGGCGATCCTTCAGGGGCGGCACGGCGTCGTGATCGCGGGGACCGGGTTGGGCCATGTCTCCGAGGACCTCATTCCGGTCCTCCATCGCGCGACCCGGGACGGCGTGGCCGTCGTCATGACGACGCAAACCCTCCAGGGACGCGTGGGCATGCGCGTCTACGACACGGGCCGGGACCTGTTGAAGGCGGGAGTCATCGAGGGTCAGGACATGACGCCGGAGACGGCCTACGTGAAGCTCATGTGGGTCCTCGGCCACACGCGCGAGCATCCGGAGGTCGCGCGGGCGATGGAGACGAACGTGGCCGGCGAAATCAATCCGAGGATCGGCCTCGACGAGTTCGCCGAATGAATCGTGGGCCGCCAATGGCTCGTTAACCTTATCCCGCGCACGGGGTTCGGCACATCAAATGAAAATCGACCAGGTTGGAGAGGTCGGCGTCGTCCTCACTGACGCGAACGAGCCTGTCCTCCACGGCGGCGATCAGATCATCGGGTATCGCTCGCTCAAGTACCTCATCTTCAAGCCCATCGCACTTTCGAAGAAGACGCTCGTCGAACAGCGGGAGGGCTGGGTCTGGCAGACTCGACGGCGACTCCTACTGCTGGACATGGAATGGCTCGATCTCCCCGGCGGCAAGAAGGGGAAACGCTACCACGAGATTCCGCTCGAAGAGACAATCGACGTGGTCCCAAAACGCAAGCGCGTACTCCTCGTCACGGAGGACAAAGCGCATGGCCGGGTCGTCTTCGAGTTTCGACCGTTCGGCGCAGCGTCTCGATTGCTCGCGTGGCTCAAGAAAGAGAAGGAGCACCGCCGTCAGCGAGAGGAAGGCACGTTGCGCTCTCCGTACCGGGAAGAGGATCGCTAGCGACCGGGCATCTGTTCGATCGGCTGCCTCGGAGGCGGTGGCGTCCGTTGAGGTGGTTGGACGGCCTGCGCCTGCTGCATCCGTAGGGCCGCGTCTCGGGTCTCGCGGCGAGCACGCTGCTTCCTCTTTAGCCGTCGAGTGTAGAGGAGGGAGCCGATGAACGCGATGACGAGGATGAACAACGCCCCCGCTTGGGCCGGAGGATCATTGCGGTAGAAGATACCGAGGAACAAGAGGACCAGGATCCAGAACACGATGTAGCCCGCGATCCGTCGCTTCGCGAAATCGAAGACCCGGCCCATTCTCTCGTCCGCTCATCCGGCGAGGACAAGAAGCCATCGGTCCCGGTCGCACGGATGAGACCATTCCAAAAGTACATCGCCCGCGAAGGCGTTTGTGAGGCGATTCCCCATGTCCGCCCTGGACGAGTACGAAGGCATCTGGGACATGTTCGCGCAAATGCACCGCGAGACCCACGGCGAGAACCATGCCGCCACTCGAGACTTCAATTGCTGCGGTGAGTACGCCGTCCTGATGGCCCTCCGGGCGGCGTCCACCCTGAAGCCGGACTATCCGCACCACCTTCTCCTCCGAATGGCAGCGATGCCGGAGCTCGACCGCGACTTCTACGTGAAGAACCTTCTCTCCACGGACGGTGAACCGGAGCCGACGGATCCCGAGCCGCTCCGCGAGTACCGCGCAAGCCGTCGCTACCACATCCTATGGACGGAACTGAAAGAGGCGGGCACGAGGATTGAAGAACTCGAACGCGAATTGGAGCAGGCGAATCTTCGGATCGCGGAACTCGAATCGTCCCTTACGAAAATGAAGTCCGGCCCCGAGACGCCTTGAATCTCCCTGAACGCGACCCCGTGCTGCCTGGGGGCAGGAGGGCTTAACGTCACGCGCGGCTTCCCTCGCGGTTGAAAATCAGTGAAACGAGTCCCGCGCTCGAAACCTCAATGGCAGCACTTGCGATATCGACTATTCTTGGAACCGATTGGGTTGTTGTTCGGACTCATTACGCTTATTCTTGTCGTGGAATTCCTGACGACGAGCAATTCTTGGTTCCTCCTGTTGCTCATCTTCGCCGCAGTCGCATTCGCCGGACCGACCCTTTGGGCAATCCGTCGCCTGCCAAAAGCATGGCGCGGCTCTTGGCAATTGGAGATCCTCTTTGAAGCTGAACACGCGGTCCAAAGAAGCGAGCGGCTCTGGCAGGTTGTCCTCGAAGGTCTAACCTCGAACGGTTTCCCATGGGAGCGGGTTTCGACAGCGGACCACGAAAAGGCATTTCCCCGGGCCCATGACCCAATCGAGTTTTCATCGGAGCGAATTCGGCTATGGTTTGACAACAGTCCGTCCGTCGCGAATACCGACCCATCGATTGTGCGGGCCGTTTTCATCCTAGAACCTCGGCAAGGGGCCCGAGATGCCCCGACCCTGCGGCAAACAATTATCGAATCCCTTCTCGCGGAAGAAAACCGGCAAAGAGCGGAACGTCTCGCGACTGCGAGGAAGGCTTAATCAGGTCCGTCCTTCTTGCGGACTCAAGATGGACTATCGCGCGCTCGGCCTGAAGGTGGGGCTCGAGATTCATCAACAACTGGCCACCCACAAGTTGTTCTGCGAGGACACCTCCGGCCTCGTTGATGTCCCTGGAGGACAACGGTTCCGGCGACGTCTCCGTCCGACGCAATCCGAACTCGGCGAGGTCGATGCGGCGGCGATCGAGGAAGCGAAACGCCGCCTCACTTTCGTCTACGAGACCACACCCAACGCCTGCCTCGTCGAAGCGGACGAAGAGCCGCCCCATCCGCCCAATCCGGAGGCCCTCGACATTGCGCTCGAGATCGCGCTCCTGCTGAATGCAAGGCCCGTGAGCGAAGTCGACTTCATGCGGAAGATCGTAATCGACGGCTCGAACACCTCCGGCTTCCAGCGCTCCGCGCTCGTGGCCTTGGATGGGTGGCTCGAGACGAACGGGAAGCGAATCGGCGTCCCGACGATCCTCCTGGAAGAAGACGCCGCGCGGAAGCTCGGAGAGGCCGAGAACGAGGTCGTCTATCGGTTGGACCGCCTTGGGATTCCACTCGTCGAGCTGGCCACGACTCCGAACATCGAAACCCCGGACGAGGCGCGCGACGTCGCGCTGACGTTCGGATCCCTCCTGCGCGCGACCCGGAAAGTGAAGCGCGGGATCGGGACGATCCGCGAGGACCTCAACGTCTCCATCGAGGGGGGTGCGCGGATCGAGATCAAGGGAGTCCAAGAACTCCGCATGATAGCCACGTTCGTCGAGAGAGAGGTCGAGCGACAAGTGATGCTCTTGGCCGTGGCGGCCGATCTGAAGAAGCGCAACACTCGCTCGGTCCCGACAGACGTCGGCAACGTGACCGCCGTGTTTCGTGAAACCGAATCGAAGGTCGTCCGGACGGCTCTGAAAAAGGGCGGTGTTGTCCTCGGTTGGGCCCTCCCCGGCTTCGCAGGGTTGCTGAAAGGAAAGCTCGGCCCGGAGTTGGCGGCCCACGCCCGGATCGCGGGCGTTTCAGGAATCTTCCATTCCGATGAGTTGCCCGGGTACGGAATCACGCAGTCGGAGCTGGACGCCGTTCGGAACGGATTGGGGATTGGCGCGTCGGATGCCTGCGTGCTCGTGGCGGAAGAGGAGGCGAAAGCCCGACGTGCGATTGATGAGATGGGCCCTCGCGCGACGGCGGCGCTCCACGGCGTCCCTCCCGAAACCCGGGAACCGCGGCCCGATGGGACGACGGTCTATGCCCGTCCGCTTCCCGGGAAGGCCCGCATGTATCCGGAGACCGACGTTCCGCCGATCCGAGTGACCGCGGAGCGCCTCCGTCGGATTCGGGAGCACCTCCCGGAGAAACCGGACGACACGATCGCGCGGCTCGCCCGGGAATACGGGATTCACGAGCAGCAGGCTCGCCAACTCGTCCAAGAAGGGAGCGACGCCGCCTTCGAGGTCATTGCGCGCGAATTCGGGGAGGCCAAACAGGTAGCCACCGTCCTCCTCTACACGTTTGGCGAACTTCGAAGAGAAGGCTTCGACGTGGATGGAATTCCCGTCGACCACTTGCGAGAACTCTTCTCCCTGTTAAAGGCCGGACGCTTCGCGAAGGAAGCCCTGCCGGAAATCGTGCGCGAGATGGCGCGGACCAACTCTCGTGCGTCGGATGCCATGGGAGCCGTTGGCGTCACGCGAGTCAGTCGCAAAGACCTCGAGTCAATCGTGGATGAGGCATTGCGAGCATCAGAGGACCTGATCGACTCCCGTGGAAACGCCGCTGAGAACGCCCTGATGGGTCAGGTGATGGAACGGGTGCGAGGCCGCGCCGATGGCAAGCTCGTGAGCGACGTCGTCCACGAGCGCCTCGAGGCTTTCGTCAAACAACGGGCGAAAGGGAAGAAGAAAAAAAGATAAAGGCTCCACAACCGGTCAGGCGCTGTCAATTATCAGCGCTTGCCTTTCTTGGATTTCTTCGCGGTCTTTTTCGCTGCCATGGTGGGGTCTAACTCCTCCTCGGGGCCAGGCCCCGGTTGATGCGATCAACGTTCATGTCTCGTCTCTTAAACATGCGCCCGGTATTCCGCAGAGCCTCTGTCGATGTCGCTTCCGAAACGTTAAGGCGACTCGCAGCATGCCGGCGCTCAAGGAGCAATGAAGGCCTTCATCTCAATCGACATGGAGGGAATTTGCGGCGTCGTCCGCGAGATCGAGACGGATCCGATCAAGGGCGGAGAAGCGTACCAACAGAGCCGACACCTGATGACCCAAGAGGCAAACGCCGCGATCGAGGGATGCGTGAAGGCGGGCGCCACGGAAATCTTGATCGCAGATTCCCATTGGAACTTCGACAACCTGATACCGGAAGAGCTGCACGAGGCCGCGACGCTCCTCCGGGGAACGCCGCGCGGGTTCTCGATGGTGGAAGATCTCGACGCATCCGCGGACGCCGCGCTTTTCGTCGGATATCACGCACGGGCGGGCACGCCGCGTGCGATCCTCGATCACACGTATAGCGGGAGCGTCGCGGCGGTGCGAGTAAACGGCACGGAAGTCGGTGAGACCGGGATCAACGCCTACCTGGCGGGCCACCATGATGTCCCCGTCGTCCTCGTCACGGGAGACCGGGCCTTGACCGCCGAGGCGAAGGCGCTCCTCCCGAACGTCCATACGGTCGCGGTGAAGGACGCGACGGGGGCGACGTCGGCGAAGAATCTCCATCCGAAGAAGGCGCGGGAACAGATTCAGAGCGAAGCCACAGAGGCGGTCCGAGACGCAAAGACGATCGCACCGCTGCGAGCGAAGACCCCAATCCAGATGGTCGTCGAATTCCGTCGGACGTATGCGGCCGACCTTGCCGCCATGATCCCCACGGTCCGACGTGTCGGCGGATTGCGGTTTGAGTTCGAGGCGGATGACTATCTCGAGGCATTCCGCACGTTCTATGCGATGGTCACCATCGCCGGTGGCGAGTGAGTCGCGCCTCCAGATGACGCTGACAAATACCTATATAGTGAGAGATTTCATTCGGCGATGGTGAGAAGGGACTTGGCCATGGCGGCGAAGAAGGCCAAGGGGGATGACTGGTTCTCCTCCCTGGACGCGGAACTCGAGAAAAAAACCAAGGAAATCATCGAGGACGTCGGGGAGCAGAATGTCGCCCGGCTCGAGCTCAACAAGACCCTGATCGAGGACTTCTGGAAGGTCTGGAAACGGTTCAACAAGATCAACGTCCACTTCGCCCTCGAGCCCTCGTACACGAACTGGGCCGTGTTCCCGGACACCTTCCCCGATGGGGACTGGCACTGGCGGCCCGGTTTCAATCCCGCCGCGGTCCAGACGGTCCAGCTGCTCGACCGATCGATGGACCAAGGCCGGGTCGGGGATGCCCTCAAGGTGAACTACGTCGAGGCGGACGGAAAGGTCCACCTCCGGGTGACGTTCGAATACTGTGAAGGGGAGCACTATTACAAGTACAGCGGGTGGAAGCGCATCTGGACGATTCACACGCTCTACGAGCAGCCGCTCGATCGCGCGAACGTGGACGACCTCCACCGGCTCTTCGCGGACCTCGTCCGCACCTGGTACGAGAGCCACTTGCGGCGGAACCGCGACGTGCTCATCAAGTACCTGAAGCAGACGTTCGAGAAGATCGAGACGTTCAATCAGTGAACGCGACCACGCAGTAGTGACGCCGGTGATAACCGGTGGAGAGTCTATATTACCGCGACGCGGGAATTTTCTCCAACGTGGAAGACCTGCTGTCCGGCGCGCTCTTGGTGCTCCTTGTCGGCGGTGCGGTCTTCGCCTGGGCCGACTGGCGGATCCGGGCCCGGAAGCTGCCGCAGATGGTCGGGCCGAGCTGGGATTGCCCCCATTGTGGGGTCAAGAACGAAGCGGACCTCGGCGTCTGCTGGTCGTGCGGCGCCGGAATCGGGCGCTACGCCTTCTCCCGGGTTCGAACGTCTGCGTCGGAGACGTGGCAGTGCCGCCAGTGCCGGGCCTGGAACAGCACCTCCCGCCGCTCCTGTTGGTCGTGCGCGAACACGCCCGCGAAACAGCCGAAGCGCGACGCGTGAACTCAGAAGATCCCGCGGTACAGGCCGCCGTCGATCTGCGCGATGACGCCGGTGATGTAGGCCGCGCGGTCCGAGGCCAGGAAGGCAATGAGGTCCGCGACCTCCTCCGGCGTGCCCATGCGGCCCATCGGGATTTCGTGCAGCGTCTCCGCCTGCACCTCCTCGACGCGACGTCGCTCCTTCTCCGCCCGAGCGCGGTGCAGCTGAATCGTCCGATCCGTCGCAATCCACCCCGGCGCGACGCCGTTCACGCGAATCCGGTCTTTCGCGACCTCCCGAGCGAGTGTCTTCAAGGCCCCAACCACTCCGAGACGGAGGGAGTTCGACAAGACGAGGTTGTCAATCGGCTGGCGCACCGACATCGAGAGGATCGCCACCACGGCACCGCCACCCCTCTCCCGCATCGAGGGCAGGCACGCGCGGACGAGCCGCACCGTGCTCTGGAACGTCAACTCCCAGCCTTTCGCCCACTGGTCGTCGGCAAGGGTCTCGAATCCTCCAGGAGGAGGGCCGCCCGCGTTCGGAACGACGACATCCACGCCGCCGAACGATTTGATCGCACCGTCGACGAACGCCCTGACCCCGTCCGCATTGGAGATGTCCGCCGGAATCGCCGCGACCTCCGTGTTGGTTTCCTTCCGGATGGCCTTCGCGGCATCCTCGAGAGCACGGGCGTTTCGCGCGCAGATGGCGACCTTGCATCCTTCTCGGGCGAAGGCGAACGCAGCAGCCCGACCGAGTCCCTGGCTCGCGGCGGCGACAAGGGCTACTTTGCCCCGGAGTCCCAGGTCCACGGGGCGCAATCGGGCCGGCTCGTAAGAAGGATTCGCCTCGGCGGACTCACTCGCGGACGAAACCCCGGACCTCGCCGACCGGTTCGAAGCCCAGGGTCTTGTACATCTCCTTGGGCGTGTCAAACAGGTCCGCGGTCAACACGACCCATTCGCACCGGGCGCTGGCCGCGCGGCGGCACGCCTCGAATACCATCGTCCGTGCAACGGCGCGAAGGCGGAAGTCGGGGTGGGTCGCGACGTCGTCGATCCACGCGAACGGACCTCTCGCCCATACGCTGATGGTTCCGGCCGGTACGCCGTTCAAGTACGCCACGTACGGCATCATCCCGACCCGGTCGGAGCGCTCCTTCCAGAAGCCCCACAGCTGGTCCACCACTTCCGGTCCGTAGCCGGCGGCCGACTCAGTGGCGATCTTCAGGATTCGGAAGTCGTCAGTGGCTTGGGCGCCTGCCGCTACGGAGCGGACCTCGACTTCCGGATTCACGATGCACGCCGGGAGTCCGACTTTCGCCATCGCCAGCTCCGCCATCGGCCGGAACCCCTGACGGGCCAGGTCCTCTTGGACCGCGTACGCCCGCGCCGCGTCCTCGAAGAGGAGGGCGTGGTGCCGGACCGCCGTGTCGCGGAACGCCGCTGCGAGGTCCGCGAGGATCTTCGCGGGACCTTCTTCCGGGAGCGAGACCACCCAGCCGAGGTTCGCCTGGTGGATCAACGGGAACCGATCATCGCGGTAAATCGTGCCCCAGGAGGTTGAGACCCGGGACGGAGACTGCTCGCGCCACACACGCATGAACTCCACGACCGCGTGAAGCAGCTCGTCCGTGTCCACGGGGGTTCGAAGGGGCCCGGCGGAATGAACCTTGCGGCCCCATCCTCGCGGTACTTTCGGTCACCTCGCCGAACCCCTTTATACTACGGGCCCATCCTCATTATCGAGGCGAGAAACAGACACGCCTCGGGAACGTGACTTCTGTGCGAGAAGAACTGGCGCCCCATGTCCATGACATCAACCGGGCGCTTGGAAACAAAGTGAGCGAGCAAGAGATTGAACGAGAACTGTCGAGCTACCTGAACGTCTACCGGGTGTCCCTGGACACCGCGAAACGGTCGATCGTGAAGAAGCACGGTGGGAACCCCGCGACACTGGCGATCGGTGTGAGCAAGACGATTCGAGAGCTGGGTCCCGGGGAGCCGAGCGTGAACCTCCTCGCCCGCATCGTGGCGGTGTACGAGAAGGAAGTGACCCCGCAGGGCCAGGAGACGAAGACGATCTTGTCCGGGATCCTCGGCGATGCGACTGCGACCGTGCCCTTCACCGCGTGGGAGCCACTCCCGATGCCCCTCGCGAAGGGCGACGTGATCCGGGTCCAGAATGCGTACACCAAGGAGTACCGGGGTCAGGTCCAAGTCAACTTCGGCGTGCGCACGGCGGTCGGGAAAGAAGCCCCCGATTCGCTCCCCGAATTCAAGCCCGGGCCTGGCCAGCCGTACCTCGGCAAGCCCACCCCCGTGCGCGTCGTGGACTTGCGGGAGGGCGCCTCGAACGTTGCCGTCACGGCCCGCGTCCTGTCCGTCGAGCGGCGCGAGGTCGAGGTCGACGGAAACCCGAAGGCGGTCTTCTCCGGCGTCCTCGCGGACGAGACGGGCAAGACCCAGTTCAGTGCCTGGAAAGACTTCGACCTGAAGGCCGAAGAAGTCCTCCGGATCGAGGGAGCCTACGTCAAATCGTGGCGGGGCATCCCGCAGATCAGCTTCGACGAACGCGCGACCATCACGCGGCTCAAATCGGACCTCCTTCCACCCGCGAACGTGCTGAACGCGAGCCCACGGATGTGGATCGAGGACCTCGCGGAGCGAGGCGGTGGCGCGGACGTCACCGTGCGGGGGATCCTGATCGACCTCCGGGAAGGTTCCGGCCTCGTGTACCGCTGCCCCGAGTGCCGACGGGTCCTCCGGAAAGGCGCCTGCCGGCTGCACGGCGAGGTCAAAGGGGAGCCCGACCTGCGGGTGAAGGCCGTCTTGGACGACGGTTCCGGGGCCGTGACGGCGGTCTTCGACCGAGAACTCACCGAGGCCCTCTTGGACAAGACGCTCGACGCGTGCATCGCGGCCGCGAAGGAAGCGATGTCGACCGATATCGTGCGGGATGAACTCGCGGACGTGCTCGTGGCCCAGCCGATCGAGGTCCGTGGAAACGTCACATCGGACGACTACGGCCTGATGATGATCGTGGAATCGGCGAAGATGTTGAAGGTGGACGTCCAGGCCGAGGCCCGCGAAATGCTCGAAGGGCTGGAGGGATCCGCGTGATGCGTGAGGTCGCGTGGCGGCTCTTCGCCTCGGAGTACAACGACGCGAACCTTGAGATGGACGGCGGCGGCGATCGGGCGCCGTCGTACATCGTCACCCCGCTGGGAGCGAAGGTGAACCGCGTCTTCGTCGTCGGCGTGATCACGGACGTCGAAAACGTCGGGAGCGACATCCAGCCGATGTGGCGCGCCCGCGTCTCCGACCCGACGGGCACGTTCCACATCTACGCGGGCCAGTACCAGCCCGAGGCCGCGGCGACCCTCTCAAAGCTCAAGCCGCCCATCTTCGGCGCGATCGTCGGGAAGAGCCGCATCTACTCGCCCGAGGCAGGCACGGTGTTCACGTCGATCCGGCCCGAGCGAATCAAACCGGTCGACGAGGCGGTCCGAGACTACTGGATCCTCGAAGCGTGCCGCTCCCTCCGGAAGCGGCTCGACACGATGGCCGAGGCCCAGAAGATGGACCCTCTCACGAAAGAAGGCCTCGCCAAGATGGGCGTCAAGGAGGCGATCGCGGACGGAATCGTGCAGGCCGTGAACCACTACGGCGCCGTGGATCTGTCCCGCTACACCGCGATGCTCGCGGAGGGACTGCGATATCTCTTGCCGGAATACCGGGAGCCGGTGGACCCAAGAGAGGCGACGCCGGAACCCGTATCCCCTGCGAAAGAGGAAGCACCGAGAGAGCCCGACGAGACGGAGTCGAAGGTCCTGGAGATCATCACGACCTTGGACAAAGACGGCAAGGGTGCGCCGTGGGAAGGCATCCTGGAGGCCGCCCTGTCGAAGAGTGTTGCCAAAGACGCGTTGGAGGAATCGATCAACTCCCTCCTCGACAAGGGCCTCATCTACGAGCCGATCCTCGGTCGGATGAAGAAAATCTGAAACGCTCGCCTACGTCGGCGGGAGAAACGACCGGCAGGACCAGCACTTGCGGGCCGACATGCCGACCTTCGCGCCGCACTTGAGACACCGGCGCATCTTCGGGGCGCGCTCCGTGAGACGCTCGATCCGCTTGAGACCGAGTTTCCCCGATGCCGCGCCGCCGAGGCCGCACGCCGCGCCAAACAGGAGGACCGTGATGAACGAGACTCCCGTGAGCCACACCGGTATGCCGGCGGTCAACGGCCAGCCCGCGGGCAGGAAGAGCGCCTGGAACGCGTAGACGCCGACGATGCCTCCGATCAGCGCACCCATGAAGCCCAGGGAGCCGATGAACGTCGTCCGGCCCGAGAACACGCCGACGGCGAAGAGGGCGAAGGGGAAGTAGAAGTACGCGAGGTCGTGGGGCAGGAAGAGGATGGGGATCCCGACGAGGAACGACAGGGCGACGGTGCCGAGGATCGTGATGCCGAAACCTGCGAGTGGGTTGCGAACGGAGACCATGGTTCCTCCGGGCTCCCTCACGACATCTTGCGGACCATTTCAACGTACCGGCATCGCTGGTCAGAACTGATAATCAGGGCCCTCCGGGACGCTCGGGCCAAAGGTCATTCATGCGTTGACAAAGGCGCACCCGATGGGGCACGCCTCGAGCGTCGCGTCGTTTTGAGGCGTCACGAGACACCCACTTCGGGATCCAGAAGGGCCAAGCCATCCCCGCCCCACCTCGGGGAGGACGATAAATATCCCGTATCCAAGATAATATGGATGCCGCGGTCCGTCGGCCCCCATCCGCCGGACGGCCGCGCACGACGCGACCGTTTACAAAAGTGCTTTATCGGGTGGCATCGGATTCGCACGGGGATTGGGATGGCTCTACCGCGGGATAGCATCTACCTCAGTGTGGATGCGTTGCCGGAACCGCTCGAACGCGTGCGGGTCCGCAAGGTCCCGACCGGGATTGCCGACCTGGACAGCATCGTGGACGGCGGCTTCCCGAGCGGATCGACGATCCTCCTCTGGGGCGACATTGGGGCCGGGATGCAAGAGTACGTCTACACGGCGGGGTCCAAGACCGCGCTCGTGAACGAACGTCCCGAGGCGCGACACTACTACCTCGGAGATCGGTGCGACGACTCCGACCTCCCGACCCAGGTCTGCTACGTCACGTTCTCCCGGTCGAAGGACATCATTCTACAGGAGCTCGCGACGTCGTTCAACGGCGACTACTACCGTGCGTTCCGGGATCACACGGTGTTCAAGGACTTTTCGAGCGTCTACTTCCGCCACAGTGTGGTGCCCGCCACGTGGACGAACGAAGACGACGTGTTCGACCGCCCATCCACGAATATCCTGGAGGAACTCGTGGCCTTCTTAGACGAGAATGCGCATGACTCGATGGTCGTCATCGACTCCATCACGGACCTTGCGGTCTCGGACATCGTTGAGATCAAGGACCTTGTGACGACGATCAAGGGTCTCCAGCGAGTCGCGAAGCGATGGAACGGCCTCGTATACCTGATGCTGACGCGGGGAATCCTCGAACGGCGGCACGAATCGCTCCTGATGGACAGCACCGATGGGTGCCTTGTGTTCGAGTGGCGGACATCGACGCGGTCGAGCAACCGCCAGCGGTACATGTACCTCGAGAAGTTCACGGGGGTTCTACCGCACCTGCCGCGGGACAAGATCGCCCGCTTCCCCACGATGGTGTCGTCGAATACAGGTCTTGTCGTCGTGTACATGGAACGGATCTCCTGAGGTGGGACAATCGTCGAGACGGAAGCAGAACCGGCCGCGAGGGACGCGGGGGAGATTGGACATCCAAGCGGCTTCGTACTCACAGGCATCGACGGCCTCGATGAGATGCTCGGGCGCGGCGTGCCGACCGGACACATCATCACGGTCCTTGGTTCGTTCGGGACCGGGAAGACGACGTTCGCGCTCCAGTTCTTGATGCAAGGTCTGATCAACGGGGAGAAGGCCATCTTCATCTCCCTCGAAGAGGACGCCGACTCCGTCATCGCGAACGCCGCGTCGTTCGGGTGGGACTTGCCCAAGTACATCAAAGAGAAGAAACTCCACATCGTGAAGTTGGAGCCCGCGGATGCGAAGACGACCGTCACGCGGATCCGGTCCGAGCTTCCGGACTTCATCAAACGAAGCGGGGCGTCCCGGGTCGCGATCGACTCGGTCAGCCTGTTGAACATGCTCTTCGCGGACGACAAGGAACGTCGTGAGAAGCTGTTCGCCCTATGCAAGCAACTCAAGTCGACCGAGGCCACCTGCATCTTCACGGCCGAGGTCAAGGACGACAACCCGCGGTCCTCGCGAGACGGCCTCGTCGAGTACGTGTCCGACGGGGTCATCGGACTGCGCTTCAACGAGCGGGAGAACGGGGAAGTGCAGCTGGTCATGCAGGTGATCAAGATGCGACGGCTGAAGCACCCGCGGTCCGTGAAACCGTACAGCATCACGGAGCAGGGACTCGAGGTCCACGGCGACATGGAAGTGTTCTGACACGATGACCTCGGGTCGACCGAGGCGCCATTCGGAGCGGAACGATTAAGCCAGACGACGCTCACGCCGCTACCATGCGGGTCGGCATTCTGGTCTTCGATGGCGTCGAGGAGCTCGACGCGGTCGGCGTGTACGAGGTCCTCGCCAAGGCGAAGCAGATCCACCCGCAGCTCGACCTGACAGTCCGCTTTCGGGCCCTGAAGGAACAGATCACGGGCGCCCTCGGCATGAAGTTCCTCGCTCACGAGGTCCACCGAGAGCTCTCGGACCTGGATCTCGTCATCGTGCCAGGCGGGGCGGGACGCGCGGAGGTCGTGCAAGATGCCGAGTTCCTCAAGCAGCTCCTCGACTTTGGGACGGAGAAGCCGATCGCGAGCGTCTGCACCGGGGCCTTGATCCTGGGTGCGGCGGGCCTCCTCGCCGGGCGAAAGGCGACGACACACCAGAGCGCGCGGGAGGAACTCGGGGCCATCGCGGACGTCGTCGAAGCGCGCGTCGTCGAGGACGGCCTGGTGACCACCGCGGGGGGTGTCACGGCGTCGATCGACCTCGGACTCCATCTCCTCCAGAAACACTTCGGCCCGGAGCTCGCTCGTGAGGTCGAAGAGCGAATCGAATACCAGCGCCCGCTGTGAGCGCTGAGCCCGGCGTTCCCGGAGCGCCGTTGGCGGACTACCCAAACTCCTAAATGGTCTCGCTTGTCTCCAGGCGGCGGGGAGGCGTCATGCGGTTCCTCCGAAAGGGCAAAGTGAAGGAGGTCTACGAGGTCTCGGAAGAGGAACTCGAGTTCGTCTTCACAGACCAGATCAGCGTGTTCGACAAGGTCATCCCCACGCTCATTCCGCACAAGGGAGAAACCCTGTGTCGCACGTCGGCGCACTGGTTCCAGGTCGTCCAGGACCTCGGCTTCCGGACGCACTTCTTGAAGGTCATCGACGGAAACCGGATGCGCGTGCGCCGGGTCCAGGTTATCCCCGAGTACGATCGAATCACGCCATCCACCCGCAATTTTCTGATCCCGCTCGAGGTGATCGCCCGGTATTACGTGGCCGGCTCTTTCCACGACCGAATGCAGGCGGGCAAAATCCGGCCGGAGACGGTCGGCTTTCCGCGGGGCCATGTGCCGCAGTATGGGGAGCCCCTTCCGAAGCCATTCGTCGAAGTAACGACGAAATTGGAGAAAGTGGATCGCGAACTCACCGAGGAGGAAGCGCTCAAGATCTCGAAACTAAGCCGTGCGGAGTTCGACGCACTCGTCCAAACGGTGCTGAAGATCGATGACGGACTGAACAAGGAAGTCCAGAAACGCGGTCTGATTCATGTGGACGGCAAGAAGGAGTTCGCGATGGACGATGCGCGGCGCTTGATGCTGGTGGACACCTTCGGAACGGCGGACGAGGACCGGTTCTGGGATGTCGACGCATACAAGAAGGGGCAGCAGGTCGAATTGAGCAAGGAGTTCGTACGGCAGTACTATCGCAAGACCGGATATCATCAAAAGCTGATGGAGGCCCGGGAGGTGGGCAAGCCGGAGCCCGACATCCCGCCCCTTCCCGCCGACGTGGCGAAGCAGGTGAGCGAACTGTACGTCGGACTCTTCGAGCGCCTCACGGGGGAAAGATTCCGTTAGGATGCGTTTTTTGGGAAACGCGGAACAAAGTCTTTTAGTGAAAGCGGCGATACATTCCGCGGTCGGGGTCTCCGGTATGGAGTTAAGTGTCTACGTCGACGGCAAGTTCTACCCGCAGTCCGAGGCGAAGGTCAGCGTCTTCGACCACGGCCTCCTCTACGGCGACGGCGTATTCGAGGGAATCCGGGCCTACAACGGCCGCGTCTTCAAACTGGACCGCCACATGGACCGCCTGTACCACTCGGCCAAGGCCATCGACCTGAAGATCCCGCACACGAAAGACGAGATGGCGAACATCATCCTCGAGACGTGCCGCCGGAACGAGATCCACGAGGGGTACATCCGGCCCGTCATCACCAGGGGCAAGGGGGATCTCGGACTCGACCCGCGAAAGTGCAAGAGCGGGCCGAGCGTGGTCGTGATCGCCCAGCCCGGCATCTCGCTGTACGGCAAGGTGTACGAGCGGGGCCTGAAGGTCGTGACCTCTTCGTATCGGCGTGTGCCGCCACAGAGCCTGAGCCCTTCGATCAAGTCACTGAACTACCTGAACAACATCATGGCCCGCGTCGAGGCGAACCAGTACGGCGCGGACGAGGCGTTGATGCTCGACATCCACGGGTACGTGTCCGAGGCGACCGCGGAGAACTTCTTCATCGTCCGCAACTCGACGATCGTCACACCCTGGACGTCCACGAACCTGCCCGGTGTGACCCGAGAGACCGTCCTCGAGATCGTCCCGCAGCTCGGCTTGAAGGCGGAGGAACGGCTCTTCACCCTGTACGATGTCTGGTCCTCGGACGAGGCGTTCATCAGCGGGACCGCGGCAGAGATCGGGCCTGTCGTCGAACTGGACGGTCGGACGATCGGAGATGGCAAACCCGGTCCGACGACGAAGCGGATCATGAAGGCATTCCGCGACCTCGTGATGACGACGGGTACGCCGATCGAGACGGCGCACGCGATATCGCAAAAGATATAGGCGCTCCACCCATCGGCGGCTCCGGTCCCGCGTGAAGTTTCTCGAATACAAGGCGAAGGAGATCTTCGCCCGATATCGGATCCCGGTCCCTCAAGGGGTCGTCGCGGCCTCCCCGGCCGACATCCTCGACCCGCCGCTCCCGTGCATGGTCAAGGCGCAGGTCCTCGTCGGGGGCCGAGGCAAGGCGGGCGGCATCAAGGCCGCCGAGTCACTGGACGAAGCGCGCACAGTCGCCGGACAGATCCTCGGGATGGACATCCACGGGTTTCGCGTGAAACAGGTGTACCTCGAGGAGCGCCTGGACATCGGGCAGGAACTCTACCTCGGCGTCACAATCGATCGCTCCGCGCGAGAGCCGCTCCTCATGGCCAGCGCGATGGGAGGCATCGACATCGAAGCCGTCCCGCACGACCGGATCTACATGGAGCACATCCCGACGGTGGTCGGGATCCAACCGTACCTGGTCCGGAGCCTGCTGAAGCAGCTCGCGCTCCCAAAAGAAGTCGGCGACCAGATTGCATCCATCGTCGGGCACGTCTACGACCTCTTCAGGAAGGAGGACGCGGAGCTCGTCGAAATCAATCCGCTCGTCGTGACTAAGGCCGGCGGCGTCGTCGCGGGAGACGCGAAGCTCGTCATCGACGACAACGCGGAGTACCGCCATCCGGAATACGCCAATCTCGACCAAGACCGCACCCCGCTCGAGCAAGAGGCCCATGACAAGGGCATCACGTTCATCCAGCTCGACGGCGACATCGGCGTCATCGCGAACGGCGCGGGCCTCACGATGGCGACGCTCGACATCCTCGGCCTGAAGGGCGGACGGGGCGGGACGTTCTTGGACCTCGGTGGGACGGACGACCCGGGGAAAGTGAAACAGGCATTTGAGATCCTGATCGAGGCGGCTCCTTCCGTCATCCTGCTGAACATCTTCGGCGGCATCACGAAAGCGGACACCGTCGCCCTCGGCGTGAAGCAGGCGCTCGAGGAGATGCACACGAAAATCCCGGTCGTCGCCCGCATCAAGGGGGTCAACGAGGCCCAGGCGAAAGAGATGCTCCGGTCCATCGGCATGTATCCGGCGGAGACCGTGGAGGAAGCCGCCGAGCTCGCGGTCAAGGTCAAATCGGGAGGTCCCTAGATTTGGCGGTCCTCCTCTCGAAGAAGAGCCGCGTCCTGGTCCAAGGGATCACGGGCCATCAAGGGCAGTTCCACACCCGAGCGATGCTCGACTTCGGCACGAAGGTGGTGGCTGGCGTCACCCCGGGAAAAGGGGGCACGAAGGTCGAAGGGGTCCCCGTTTTCGATGGCGTCCGGGAGGCCGTCCATCGAAGACGGGCCAACGCTTCGATTATCTTCGTTCCGGCGGCGTACGCAAAAGACGCCGCGATCGAGGCGATCGAAGCGGGGCTGAAACTCGTCGTCATCATCACGGAACGAATTCCGTTCCACGATTGCCTGGAAGTGATGCCCCTCGCCCGAAGCCGCGGCTGCGTTGTCATCGGGCCCAACTGCCCTGGACTCGCGTCTCCCGGCCAGGCCAAGATGGGAATCATGCCGAACCAACTCTTCAAGGAGGGCGACGCGGGCGTCATCTCCCGCAGCGGGACATTGACCTACGAGATCGTCAACGCGATGACCGAGGCGGGGTTCGGACAGACGACCTGCATCGGGATCGGCGGGGACCCAATCATCGGGACGAGCATGGTCGACGCCCTCGCGATGTTTCAGAAAGACCGCAAGACGAAACGAATCGTTGTCGTCGGAGAGATCGGCGGCACCGCCGAGGAGGAGGCCGCCGACTTCATCGAACGGCGGGTCACCAAACCCGTCGTGGCCTACGTCGCCGGTCGGACGGCGCCGCCCGGGAAGCGAATGGGCCATGCCGGGGCGATCATCCAGGGAAACCGCGGCACGGCCGAGTCGAAGGTCAAGGCGTTCGAGGCGGCCGGCGTCCCAGTCGCGGAATACCCGGTTGGAATCCCGAGGCTGCTCGCCGCGACATGACCGCATGGCCGTCAAGGAACCTTCAAGTATGCGCCCGCGCTGTTTCGGGCGGGGAGCCCAGAAGGGCTGAGAGTCTCCCGCGTGAGGGAGAGACCCTTGGAACCTGATCCGGGTCATGCCGGCGTAGGGAACTCGAGGAATTTTCAGCCCACGGATCCCGCGGAGTCCGCTGGACATGACGGAAACGACCCGGCCGAAGTACCCGATGGGGAAGGTGAGCCGCCGCTTCTTCGAGAATGTGATCGCCCGCCACCTCGGGGTCAAGCGGGCCGATGTCACCGTGGGTCCGGCGAACGGGGTGGACGTGGGAGTCGTGAGCCTGCCGGACGGCCGGGCGATGATCTCGACCACGGATCCAATCTACATCGTGCCTCAATACGGCTGGGAGCGGGCCGCGTGGTTCGCGTTCCACATCCTCGCGTCGGATCTGACGACCTCCGGCGTCGCGCCGCAGTACATCACGCTGGACTGGAACCTACCGATGGACATTGAGGACGACCAAATCGAAACGATGTTGCGGGTCATCGATCGAGAATGCAAGAAGTACGGCGCCTCGATCGTCACGGGCCATACCGGCCGCTACGAGGGCTGCACATACCCGATGGTCGGCGGAGCGACGTTCCTCGCCATCGCGCCGAAGGACGGCTGGGTCACGGCCAACATGGCGAGGCCCGGGAATCATCTCCTCGTGACGAAGACAGCGGCCCTTGAGGCGACCGCTATCCTCTCGAACACCTTCCCGGACCTCGTGGAACGGAGGCTCGGGTCGGAGACGACGAAGCGCGCCCGCGCACTCTTCGAATCCATGAGCACGGTCGACGACGCGCTGGCCGCCGCCTCAGTCGGCGTTCGGAAGGATGGCGTCTGGGCGATGCACGACGCGACGGAGGGCGGGGTCCGGAACGCGGTCTGGGAGATGGCGCAGGCGTCCGGGATCGGAGTCGACGTGGATCTCACAAGCGTGCATCTGGATCCGGCCGTCGTGGAAGTCTCGAAGGTCTTCGGCATGGACCCGCTCGACGCGATCAGCGAAGGGACCCTCCTCATCGCGGTCGATCCGGACGCCGTACCCGATGTTATCGCGCGCCTCGAGAAGAAGGAGATCCTGGCAAAGGACATCGGCCGATTCACGAAAAAGGGCCAAGCCTGTCGGGATCGTGGCAAAGACCTCCAGCCCGCGGACCGCGATCCGTTTTGGGTCGCGTTCAGCCGGGCGTTTTCCGGGGAGATCTCCTGACCCCGCCCGCTCCGAGAGAACGGCGCCTCGGCGGCGTGTACCTCGTCGCGTCACCGCAGAGGCCGATCACCCGCTTGCTGGCGACCGTCACCGCGGCCCTCGAGGGCGGCATCTCGGTCGTTCAACTCCGCGACAAAGGCGCCTACTCTCCGGAGGACACAGTCGCCGCGGGCCGAGGTATGCGGGAACTCGCGCACGGGTTTGGTGTCCCGTTTCTCGCGAACGACGATCCGGAACTCGCTCGCCGCCTGGACGCCGACGGAGTTCACGTTGGACGCGACGATCCGTCCCCCCGGATCGCGCGGGCACTCCTCGGACCAAAGGCGATCATCGGGGTCACCGTGTACGGAAAGCCGGGCGAGGAGTCCTCGGCTCTAGAGAGCGGCGCAGATTACCTCGCCGCCGGACCGTTCTTTCCAAGCCCAACAAAGCCCGAGGAGCCCGTGTTGCCATTGCACATCCTAGACGGCGTCGTGAAGCGTTCGAGGCTCCCCGTGTTCGCCATCGGCGGGGTGAACGCGGACAACGCCGGCCTCCTTGCACGGCACCGGGTCGCCGGCGTGGCCGTGGTATCGGCCATCATGGACGCGGCGGATCCACGACACGCGACGGAAGCAATCCGGCGTGCGTTCTCAGAGGCGTCGCGCCCGTGACGTGTGCCGCGCACGCGCACTCGAAGAAACGCGCGCGCGAGGAATCCTCGGCGGGAACATCCAGCGACAAACGGTTAAATAGAGCCCCTTGCGTGCGAACCTTTCCGTGCGCCGACTCATTGTGACGGAGAAGTTCAACGCCTCGATCCGGATCGCGACGATCCTCAGCGGCGGAAAATCGAAGCGGTCGTATGTGGAAGGGACGCCCGTCTTCGAATTCACGCAGGGCGAAGACCGCGTTCAGGTGGTCGGCCTTCGCGGACACATCATCAACCTCGACTACCCGGACGCCCTCAACGACTGGGCGCGGGTCGACCTCAAAGAGCTCGTCTGGGCGGAGCCCCAGAAGGTTGTGACCGCGGGGAAGATCGGGGCGGCCCTGAAGGTCCTGGCGGCTCAGGCGGACGAAGTCGTCATCGCGACCGATTTCGACCGGGAGGGCGAACTCATCGGCGTCGAGGCCCTCGGGCTCATCCGCGAGGCCCGACCGGAGATCCGCGTGCGCCGGGCCCGGTTCTCCGCGCTCACCAAATGGGACATCGAAGACGCGTTCGCGAATCTCGTGGACGTCGACTACCCGCTCGCTTCGTCCGCCGAGTCCCGCCAATCGGTCGACCTGGCGTGGGGTGCCGTCCTGACGCGCTTCGTTTCGATCGCCTCAAAACAGCTCGGACGGGACTTCCTCTCCGTGGGCCGAGTGCAGAGCCCGACCCTTGCGCTGATCGTGGATCGGGAGCGGGAGATCGAGAACTTCGTCCCGCAGGATTTCTGGACCGTGCATGCGAAATTTCGGAAAGATGTCAACGGAGCTCCGGTCGAATTCGAGACGAATCACGAGCACGGCCCGTTCTGGGCGCGGAGCGAAACCGAGGCCGTCATGTCTCCGGCAGAGGCCGCGGCGCAAGGGATCGTCCGCGAGTACCTTCAGAACGAACGCGAGGAACGGCCTCCGCCGCCCTTCAACACGACGATGTTCGTCGCGGAGGCGAACCGAATGGGATTCGGGGCCGCACAGGCGATGCGGATCGCGGAGGATCTCTACCAGTCCGGGTTCATCTCGTACCCGCGCACGGACAACACGGTCTACCCGTCGACGGTGAACCTTCGGTCCGTCTTGGAGAAGTTGGTGGACTCGCCCTTCGGCGCAGAGGCCCGTGAGCTCGCGGGCCAAGAACGCATCGTCCCGAGCCGCGGTAGGACCGAAGCGACCGACCATCCGCCCATCTACCCGGTCGTGGGCGCGGGACGGGACAAGGTCAAGCGCGAGGACCACTGGCGGATCTACGAGCTCGTCGTGCGCCGCTTCTTCGCAACGGTGGCTCCCAACGCCGTCGCGGAGGTCGCCGAGGCGAAAATCGAGCTCGGGGGCCAGTTGTTCCTGGCTGAAGGCTACCGGATGAAACAACTCGGATGGCGGAAGTACTATCCGTACTGGATCGTCCGGGAGGCGATCTTGCCGCCCTTGGCCGTCCATGAGGCCCTCGACCGAGTCGGCCCCGTCGCGCTCCAAGAAGACCGGACGAAACCCCCCGGCCGGTACAGCGAAGGGTCCCTAATCCAAGAAATGGAGCGCCTCGGCCTCGGAACGAAGTCCACGCGGCACGAGATTCTCAAGAAGCTCTACGACCGCAAGTTCATCGAGGGCAAGTATCCGAGACCGACGACGAGCGGGCGGGCGCTCATCGAGGCGCTGGAGGATCACGCGGAGCGGATTACCCAACCCGAGATGACCGCGCACCTCGAAGCGGACATGGAAGGAATCGCCACCGGCGTACGGGCTCGGGAAGACGTCGTCCGCGAGTCCCAGCAGATGCTCAGCGAGGTCCTCGAGACGCTCGAGGCGAACCGCGAGGCGATCGGACAGGAGATTGAGGCCGCCCTGCGGGAACAGAACTACATCGGCAAGTGCAACGTCTGCAAGGAGGGCAACCTCACGGTCATCCGGTCCCGGCGGGGGAGCCGATTCCTCGGGTGCGACCGGTATCCCGCATGCCGAAACACGCATCCCTTGCCGCAGATCGGAATCATCCAGGGCGCGGAGGAGAACTGTCCCGAATGCGGCGCGCCGATGATCAAGCACACGGACCGCGGGCGCACGACGACATACTGCGTCGCATCCGACTGTCCATCGGTCCGGGAGAAGAACTTCATCGGCCGGTGCGAGAAATGCGGGGATGGAGAACTGATGATTCGTCACGGGACGTACGGAAAGCGTTTCGTTGGGTGCTCGAAGTATCCCGGTTGCGATAACTCGTACCCGCTCCCCCAGCGCGGCCTCATCGTCCCGACGGAAGAGCGGTGCAACGCGTGCGGCCATCCGGTCATCAAGGTGATCATGCGGGGTCGGCCGCCCTGGGTCCTCTGCCTGAACATGAAGTGCCCCACGAAAGAGGGTAAAGGTCGTCGGAAGGGTAAAGGCGGGCCGAAGAAAGCGACCCGCAAGCGGAAGGCGAAACCCGTCGAGGTCGTCGCGGACATCGCAACCGGCTAGGGCGAGGCCATGAACCGCGTGAACTCCGCGAGACTCCGCGGGCGCAAGGTGAAGTTCGTCCGGTTTTCCTCGCCAATCGTCGACAGCGGGGCCTTGCCATAGTGGTGGCCCGGGCACACGACCAGGTCATCGTCCATCTTCTGGACCTTGTTGAACAACGAGTCGTACATGTCCCCGACGCTCGATCCGGGTAAGTCCACCCGGCCGCAGTCCCCGACGAAGAGGCAGTCGCCCGTGAAGACCCGCCCCGCTACGATGAAGCAACACGAGTCCGGCGAATGGCCCGGGGTGTGCACGACTTTTACCTTGAGGTCCCCAACGGAAACAATCGTACCGTCCTCGAGGACCAGGTCTTTCCGGACGTTGCTGAGCCGATGGGCCGCGATCTTCCCTCCCGTCTCGTCCGCGAGCCGCTCGTTGTCAAAGACATGGTCGACATGGTGATGCGTGTTGAAAATCAGTGCGATTGAGTAGCCGTGCTCCGCAGCGGCTTTCTGAAGGACGCGCGCGTCAAAGCTCGGATCGAATACGGCCGCGACCTTCGTGGCGGGGTCCCCGATGACATATCCGAAGTTCGCCATCGAGCCGATCAGGCGCTGCTCGAACCACATCCGGACGTGAGACGCGGCCGCGGGCCAAGAGCCTTTCCTCATCGACGCCGGTTCTGCGCGGCGTATGCCCTCGCCCAGTATTCCTGCCAGGCGCGCGCGTTGTCTTCCCACGCCTTCCGAATCTGGTCCCGGACCTTCATGCGGTGTGTAACCGCCAGGGACATGAGAAACGCGAAACCGAGAATCCCCGCCCCCCACGCGGTAGTCAACGTCGGCTCACCGGAAAGGTGTCCGGTGGCGATCGCCCAGGCGGTCAGAATCGCGCTCACGATGACAAACGTGACGGAACCCGCAATCCGCCGGGTGATCCAGCCCATCGCGGGACCGTGGCTCCCTCGTGCGATAAAGAGTGCGGGACGAAAATCACTTGTGCGAAATTTCGGCAGCGGGCAGGGACACATGAGCCGCCTGGGCGGAAGCCCGGGGCTAAGCGCTGCGCATCTCCCAGCGCTGGATTCCGCCGCGACAGGGTTATCGACGAGATGCCGTTCCTGGCGGCATGTCACAGCCTCTAGAGGGCCGCGTCGCCCTGGTCACCGGCAGTACGGGCGAGGGCATGGGGAGGAGCATCGCTCTCACCTTGGCACGCGAGGGAGCGAACGTCGTCCTGAACCATGGCACGAACCGGCGGACCTCGCCCGCGAACAACCGTCGCCTCGTGGAGGCAATCGAGCGACTCAGAGCCCGAGCGATCGTGGTGCGAGCCGACACCGCGAAAGGGGACGATGTCCGGAAGATGTTTCGCCGGGCGGAACAGGAATTCGGGCCCGTCGATATCCTGGTTAACAACGCCGGCGGATCATGGGATCCGCGTCAGGACCTCGCCAAGGTCCAGGACCGAGCGTGGCAGGGGGTGCTCCGAGCGGAGATTGATGGCATGTTCCATACGATCCGAACGGCGCTCCCGCGGATGCGGCGCCGACGATGGGGCCGCGTCGTGAACATCGGAATGGAGCGGTCCGAGGAGTTTACGGAACCGCCATTCGACTACACCGTCGGAAAAATCGCGCGCCACGGCCTGACCCGGATCCTCTCCGAAGTCGAGATCGGGCGGGGAATCACTATCAATGCGGTGGCCCCGGGATACATCCCGTACTTCACCTTCCATCAAGCTCTCGAAGCCGTGCATCATCGAGGCCTATGGGTCGCCCGAAAGCACGGGACGCCTCAGGATGTCGCCGAGGTCGTCACGTTCCTTTGTTCTGACGAAGCGCGAAACGTGACGGGCGCCGTGATTCCGGTCCACGGGGCGCCCGATTGATGGGGACGGTCGACAGAGGATCAGCGGGAGCGCCGGCCGCGCTTCCGGCCTTTCACTGCGGACTTCTTGGCCGACTTCTTGGCCGACTTCGTCGCCCGCCGCCGGGACTGCGCTCGGGCGGCCCGCGGTTGAGGGGTGGTCTCGTACAAGGCCAGTGTAATTCCGGTCGGATCTTGGAACACCGCGAACCAGCCCATTCCCGGAATCTCGGCCTTCGGCATTACGACCGCACCACCGGAGGACTGGATCTTCTTGAGCGTGCCCTCGATGTCTTCGCATAGGATGTAGTCGAGGACGCCCGCGGGGAGGTTCTCAGCCTTCTGAAGACCGCCACCGGGTGCGCTCGGGGCCTCGAACATCGAATAGTTCATCTCCGGCATGTCCTGCCACTTCCAATCGAATACGTCTTTCAGAAACGATTTCGTTTTTTCCGGCGCGTTCGAATGAATTTCCACGTGCACAAAGCTGTTCGGCTTTTGAGCCATGTTCTCCGTCCCCTTGAGGGATTCACGGGATGCACGCGGGAGCTATTAAGACATGAGCCCCGGAGATGAGCGAAAGTGAGACCCGGTCGCTCAAACCCGGATCCGATGGAATGCGAAGACGGCAATGACGAACATCGCCACGGCCTCGATGGCCAGAACGCCGAGTTCCAGCGACACCGTGGGCGTCACCGCATTGAACAAGCCGGCACGGAAGATGTCGGTGGTGTACGTCAACGGGTTGGCGAGGCTCGCCGCTTGTATTGCCGAAGGCGCCGCGCTCGCGGGGAAGAACACGGACGAGGTGAAGAGGAAGATGAAGAACGCGAATGTCGACACGATTTGGAACGTCTCGGACGACTTCAGGACGACGGAGAGGGCGATGGCGAAGGCGCCAAAGAAGATCGTGCCGAGGAACAGCGCCCCCGCGATGAGGAGCGCGCCCTCCCAGGTCGGGGCGAAGCTTGCGCCCAAGACGGGGAACGCGAAGCCAAACACGAGCAGGGACCCGGCGACCCCGATGATCAGCGTCGCGAAGATGATGCTCAGGATGTACTGAGCGCGGGTGAAGGGCCCCATCAGGAGCTGCTCGAACATTCCGTTCTTCCGGTCAAACCAGAGCTGCGTTCCCGCGTTGGTGCCTCCGTTGATGACGGTCAACGTCACAGCGCCCGCCGCAAGGAAAAGGGAGTAGCTGATCACCCGCCCGTTTCCGACATTGAACGGCGGGACGATCCCATTCAGCCCGAATCCCTGGACGAAGATGAAGAACAACGGAAAGATCAGCTCGAAGAACAGGGAAGCGCGGTCCAGGTTCGCCCGGATGTTCCGGTAGACCAAACGCAAGTAGATGTTCAGGCGGATCGACCTCCGTTCGCGACCGCCTTCTCGTCCTCGGTCACCAGGTTAATGAACGCGTCCTCGAGCGTGGTCTCCGAGATGTAGATCGACGACACCGTCAGGCTGAGGCGGTCTGCGAGGCGGTAGATCTCCGGAATCACGGACTCCGGCTGCGTCGTCGTCACCCGATACGCGCCGGATCCCTCATCCCGCCCGAACCGGCTGACAGACGGCGAGGACGACAGAGCCGAGGCCATCTCGGACGAGGTCCCTTGGAGGAGCTTGAATTCGACGGCTTTCGCGCTCCCGAATCGCCGCTTCAGGTTTTCCGGGGTGTCGATTTGCACAATCCGACCCTGGTTGATCACCGCGATCCGGTCGCAAAGGTACTCCGCCTCCTCCAGGATGTGGGTCGTAAAGAAGATCGTGAGACCTTGTCGCACGCGTTCCTTCAGATAGTCCAGGACGCTTCGACGGACGATCGGATCCAATCCGACCGTCGGCTCGTCGAGGAACAGGAGGTCCATGTCGTGGATGAACTCGCGGGCGACTTGGAGCCTGCGACGCTGGCCGGCGGACAGGTCGACCGTCGGCATCTTTCGGAACTCTTCCATCTCGAAATGGCCGATGAGCTCGTCGATCCGCCGACGGCGCTCGGCCTTCGGGACGTTCCAGATGAGACCGTAAATGTCCATGCTGGTCTCGACGTTCAGCCCCTGATCGAAGCTGTCCTGTTGCTGGACGACACCGATCTGCGCCCGAATCTTGCGACCTTC
>VBMA01000038.1 GCA_005878985.1 Methanobacteriota archaeon
CGCCGGCCGCTGGGTCCACGCGATTTCCTAGCCACGCGCGCACATAGAGACGATTCTCGTAAAGCTTTTCGCGGCGGATTCGGAGCGCCAATCGACCTCGTTCGTCACCGGTTTAACGCGTGTCCGATTTGGCATACAAAATAAAAATCAAAGGTCCGTTCCAGGCACGATTCCGAGCGACGATGGAGGCCCTTTGTCCTACGTCGTATGACAATTGACAACAAGTATATGTACAGTGCCCCAAGATACGGCGAACAACACGCCAAAAATTGCGCGGAATGGTGTATGACCTCGTCATACTCCTTCCCGTGGTTCAGGCGAGGGATTCGGATGGACGAAAACGAGCGGATCACCCTACGTCTCGAGAAAGAAAACCTCGAGCTGATCGACGCGTTCCTGAAGGGGAGCACGTCGCACGGGAACCGCTCGCAGCTGGTCCGCGATGCGGTCCAGGCGTATATCCAGACGATCCGCGAGGGCGGCGACACGGTCAAGATCCGCATCCCGCGGTACTACCTCGAGCTGATCGACCGCCTCGTGGCGGACGGCTACTTCCTGAGTCGGGAGCACGCGGTCGTCCGCAGCATCGAGGAGTGGTTCACGCGGGATCGAGTCAAGGAGATCGAAGACCACCGGAAACAAGTCGACAAGATGACCGGCAAGGTCGTCTCCGTATCGACGGGCGACAAGGACGGAGTCATCCCGCCATGAATCGCGCGGGCGTGGCGGATGCCGGAAGGGAGTCACCTCGAATGACGGAAAAAGGGAACGGATGGGAACCTGTCATGAAGGGATGGGATGCACGCCTTCAGCGGAGGGAACTGCCTTCCGGCCTCCCGCGATCGAAGCATGCGTGGAGGCCGGATTGAATGGTACCCAGGGATTACGTCGAGGAAGTCATCAGCAGCCTGTTTGAGGATGCCGTGGACCCGAAAATCTCCGTCGTCGGAGTCGGGGGCGCGGGCGGCAAGATGGTGAGCGCGCTTTACGACCGCGACATCAAGGGCGTCGAAACGATCGCGGTGAACACGGACCCCTCCGGTCTCTCGAAAGCGGAATGCGACGTGAAGATCCTGCTGGGGCAGCCGTCCGACGCGGACCGAATCGCCGGAGCCCGAGCGTCCGCCGAAGACCAGGAAGGATCCCTTCGAGAATCGCTCTCCTCGGACATCGTCTTCGTCGTCGCGGGCCTCGGAGGCGCCGCGGGGACGGGAGCCGCACCCGTCGTCGCACGAGCTGCGCGGGCGAACGGGGCGGTCACGATCGGCGTCGCGATCCTACCGTTCGAGATCGAGGGTCGGACGGAAGCCGCCCGGCAAGGTCTCGAGGAGTTCCGTCGGGAAGCGGACAGCGTGATCGTGGTCGAGAACGATTCACTGAACCGATTCGCCGACCAGATGTCCTTCAACGAAGCGATGCAAGTCATCAGCTACATGGTCGTCACGATCGTCCAAGGGGTCGTCGACCACCTGACGAAGTCGTACCTCACGACCCTCGCCGAAGAAGTCGAGAACGCGGCGAAGGAGATCGAGGAACAGAACAACCACGCGATCCACGTCGAGGTGCAGCCGCCCGAGACGGTCGAGGCGGCCTGGGACCTGGGGCCGGTCGCCTTCAACGACGACGGCTTCATCGGCCTCCGCTGAGACACGCTCAACAATCCTCCCCCCAACCAACGCCCACCCGCGAGGGCTTCGGGCGATCCCCGCCGCAAGGCGGGGAGCGGCCCTCGCGACCTCTTTCTTTGCCGCTTTGAGCGGAGAGGATGCAGTTCGGCACACTGACGCCGGCAAGTTTTAAGCGTACGGGCCGGTAGGCCCCGCCGGGTTGAGTCAATCCCGAAGGACGTCCAGAGCGAGCGGGTCGCGAACGGATTTCGATTGAACAAGGTCGGAGTGACGGGGGTCGTCAAGCCCGTCCAGATCCGCCGGCCGAATCGTGCGGTGACCCTGACGACGACGCTCGACTTGTTTGTCGATCTCCCGCAGGACCAGAAGGGATCGCACCTCTCCCGGAATCTCGAGGCGATCAACGAGGTCGTCGACCGTTCCGTCCGAGAGCCGGTCGGGAGCTTGGAAGAACTCACCGAGGTCATCGCGCAAATCCTCCTGAAGCGACACGACTATGCGACGACGTCGGAGGTGTGGGCGACCGCAGAGTACTTCCTCGAGCGGACGTCGCCGTGGGGCCGGACCTCCCTCGAGGCCTATCGGCTCGTCGCCCGCGCGAACGCGCGACGGGGGGAGCGAGAGGTCGTGCGATCCATCGGGGTCGAGGTCGTCGGCATGACGGCATGCCCGTGCGCGATGGAGACCGTGCGGGACGACGTCCTGAAGGAGCATCCGGAACTGGGGCGGTGGCCCGAGGGCGTGCCCATCATCACGCACAATCAGCGGAATCGGACGACGCTGATCCTGCAGGAGCCGCCCGGACACGACATCGAGGCGGACGAGCTGATCGATATCGTGGAGGAGTCGCTTTCCGCGCCGACGTATGGCTTGCTGAAGCGACCGGATGAGGGTCGCCTCGTCGAGATGGCGCACCGAAATCCGAAGTTCGTCGAGGATGTCGTGCGCGACGTGTTGGACCGGCTTCTGAAGCGCTACCCCAAGATGCCAGACACCACGTGGGTGCGCGTGAAGTCGGAAGCCGAGGAGTCCATCCACAAACACAACGCATTCGCGGAGCGATCCACGACGTTCGGCGAGCTGCGCGCCCTCTGAGCACATTGGCGAAGGCTGATGTCTTCGGAGCGCGATGGTGCCGCCATGGCGGTCCCGGCGCTTTGCCACCTCTGCAGCCGCCCCACGCTCAGATCATGCGCCAACTGCGGACGACCCGCATGCGACGAGCACATCGCCGGCGGCGTCTGCGTCGAATGCCGCGTGGGCCGACGAGGTCAGGCTCCTGGAGTCCGCGCCGCGTGAGGGTCTCAAAGGATCCGCTTCGCATCCTCTTTCTCGATCCCCAGGGCGCGCAACGCGTATGTCAGGGCCTTCTGACGGATCATGTCCCGCGTCTTGTCGTCGAGAAACTGTTCCATCTTGAGGGGCGCCTTCCGCGCATATTGAATGGCAAACTCCGACCAGTAGAACGGAGCGTTCTCCTGGTCCAACTTGGCCGCGGCATTGTACTGTTCCTCCGCGTCGTTGAAGCGTCCGAGGTCGACGCAGAAGGAGGCGAGGGCATCCCGGAACTGCGGGTTCTCGCCGTCCAAGTCGATCGCCTTCTTGTACAGCCCCAGAATTTCCTCCGGTTCGACCTTCGGCACTCCGAGGGCCGCCTCGGCTTTCCCGAAGAACGCGACCGCGTTGGTCGGATCGGCCTTGGTCGCCTTGTCGAAGTGCTTGTACGCGGCATCGTAATCGAGCTGGCCGAGGGCCTGTTCGCCCGCGCTGATGTCGTTCTCGACGGAGGAGGGCATACGAAGACCGCGCCGCAGATTCTCGGTACGCAAATAAAGATTCCCACGCGATTCTCATTCGGGATGCGGCGCACTCAGAGGACGGCGCGGTGGTCTCGCAACCAGTCGAGGTCGCTCAGGTACAGCTGGCGGATGTCCGAGATCCCTTCGACCGCCATGATCAGTCGCTCGAGGCCGAGGCCCCATGCCAGAACCGGTGCCCTCAGGCCGAGCGGCTCCGTCACCTCCGGCCGGAAGATGCCGCTCCCACCGAGCTCCATCCACGTCCCATCGGGAAGCTGGACCTCCGGCTCCATGCTCGGCTCCGTGTACGGGAAGTAGCCGGGACGAAACTTCGCGCGGGTGAAGCCGAGCCGGCGGTAGAACTCCTCGATCACGCCGATCAGCTGCGCGAGGTTGGCGCCTTCCTCCATGACGACGCCCTCGATCTGATGGAATTCCGGGAGGTGCGTGAAGTCAATCGCATCCGGGCGGAAGACGCGTCCGATGATGAACGCCTTCCGCGGCGGGTCGGGGTGCTCGCCGAGCCACCTCAGGGTGATCGGGGTGGTGTGCGACCGGAGGACGGCGCGTTCCGCCTCCTTGCGGTCCCACGAGTAACGCCAACCGGTGCTCCCGGTGGCCCCGCCGGTCTCGTGGGCTTCCGCGACCCGGCGCACGATCCCATCGTCCGGGAGCGGCCTCGTCGACGGCTTCTCCAGATAGAACGTATCGAGCTGGTCCCGCGCGGGATGATCTTGCGGCTGGAAGAGGGCATCGAAGTTCCAGAACGCGGGGAGCACAAAGTCGCCCTCGATCTCCGTGAAGCCCATGCTGAGGAAGATTCGCCGGATTCGCTCGATGTACGCGCCGAGAACGTGGCGCTTGCCAGGTCGGATGAGCGGTGCGAACGCCTTCGTGTCGTACCTGCGGAAGTCGACGGTCTTCCACTTCCCCGATTGCAATAGGTCCGAGGTCGATTGCGCGACTTCCTCCTTCAGTTCGATCCCGGCGGCGAGGACCTTCTGTCCCGCGGCCGTCAGCGCAATTTCGCGGCGAACGGATTCGCGCTCTTTCACGAGCTCCCGTCGCGACTTTAGATCGCGCAACAGACGCGGATCGATCGCATCCTCCGTGAGCTCTCCCTTCGCCAGTCGAGCTAGGAGGATTTCATCGGGCCCTTTCGACTTCGCCGCCGCGCGACCGGCCGCGGTCACGATGACGAAACTGCCTT
>VBMA01000125.1 GCA_005878985.1 Methanobacteriota archaeon
AACGAATGAGATTTTCATATCGCCGAGCAACCTTTAATCCGCGACGCCCGTTAGCTCCGGCCGCCTCGATGGACTATCAGACGACGCTGGAACATCTCTACCGACTCGAGCGGTTCGGGATCAAGCTGGGCCTGGACAACATCCGTCAGCTCCTGTCCCTCCTCGGCGACCCGCAGCGCGGGCTGAAGGTCGTGCACGTCACGGGAACGAACGGGAAGGGCTCCGTCTGTGCGTATGCCGCGTCGGTCTTGCAGGCGGCCGGCTACCGCGTCGGGCTCTACACATCCCCGCATCTCGTCCGGTTCAACGAGCGGATCCGCGTCGACGGTGCGTCGATCGCCGACGACGATGTGTTGCGCCTCTGGTCCGGCATGCAGCCGGCGATTCAGGCGATGACGGCCACGCGGGCGATCGACCATCCGACGTTTTTCGAGGTCACGACCGCGATGGCTTTCGAGTACTTCCGAGAGAAGAAGGTCGACGTTGCGGTGATCGAGGTCGGGATGGGCGGCCGGATGGACGCGACGAACGTCGTCGATGGCCTCGTGTCGGTCATCACTCGGGTGGACCTGGAGCATACGGAACACCTCGGCAAGACGGTGGAGCGAATCGCGCGGGAGAAGGCCGGGATCATCAAGCCATCGTCCCGGGTCGTTACGGTCGACCAAGATGCGCTCCCGGTCATCGAAGCGAGGTGCCGCGAGCTCCACGCGCCTCTGTCGGTCCTCGGACGGGGCATCCACGCGGAGCGCAAGGCCGGCGACCTCCACGGTCAGACGGTGCGCGTGCGCGGATCCTTTGGGTCTGTCGATGTTCAGACGCCCCTCCTCGGCACGTTCCAGGTGGAGAATCTGGGAATCGCGGTGGCCGCCCTCGAGGAGCTCCGCGCGGCCGGGTTCAAGGTTCCCGACGAGGCGATCCGCTCCGGGATCGCGTCCGTTCGGTGGCCTGCCCGGATGGAAATTGTGCGAGAGTCCCCTCTCGTCGTCGTTGATGGAGCCCACAATCGCCCCGCTGCGATCGCCCTGGCCGCTTCGATGAGTGAGACGTTCCCCGGTCGCAAGGCCATCCTGGTCACCGGCATCCTGAACGACAAGGACCTCCTCGGCATGGCGGCTGCGCTGGGGCCGATCGCCGCTCGGGTATTCGCCGGCCGGCCGAAGACCCACCGCGCGTACGACTCGGAGGAGGTTGCCGCCGCCTTCCGCCCATTCGTGGAATCCACGGCCATCCCGTCGGTCCGCGACGCAATCGACGCCGCGCTCCGGACGGCGCGCGGAGAGGACATCGTCCTGATCACGGGCTCGATTTACACGGCGGGGGAGGCCCTTGACCACCTCGGCGTCCACCCGTAAGCGAATCGGGACTATCGTGCGGGATCTCTCTCGCCGATACCTGCCCGAGGGCGACCTCCATGCCGGCGAGACCGCCTTGGCGAAGATTGTCGCGGAAACGGAGGACCCATTCAAGGTCCTGATCTCCACGATCCTCTCTCAGCGGACGCGCGATGAGATGACGGAAATTGCGTCGAGGCAGCTGTTCTCGAAGTACGAGACCCCGGCCGAACTGGCAGCCGCGGACGCGGGCGACGTGGAACGTCTGATCAAACCGGTCGGCTTCTACCGCCAAAAGGCTCGTCAGATCGTGAGCGTGAGCCGCACGTTGCTCGACCGGTACCAGGGCACCGTTCCGCGGACGTATGAAGAGCTGATCGAGCTGCCACAGGTCGGACCGAAGACGGCGAACTGCGTCCTCGTCTACGGGTTCGGCGTGCCACGCATCCCGACCGACACCCATGTCCATCGGGTGAGCAACCGGCTCGGCCTCGTTCGGACGAAGACACCCGAAGCGACGGAGCGGCGCCTCATGCGGATCGTGCCGAAGGAGTACTGGCTCCACATCAACGAGTTGTTCATCCGCTTCGGGAAGGATCTCTGTCGACCGATCGGGCCCCGATGCCCGCAGTGCTCGTTCACGTCGTTCTGCCGGTTCTATCCGCGGACGAAGTGGTCACGCGACGCCCGCCGCCGGCGGGACAAGACTGCGAGACGCTGAGCCGGCTGGCACCTTGATATCGTTGCGGGGCGGTGCCCGATTCCGATGCGAATCGATTTCCTCGAGTACTCGGCGATGGATCTTCCTCGGAAGGAGCCATTCGCCATCGCGAAAGGGTCTTCGAGCGTCGCTCAGAACGTCTTCGTCATCGTGCACTCCGGTACGCTCTCCGGATACGGAAGTGCCGCTCCGACGGATGTCACCCAGGAGACGGTCCGGTCCGCGATGGACGCGATCAAGGCCATGTCACGGGCGTTGGAACGATTCACGTTCGAGCGCCCGCGCGAGGTGGCCGACAAGATGGACAAAGTCCTCCCTGGCAACCCATCCGTCAAAGCCGCGATTGACATCGCAGTGCACGACCTCGCCGCGCAACAAGAGGGCGTCCCACTGCATCGCTATCTCGGCGCGACCCGGGATCGGATGGTCACGGACATGACGATTGGAATCATGGACACTCGAAGCGCGGTGGAGCGAGCCGAGCGATGGGTCCAGACCGGATTCCGTGCATTGAAGGTGAAAATCGGTCGAGACCCGAAATCGGATTTGGACCGGGTGCGCGCGATTCGCGGGGCGGTCGGCCCGGGAGTCGAACTGCGGATTGACGGGAATCAAGGGTACAGCTGGAGCCAGGCTCTCAGCTTCGCGCGTGCCGCGAAGGATCTGAACATCTCGATATTCGAACAACCGGTGGCCACCACGGACCTGGAGGGGATGCGCGTCTTGACCGAGTCCTCGCCGATTCCGATCATGGCGGATGAGATGGTGCTCACGGCGGACGACGCAAAGAAGGTCCGGTGGGCGAACGCCGCGAAAGCGGTGAATCTCAAGCTAATGAAACATGGCGGCATTTGCCGAGCGATCGACGTAAACACGATTTGTGAATCCGCCGGCTACCCGACGATGGTCGGTTGCATGGGAGAACCGCAAATCTCGATCGCCGCGGCGCTCGCCTTCGCCCTTGGCCAGAAGAACGTTCGTTGGCTCGACTTGGATTCGCACTTCAACCTCGCCGAGGATCCGTCAACGGGCTTGGGTTTCGAGAACGGGGAGCTCATCGCGCCGGGCAGGCCGGGGCTGGGTGTCGCCTTATCCTGAAGGCTTCTCGGACTTGGCCGACGGTTCCGCGTTCAAGGCGCGGTCCTGTTCCTCTTCCTCAATAACTCGAGCCACCGCGACGACCTCATCGCCTTCGCCGAGACGTTGGAGCCTCACGCCGCGAGCCGCGCGACCCTTCACGCTGATGTCGGCGACGGCGCAACGAATCACGACCCCCGCTTTCGTCGTTACAAGGAGATGCTCCTCCGGTTGGACGACCTTCACGGCGATGACGCGCCCTTTCGCGTATTTCGCACTCGTCGTGCGGACTCCTTTCGATCCCCGGCGGGTCTTCCTATATTCGGAGGTCGTCGTGCGCTTCCCGTACCCGCTCGAGAGGACCGTCAGCAACTCGGCTTCCGGATTGGTCGAGAGGGCCATCGAGACGACCTCGTCTCCCGTTCGAACACGCATCCCCGCGACCCCCGCCGCCGGTCGCCCCATCGGCCGGACGTCGTCGATCGGGAACCGATTAGCATACCCGCCGGCGGAGGCGAGGATGACCTCCTCGTTGCCTCCCGCGATCTGGACGTCAATCAACTCGTCTCCTTCATTCAGCCTGATGGCCCGGATCCCGCTCTCGCGGATGTTCTGGAATTCCGCGAAACCGGTCCGCTTGATTCGTCCCCGTTTGGTCACGAAGACAAGGAATCGGTCCTGGGGGAAATCTCGAGTCGGAATCATCGCCTCGACTTTCTCATCGGGATCGAGGCGCTCCAACAGGTTGACAACGGGCTTCCCTCGCGCGTATCTCCCCGCGGCGGGAAGCTTGAAGGCCTTTCGCTTGAACACCTTCCCTTTCGACGAGAAGAAGAGGATGAAATCGTGAGTTGAAGCAACGAAGAGGTCGACGACGTAATCTTCGTCTTTGGTATCCATGCCCGTGACCCCCTTTCCGCCTCGACGTTGTTTCCGGTACACGCTGACCGGTAGCCGTTTGATGTAGCCCGTGTTCGTGATAGTCACAACGTTGTCCTCCTCGGGGATGAGGTCCTCAATCTGCATGTCGTAGGCTTGGAGCTCGACAGTCGTCCGACGGTCGTCGCCGAACTTCTCCTTGATTTCCCGGAACTCAGCCTTCAAGATGTCAAGCACGCGCTCTCGGGACGCTAGGATCGATTCGAGATTCTCGATCCTGTGGTTCAAGTCGGTCTTCTCTTGGCGCAGCTTTTCGATTTCGAGTCCGGTGAGCTGGCGCAATGTCATGGCGAGGATGGCCTTTGCCTGGTTCTCGCTGAGAAGATACCGATTCATCAGGCCCGCCTGCGCCTCGTCTGCGTCCCGCGCACGTCGGATAAGTCGAATCACGTCGTCGAGGTGGTCGACCGCGGTGATGAGGCCCTCCACGATGTGAAGCCGCTCCCGTGCCTTCTTCAGGTCAAACTCCGTGCGGCGCCGTGAACGCCTGCATCGAATCCTTGAGCGGCAAAACCCGCGGTTGTCCATCGAGTAGCGCGAGGTTGATCACGCCGAAGGTCGTCTCCATCTGCGTGTGGTGGTAGAGCTGATTCAGGACTACGTCCTCGACAGCGTCACGCTTGAGCTCCAACACGATTCGCATGCCTTCGCGGTCGCTCTCGTCGCGGAGGTCCGTGACTCCCTCGATTTTCTTCGACTTGACGAGCAGGGCAATCGATTCGACGAGGGAAGCCTTACTGACCATGTATGGGATTTCCGTGATGACGATCCGGGCGCGGTCGTGGCCCGCTTCCTCGAACTTCGCCTTCGCGCGGATCCGGATGAGCCCGCGCCCGGTCCGGTATGCGTCCGCGACCCCGTCCGCACCGTATAGGATGCCCCCCGTCGGAAAGTCCGGACCGCGAACCGGACCCGTCTCCGGGTTGTACAGGTCGATCAACTCGGCTTGAGGGTTGTCGATCAGGACGATCAGCGCGTCGACGATCTCTCCGAGATTGTGTGGCGGGATGTTCGTTGCCATCCCGACGGCGATCCCGCTCGATCCGTTGACGAGGAGGTTCGGGAATTTCGACGGAAGTACGAGAGGCTCCTTCAGCGTGCCATCGAAGTTGTCCATCCAGTCGACGGTGTCCTTCTCCAGGTCCTCGAGCATCGCCTCGGCCGTCTTCGCGAGGCGGCACTCCGTGTACCGCATTGCGGCGGGATCGTCTTCCGTACTCCCCCAATTCCCTTGCCCATCGATGAGCGGATACCGGAGGGAGAAATCCTGCACCATCCGCGCGAGTGCGTCGTAGACCGCCAGGTCTCCATGCGGATGCCATTTTCCAAGGACTTCGCCGACCACGCGGGCCGCTTTCTTGTGTGCAGACCCGGACCCCATCCCGAGGTCGTTCATGGCGTGCAGGATCCGGCGCTGAACGGGCTTGAGGCCATCCCGTACATCGGGCAGCGCCCGCCCGACGATCACGCTCATCGCGTAGTCGATGTAGGAGCGGTGCAGCTCGTCCTCGATTGGCTGGGGCGAAACGTGGGGACGGGACTCCTGGGCTTCTTCCGGCATGGTCCTCCTAGATGTCCAGGTTCACGACTTCTTTCGCGTGCTCCTGGATGTATTGCCGGCGAGGCTCGACGGCCTCCCCCATGAGGATTGAGAACAGGGCATCGGCGGTCGCAGCGTCCTCGATCGTGACTTGCTTCAACAGACGGCGGGCAGGATCCATCGTCGTCTCCCAGAGCTCCTCGGCGTTCATTTCCCCTAGGCCCTTGTACCGCTGGTACACGACCCCTTTGTCGCCGAGCTTTTTTGCGAGGTCTTCCCGCTGCTTTTCCGTGTAAGCATAGTGGAGTTCCTTGCCCTTCTTGATCTTGTACAAGGGCGGCTGCGCGATGTACACGAACCCGCTATCGAGGAGCGGCCGCATGTACCGGAAGAACAACGTAAGCAGCAGCGTCGTGATGTGCTGTCCATCGACGTCCGCGTCGGCCATCGTGATGACCTTGTGGTACCGGACCTTCTTGGGATCGAACTCTTCGCCGACCCCCCCGCCGATCGCCGTGATGAGCGTCCGGATCTCCTCGTTCTTCAGCATCTGATCGAGTCGGGCTTTCTCGACGTTAAGGATCTTCCCGCGAAGCGGGAGGATGGCCTGGAACTCGCGGCGACGGCCCGCCTTCGCAGAACCGCCGGCGGATGGCCCTTCCACGATGAAAAGCTCCGACTTCGCCGGGTCGCGCTCCTGGCAGTCCGCGAGTTTTCCAGGAAGGTTGAAACCTTCCAGGAGGCCCTTCCGTCGCGTGAGCTCACGGGCCTTTCGCGCGGCCTCGCGCGCCTGCGCCGCAAGGACCGCCTTCCCGATGCAGATCTCGGCGACCTTCGGCGTTTCCAGGAAGAACTCGGTGAGTTTCTCGTACACGATGGACTCGACGATCCCCTTGACCTCAGAGTTTCCGAGCTTCATCTTGGTCTGTCCCTCGAACTGCGGCTCGGGGATCTTGAGACTGAGAATCGCCGTCAATCCCTCGCGAGCGTCGTCGCCCTCGAGGCTCTCGCCCTGCTTCAGGTACTTGTTGTCCTTCGCGTACTTGATGAAGGCCCGCGCGAGCCCGGCCTTGAAGCCGACGAGATGGGTCCCGCCCTCGATCGTGTCGATGTTGTTGACGAACGTGAAGATCGATTCGTTGTAGCCATCGTGATATTGCATCGCGACTTCGACGAGGGTTCCGTCGGACTCCTTCGCGAACCGGATCGGATCCGGATGGAGCGGATTCTTCGCGCGGTTGATCCACTTGACGTACTCGGCGATGCCTCCCTGGAACTGGAACACGTCCCCGCGGTCGTGGAGCTTGTCCACGATGATGATCCGAAGGCCGGCGTTCAGGAAGGCCAGCTCCCGCAAGCGCGTCGCCAGGATGTTGTAGTCGAACTCGATGGACTCGAAGACCTCGGCATCCGGGAGGAAGGTGATGATCGTCCCGGTGCCTTCCGCCGGTCCGATGACCTCGAGGTCCGAGGCTTTCTTGCCACGCGCGAACCGCATCCGGTGTTCCTGGCCGTCCCGCTTCACGCGGACCTCGAGCCACTCGCTCAGGCCATTGACGACGGAGAGACCGACGCCGTGCAGCCCGCCGGACACGCGGTACATCTTCCGCTCGAACTTCCCGCCGCTGTGCATCCGCGACAGGACGATCTCGACGCCCGGCGCGCCGTACTTCGGATGGATGTCGACCGGGATCCCACGGCCGTCGTCCGCCACGGTGACGGATCCGTCCGCGTTCAAGGTGACCTGGATTTCCTTGCAGAAGCCGGCCATCGCCTCGTCGATCGAGTTGTCGACGACTTCGTGGACCAGGTGGTGGAGGCCGCGTGCGTCGACCGAGCCGATGTACATCGCTGGCCGTTTTCGGATCGCCTGCAGGCCTTCGAGGACCTGGATTTGCGTAGCGTCGTAGGCGGTCTCTTCTACCATCTATTCCGTAACCTCTTAGAGCGCGTTTCGGTGCCCTCTCGCGGCCCATCCCGAGGGACGGCCCAAGTATACGGCAGGCTCTTATAAACGTTCGGAGGCCAGTTTCTATGGAGAAAACAGCCCTCCGCGCGGGAGGTTCTTTTCGCATCGGTTCCTTAAATACTGTAGCACGGTCATTTGGATCCTCTCGTTCTCGCCACCGAGAACGTCGGATGGAGGGGCGGAAATCCGAGCCCGGCCGGGGCCTATTTTCGCTTCCACCGGACACCGTCGCGGGTGTCCTCGAGGGCCACGCCGACCGCGGCGAGGGCGTCGCGGATTCGGTCCGCGGCCGCGAAGTCCTTTCGCTTCCGCGCTTCCTCACGCAACTCCACGATGAGGTCCAGCAGGCGGTCGACCTGGTCGCCGCTTTCCGCGGTCGGCTGGAGGATGCCCAACACCTCCCCGAACGTCCGAAACGCCTGCACGGCATCGTCGAGGGCGCCCCGACCCGCGCCCATTTCGATGGACTTGTTCACGGCGCGTCCGTAATCGAAGATCACCGCGATGGCCTCGCGGGTGTTGAAGTCGTCCGACATCGCCGCGTCGAAGTCCGCGAGGGCTTTCGCCGTCGCCGCGTTGAGCGAACGATCGCCCTTGCCGGAACCGGGCGCTCGGCGACGTTCAGCGTCGAGGGTCCGTGTCGTCTCGCGAAGCCGCTCGTAGGAACGCTTCGCCTCATCGAGGAGCTCCGGCGCGAAGTCGATAGGCCCGCGATATTGCACGTTGATCAGGAAGAAACGGATCACCTCGGGTTCGTAGAGTTTCAGCGCCGCTTTGACGGGCCAGTAGTTGCCGAGGGACTTGTGCATCTCCTCGCCCTTCACGGTGACCATCCCGCCGTGCATCCAGTACTTCACGAAGGGCGTGATCCCGGTGTACGCCTCGGCCTGGGCGATCTCCGCCTCGTGATGAGGGAACATCAGTTCCGTCGCCCCTCCATGGAGGTCGTACTGCGGTCCGAAGTGTCGGATCGTGATCGCCGTGTCTTCGATGTGCCATCCGGGCCGGCCTTTGCCCCACGGGCTGTCCCACGCGGGCTCCCCCGGCTTCCGGGCCCTCCACAGGACGAAATCGGCGGGATGCCGTTTCCGTTCCTCGATGGCGATCCGGGCCCCCGGCCGGAGCGATTCGACCTTCTGTCCGCTCAGCTTGCCCCAGCCGGAGAACGTCGTCGTGTCGTAGTAGACGCTTCCGTCCTCCGCGACGTATGCATGGCCCTTCTTGACTAGCCCTTGGATCTGCGCGATGATGTCGTCGATGTAATCGGTCGCGAACGCATATACGTCGACCGAGTTGCAGCGGAGGGCCTCCATGACCTCGAGATATTCGCCGAAATACTGGTTGACGATGTCCTTCCACTCCCGTCCGGTCTTCTGCATCTTCTCGATGATCCGGTCCTCGATGTCCGTGACGTTCTGCAGGTAGAACACATGGTATCCCTTGTGCCGGAGGAACCGCGCGACGACATCGAACGCGACGTACGTCTTCGCGTGGCCCATGTGGGTCTCGTCCTGCGGGGTGAGGCCGCAGACGAACATGGATACGCGGTTTGCCTGGAGGGGAACGAACTCCTCTTTCGTTCTCGACAGCGTATTGTACACTCGGATGGGCATCGCGCGGTCCGCATCTAGGCGGCGGGTATTAAGGTTCTTGAAGGTCGACGACGCCACGGCTGTCGGTCGCACCGTTTGTCAACTCGTGCGTGCATTTGATGCGCAAGTCTTATGGGTCCTCGGTCCGCCATGTTGGGACGATCATGCGGGATTCCATTCCTTCGCGGCGTTCGTCCGCGGTTCGACCGTCCTGGGCCCGCGCACTCCAACGAGCCGCGCTCCTTCTTGCCACAAGCGTCGCCCTCTTCGCGTCCTCGCTGGTCGTCGGTCGATGGATTGTTTCCCTTCCCGGTTCCGAGATCATCTACGGGGACGTCCTCCTCGGGTGGATCGGGGTAGTCGCGTATGTCTCGGCCTGGCCGAACCTCTGGGCCGCGTTGCGGGACTTCCGGGCCCGGCAGCCTGGGGATTCCAATGGCGTCGTTGCATGGCGGGCGTTCTCGCTCACCCTCGTCGTGGCGGTCGCGACGGTCGTCATTCTTCTGCTTCAGTATCATGCGCTCGCATCGGCGGACGCGTGGGTCTTCATCGGGTCTTGGTCCGTCTTGCGCCTCGCCGGCTGGGCGCTCGTGCCCACCCTCGCGCTCCATGGAATTATCTTTGGTCGCGTGGCTCGTTCCCTCGAACCCGGGTTCCAATATCTCACGGACCTCGGAGCGCTCATCCTGTTCGCCGTTGCCGCCGCAACGACCGTGACGATTCTCCAGAGCCCCGGGGTCACCGCCTTCGTTCAAGCATGGAGCCTGGGACTCGGGGTGCTGCCTGCTGCCGCTGCGGTCGGCTACGGTCTGGTCGCTCTCGGGATGACCGCCCACTCGGCGACCGTGAAATCGCGGATCCCGACGACGCGGCCTCGCCCGCTCGGGTCCTCAGCCGAGCGCCTGTTCGAGGTCTTCCGTTAGGTCGTGGACATCCTCGAGTCCGATCGAGAAGCGCACCAGGCCGTCCGTAATGCCCTGCTTCTCCCGCTGTTCCTTTGGTACGCTGGCGTGCGTCATCGAGGCCGGGTGTTCGATCAGGGATTCCACGCCGCCCAGGCTCTCGGCCGGCACGATGACTTCGAGGCGTTTCAACCGCTCGACGATCCGGGACGGATCGCGGGCTTCGAAGCTCAGCATGCCACCGAAGCGACGCATCTGTTTCTTCGCGATGGCGTGGCCGGGGTCGTCCGGGAGACCGGGGTAGTGGACCTTCGCGACCGCCTTGTGGCCTTTCAGGAATTTCGCGAGCGCTTCCGCGTTGTCGCAGTGCGTTTCCATGCGGACCGCGAGCGTCTTGATTCCGCGCAGCGTGAGCCAACAATCGAAGGCGCTCGGGATCGCGCCCAAGGCGTTCTGCGAGAACTTGAGCTTCTCGTGGAGGTCGTCTCGGTTCATCACGAGGGCTCCGCCGAGGAGATCCGCGTGGCCGCCCAGGTACTTCGTCGTGCTGTGGACGACGAGGTCGATCCCGAGGGCCAGCGGATTCTGCAGGGCTGGGGAGGCGAATGTGTTGTCGCACACGCTGATCGCATCGTGCGCCTTCGCGATCACCGCAAGCTCGCGCAGGTCGACGACCTTCATCAACGGGTTCGTCGGCGATTCGGTCCACAGCATCCGGGTCTCCGGCCGGAAGGCGTCCTCGGCGTCGACGAGGTCGCGCAGGTCGACGAAGCTCGATTCGATCCCGTAGTTGCTCATGATTCGCGTGAAGATCCGGTAGACCCCGCCGTAGCAGTCGTCCGTCACCACGACGTGGTCTCCCTTCCTCAGGAGCGTGAGGGAGGTCGTGATGGCCCCCATGCCGCTCGAGAACGAGAGGGCGTATTTCGCCGCCTCCAGGCCCGCGAGGCTCTTCTGCAGCGCGTCTCGCGTCGGGTTCGAGGAGCGCGCGTACGCGTACTCGTCCTGCGTCTTCCGGGAATACGTCGAGGTCAGGTAGAGCGGCGGGGTCACCGCGCCCGTCCGCGGATCCGGCTCCTGCCCGACGTGGATGGCCTTTGTGGCAAAACGCATGAGATCGCCGGGGACGGAGTCGCGGGCCCTCCGTAAATAAGCTTGCTACGCGCGGCCTGCGAGGTACTCGATGACGTCGATGCGGGTGATGATTCCCTCGAGTCGGTTCTCCTTGCCGACGACGACGGCGGGACTGCCGCGCATCAGGAGTTTGTAGACCTGCTCGAGGTCCGCACCCGGCTCGACGATGGGGAACGGTTTCTCCATCACCTTGGCGACGTAATCGTCGTAGAGCTTGGGGTTCTGGAGGAGGGCCTTCATGAGGATCTCCTCCCGCAGGCTGCCGACGAGGATGCCCGTGTCCATGACAGGGAGCTGGGACACGTTGTACTGGCGCATCATGTCGGCGGCCTCCCGCACCTTCGCTGCGATGTCGATCGTGACGACGCCGGGAATCGTCCTCTCCTTCGCCCGGAGGATCGTCATGAGGGGCGCGACCGGTTCCTCGAGGTAGCCTTGCTCCTTCAGCCACTCCTCGTTGTGGGCCTTCGAGAGGTATCGCTCGCCGGTGTCCGGCAACAGGACCACCATGACGTCCTCCCGGTCGAGCGTCTCGGCAATCCGCCGGGCCGCGACGACGGCGGCGCCGCTCGAGCTCCCCGCGAGGACGCCTTCCTCCCGGGCAAGGCGGCGTGTCATCAGGTACGACTCCTTGTCGCCCACCTTGACGATCTCGTCGATCGTGTCGAACCAGGTCGACTCCGGCACGAAGTCCTCCCCGATCCCTTCGATCTTGTAGGTGTGGGCTTTCATGGGTTCTTTCTTGTAGAAGAAGTCCTTCAAGATCGATCCGAGCGGGTCGACCCCGATGACCTGGATCTTCGGATTCTTCTCCTTAAGGAACTTGCCCACCCCGGATATCGTGCCGCCCGTCCCCATCCCGCAGACGAAGTGCGTGACGGTCCCGTCGGTGTCCCGCCAGATTTCCGGTCCCGTCGTCTCGTAGTGGGCGCGGGGATTCGCCTGGTTCGCATACTGGTTGGGCAAGATCGAGTTTGGCGTGTCCCGATGAATCCGCTCGGCGACCCGGTAGTAGGAATCCGGATGCTCCGGCGGAACCGCCGTGGGCGTCACGACGACGCGGGCCCCGAGCGCCTTCAGCAGGTCGATCTTCTCCCGGCTCATCTTGTCCGGCATCGTGAAGACCGCGCGGTAGCCTTTGATCGCGGCCACCATCGCGAGGCCGAGGCCGGTGTTCCCGCTCGTGGGCTCGATGATCGTCCCGCCGGGTTTCAACAACCCCTTCGCCTCCGCGTCCTCGATCATCTTCTCCCCGATTCGGTCTTTGACGCTCCCGCCGGGATTCATCATCTCGAGCTTGGCCAGCGCGAGGCACGGGACGCCCGCCATGATCTTGGGCAATTTGACCAAGGGCGTGTTCCCGATCGTGTCGAGGATGCTCTCGAAGACCCGCATTCCTAGCCCGACTCCGTTGCCAACATTCGATGAAAAGGATGGTCGCTATAAGAACGTGCGCGGGTCGCTCATGTTCGAGGTCCTCCCGACCGGGTTCGGTTCGCACCAGTTACGAAATCGGTCTCGATGCGACTCGGAACCGTTCGCAGGCGGGGGACGCGAAGATGCCGGGGGAGGGAGTCGAACCCTCTGGAAACCGATCTGCAGTCGGTCACATTAGCCGCTCTGTCACCCCGGCGTCGCCGGCCCAACCGACGCAGCGTAATTGAAACTTTGGAGAAGCGTCGGGGTCGACGCGAACCGCGCGAGACGACGAGGGCGCAACCGCTCCCCGTCTCCCGGATTGCGCGTCGATCGCACTTGGTTGCGCATCCGAGTTCGAGTTTCGTCAGATAAACTATTAGAGTCGACTCCCCATTTCCACGAATTCCGGCCCGGAGGGAACCTGGATGGAGCCCGAAACGGACGCGGAGGGAGGACGCGTTCCTGTTCCCCCAGGGCCCGAGGCTCCCAAGCGGTGGCCCTGGGGCCGAATCACCGCGGTCGTGGTCGTGGCCCTCATCACGATCACCGCATTCGCCATCGCGGTCCGTCAGCCCAACCGCCCGCCGTCCATCACCGACGTCTCGGTGAGCGATGACATTGCTATTGTGCGCCCGCCGACGAAGCTTTTGTTCACCGCGAACGCGACCGACCCGGACGGGGATGCGCTGAGCTATTCCTGGGAGTTCGGCGACGGCGGGACGGGATTGGCGACCCGGCAGTCGCACGCCTACGGCGTGCCAGGCTGGTACACGGCGGTCCTGACCGTGAGCGACGGCAAGGGCGGCGTCGCGACGAACGACGACCGGCTCCTGTTCATTCATGTGCGCTCGGCTCCGTCTGACGGCACGGTCCCCGCAAGCCCGCCGTCGCCCTCCGGTTGCGCGGTGACGTGCGTCGGAGCGAACGGTCTCGCGGTGCTCACGGCAAACCGATCCGCCGCAACGGTCGGCTCCGAGATCCGGTTCAGCGGGAATGCCTCATGGGCGTACGTATGGTTGTGGAACAACGCATCGAACGTCTCCCACGGCGGAGCGTACTCGGTCGTGAGCGCCGCCGATAACGCATCCTTGTTCTCGTTCAGCTACTCCTGGGGAGACGGGACCGCGAACACGACCGGCACGGCCCTCCAGATCGGTCAGCTGGGACACCGGTTCCCCTCGCCGGGGACCTACTTCGTCCAATTGACCGTGTCCTCTGGGGCGTTCGAGAGGTCGGCGGGTTACACCGTGCGCGTCGTCGCCGGCGCTCCACTGGCCCAGTTGAAGTATCCCGGCATCTTCGCGGCGGCGACCGCGCAGGAACCGGATTCGCTCGAGCCGGCGATCGACAACGACTCCGCGGGTGGCGAGGTCCTCCAGAACGTGTATGAAACGCTCATCGCGGTTCCGTCTGCGAGCGAAAGCGTCGATCCGCTCGTCCCTCGCCTCGCCACCGAAGTCCCGTCGATGGCCAACAACGGCACATCGCTTGACGGGAGAAACTACACCTTCCAGTTGCGGACCGACGTGGTGTTCCACGATCAGACGCCCATGACGGCGAGGGATGTCTCCAGCTCGTTCCGGCGGCTGCTCGCCATTCACCCGGCAGATGGGCCCCCTCGGATTCTCGAAGATCTCCTGACCAATCTCATCAGCACGTTCGCGAACGCGGACTGCAATCCGTCGATTCCGGGAAAGCAGAACTGTACGATCGGAGACTGGGCCAACGTGACGTTCCCGGTGCGATCCGCGGTCCCGGCGTACATGAGCCCGGCCTTGCCGCCGGAGCCTTCGTGGGACACGACGTGGCTGAACGTCTCGACCGCGTGGGCCGTGAGCAACTCCACGGTCGAGCCGACCGGGAACTATACCGTCGTCTTCCATCTCCTGCGCCCATATCCCGCCTTCCCGCCGATCCTCGCTTCGACCGTCGGATCCATTTTGTCACAGGCTTGCGTCGGAAGGAACGGAGGCGTCCGATGGGGCGTCCCGAATTCCATCTTGGCCCGGGGTGCCGAGTGCGGGAGCGGACCGTTCACCCTCACCCCCACGTCCTGGTCACCGAACCAAGTGATTGTGCTGACGCGATTCAATCAATCCTGGCGAGGCCTGGTCAAGATCCCGTCCGTCCACCTTCTTCCAGTGCGCGACGTCGTGAGCCGTGAGTTCCTGCTCCTCGCCGGGGACGTGGATACGGCCTCGATCGATCGGGACCACCAGTGGGACGTGATGAACGCAGACGGCACGCCGAAGTCGCCGACCTTGCGAATCGCGAAAGACCGCCCCGCGTTCGACGTGTCGTTTTTCGGGTACAACCAGAGAATCAACCTCACCGCGACGCCGGATTCAATCACGATCCCGGCGGCCTTCTTTGCGGACGTCCACGTTCGCAGGACCTTCACGTACGCATTCGATTACAGCGCGTTCCTCGTGAACGCGACTCACGATGCGGGACTGCAACCCCGCGGACCGGTGCCGCTCGGCCTTCCGGGATACAACGCGAGCATCCCCCTCTTCCCGTTCGACTTGGCTCAAGCCGCGACCGAACTGAACGCTACGCCGTACTGGACGTCCGGGTTCAACCTCACGCTGTACTACCGCGTGGGCAACGCGTACGAAGAACAAGGGTGCCACCTCTTGGCCCAGGGCCTCGAGGCGCTGCACTCCCGGGAGGGTTCTCCGGGCGTCATCTTGGTGGCTGTCCGATCCCTCGACTCGGCCGCCTACAACCGGGCGTTGCATGACGGCGGTCTCCCGCTCGCCCTCCTGTCGTGGGCGCCTCGCTTCGCCGATCCGCTGGATTCCGTCGTGCCGTTCCTCCGAACCGGGAGCGCGTATTCCACCTGGATCGGTTATCGCAACGGAACCCTCGACGCCCGCATCGACGCCGCCGCGAGCGAGTTGAACGTCACGACGCGGGTGCAGGAATTCCTCGACCTCACGGCGCGCGCGGTCCTCGACGACGTGCCGTACGTGTGGGTCTTCCAGGCGACGAGCTTCCACGTCGAGCGCGCATGGGTCAGCGGCTACTACTTCAACCCGATGCTTCGGGGCCTTGACTACTCTCAATTGTCCAAAGCGTAACACGGACTTCCGTCGACGCTTCGAGTCGTTCGTTCAGCCCCGGCGCGATTCGGCAGATGATGCATCGAACGGTCTCGCCGAATCTATATATGGAGGGCATGGGCTGGTGCGTCGGATGGCGGATTTGAAGACGATCACGGACACCGTCCACGGGACGATCCGCCTCGATCCGCTCACCCTCGACCTCCTCGAAACGCTCGAGCTGCAGCGACTCAATTCGATTCGACAGCTCGGCCTGACGTATCTCGTGTTCCCGGGGGCGAATCATTCTCGGGTCGAGCATTGCCTCGGCGTAGGCCACGTCGCGGGAGAGATGGCGCGCGCGCTCGGCCTGCCGGACGAAGAGCGAAAGCTCGTCCAGGCGGCGGGCCTCCTCCACGATGTCGGCCACGGTCCGTTCTCCCACACCTTGGAGCATGTCCTGAGCCGCGAGCTCGCGGTGGACCACATGCACCTGACCCAGCGGATCATCACGGGCCACGACGACAACGTATCCCCGGAGGATCGGCGCGCCTTCCCGGACGTCAAGCGGATCCACGAGGTGCTCGAAACGCACCGGGTCAGCCCCGCCGCGGTCGCCGACCTGATCCGCGGACCTTCGGAGCGCGGCGCGGGTCTGCTCGTGCCCGGAGGCCGGGAGGAGTCGAAACGGTACCTCGCGCAGATCATCCACAGCCCGATGGATGCGGACCAGATCGACTACCTCATGCGGGACGCGCACTACACGGGCGCCTCCCACGGGACGATCGACTTCTCCCGCCTCTTGCAGACGCTCCGGACCCATCGGGGCGAGCTCGCCCTGGATCGCAAGGGCCTTCCGGCCTTGGAGGGGATGCTCGTTGCGCGGGGCCTGATGTACTCCTCCGTGTATTTCCACAAGACCGTCCGCATTGCCGAGGAGATGCTCGCGCGCGCCGTGGAGCGGTCCGACGCCCCGATCGCGGACATCCAGAAGATGGTGGACCATGAGCTCCTGAACTGGCTCGTCCATCAGGGGCCGCTCCAACGGGAGATCGCACTGCGGCTGAAGTATCGCAAGCTCTACAAGCGCGTCCTCGCCTCGGACCGAGACGATCTTACGGACGCCACGCGGGCCGTCCTCGCATCGTTCAAAGATCCGGACGAGCGCCGGCGCGTGGAGGACCGCATCGCGCGGCGGGCCGGCGTGAAGCCGGGCCAGGTCATCGTCGATGTCCCGCTGCCGGAACTCCTGTTGAGCGAACCTCGCATCGCGAAGACGGAGGTCCCCATCCTCGACGACGGCGACGTGAAACCGTTCTCCAAGGTGAGTCCGCTCGGCCGGGCCCTCCAGGTCCGGCAGGTCGTCGACTGGGTCGTCATGGTCGCCGCACCGGGGGAAGCGGTCGACGCCGTTCGCAAGGCATCGAAGGCCGCGCTCTTCGAGTGACGTACGCGGATCGAGGACGATTCGCGCGGGTTTGTCAACGCGGCGGACGTTCGTCCGACAACTTTTAAATAGCGTCCGCCGGATACGCGGCCATCTTGCGGGATGGGATGAACTCGCAGGCTCAGCAGGTGTCGCAATGAATTCGATGTTAGAGGACGTTCTCGCCCGCGAAGGGAGTGCCCCCGCATTTGAAGACAGCCGGGTCGACGCCGAGCTCGAAGAGATGCTCAGCAAGATGCGGACGAACATCAAGATTATCGGCCTCGGTGGTGGCGGCTGCAACACGATCGGCCGCGTCTACAACGAGGGGATCGTCGGGGCCGAGCTGTACGCTTGCAACACGGACGCGCAACACCTGCTCCATATCGCCTCCCCGAAGAAGGTCCTGCTCGGTCGTCGGATCACGAAAGGCCTCGGGGCCGGCGCGCTGCCACAGATCGGCGAGGAAGCCGCGCGCGAGGCCGAAGAGGAGCTGCGCGCGATCGTCCAAGGCGCGGACATCGTGTTCGTGACGTGCGGCCTGGGTGGCGGGACGGGCACCGGCAGCTGCGGCTACGTCGCCCGGCTCGCGAAGGAGATGGGCGCCCTGACGATCGCGGTTGTGACCTTGCCGTTCCGAGGCGAAGGGAAACTCCGGATGGAGAGCGCGGAATGGGGCCTCGAGCGGCTCCGAGACGCGGCCGACACGGTGATCACGATCCCGAACGACAAATTGCTGGACCTGGTACCTCGTCAGTCGTTGAACCTCGCGTTCAAGTTCGCGGACGAGGTGCTCATGCGGTCGATCAAGGGACTCACGGAGATCATCACGAAGCCCGGCCTCGTGAACCTCGACTTCAATGATGTCAAAACGATCATGAAAGGCGGCGGCGTCGCGATGATCGGCCTTGGCGAGAGCCAGGCCGTCGGCGACAACCGCGCCGTCGAGGCGATCGAAGAGGCGATCAATTCGCCGCTCCTCGAGGTCGATGTGTCGACCGCCCACGGCGTCCTGATCAACGTCACGGGCGGGAACGACATGACGATTTCCGAGGCGGAGCGCGTCGCCGAGGTCGTCCAATCGAAGGTCTCCCCGACCGCGCGAATCATCTGGGGCGCGACCGTCGACGCGTCGCTCGAACACACGTTGCGCGTCATGCTCGTCGCGACCGGCGTCAAGTCGAAACAGATTGTCGGGCGACGAGATCCCTCGGAGGAGAAGGCCCGCGTCGGCGTCGACGTCATCCGCTGAATTACCACCGTGGCCGATCCACGGAGGCGACGATGCGGTCGCGAACCCGGAAACATTTATTAATCCTCCTCCTTTACGTGAATGTCGCGGTTGCTTCATTCGCTTCCTCGGGCAGCCGGAGGCCGAAAAATGGATTCCATTGTCAGGGAAGTCGTGAGTCGTTCGGGCGTTCAGCCGCGGCTCCCTGAGTCCCCCACGCAAACGATGGGCGTCGGCGCGGAGGACGCCGAACTCGAGCGGATCCTCGCAAGCCTCAGGACGAACATCAAGATCGTCGGCATCGGAGGCGGCGGCTGCAACACGATCGACCGGCTCGTCGAGTCCGGAATCGTCGGGGCGGAGCTCTTCGCCGCGAACACCGACGCCCAGCATCTCCTCATCATCCGGTCGCCGCACAAGCTCCTCCTCGGACGCCGGGTCACGCGCGGCCTCGGGGCCGGCGCGCTCCCCCAGGTCGGCGAGGAGTCGGCCCGCGAGGCGGCGGACGAACTCCGATCCGTCGTCCAGGGGGCGGACATGGTCTTCATCACGTGCGGTCTCGGAGGCGGCACCGGCACGGGTGGCGCCCCGGTCCTCGCGCAGCTGTCGAAGGAGGCGGGCGCCCTGACGATCGCGATCTGCACGTTCCCGTTCCGGGCCGAGGGAGCGATCCGGGCCGAGAACGCCGAGTACGGCCTCGAGAAGCTCCGGAACTTCGCCGACACCGTCGTCGTGATCCCGAATGACAAACTCCTTGAACTCGTCCCGCGTCTTGCGCTGAATGCGGCCTTCAAGATTGCGGACGATGTGCTGATGCGCGCGATCAAAGGGATCACGGAGATCATCACGAAACCCGGCCTCGTCAACCTGGACTTCAACGACATCAAGACGATCATGAAGGGCGGCGGGGTCGCGATGATCGGCCTGGGCGAGTCCGATCGCGACAACCGCTCGGAGGAGGCGATCGAAGAGGCGATCAATTCGCCCCTGATCGACGTCGACATCAGCGCCGCGACCGGAGCCCTGGTGAACGTCACGGGCGGGAACGACATGAGCGTCGCCGAGGCCGAGAAGGTCGCCGAGATCGTCCAGGGCCGCATCGCGCCGAACGCGCGGATCATCTGGGGCGCCGCGGTCGACCCGAGCTTGGAGCACAAGCTGCGGGTCATGCTCATCCTGACCGGCGTGAGATCGAAGCAGATCCTGGGCCCGGGGGAGCACGTGCGCGCCCACGGCGGGGTCGACATCGTGCGGTGAGGCCATGGCGGACATCGTGGATCGGAGCTGGGAGGTTCAACGGCGGATCGAGGAGCGGGCGAAGCGCCTCGGGAAGGGCCGCTACGGTCGGGTCCTGAAGATGGCGCGTCGGCCCACGTCGGACGAGTACTCCAAGGTCGTGCTGATCACGGGCCTCGGGATCGCCGCGATCGGCGCCCTGGGCTTCGTGATCTACCTGATCATGCGCTACGGACCCGGCGTCTTCCACGGGATTTTCGGTTACCTGGGGCGGTGACGGAATGGGATTGCTCGACGATCTCTCGAAGCGCGAGGCGAGGCCGGAGTCCAAGCCGGAGCCGCCCGCGGTCGGCCACTACTCGATAAAACTGGACCTGAAGGAAGAGAAAGTCTCCCTGACGGCCGGGCAGACGAAAGAATACGCCGTCGTCGTCACGAACACCGGGACCGAGGACGACACGATTCGGGTGAGGGTGGACCTCGTCTACAATTCCGAGCTTCCCGATCCCCCGGAGTGGACGGTCAAACTGTACGGCGTCGAGGACAAGGTCTGGGACGTCACCTTCACGAAGGTCACGGAGAAGGAGTTCCGACTAATCTCGGACGGCCAGCGTGAGATTACCTTGACCGTCACGTGTCCGAAGGGCGCGCGGTACGGGGATCGGTTGAACGTCGTGGTGAACGCGATCTCGAAGGGCGACCCGGGCGCCTTCGATGCGAAGACCCTGAGCTTCAGCGCACGACAGGCGGTCCTCGCGGTG
>VBMA01000039.1 GCA_005878985.1 Methanobacteriota archaeon
CCGCGCGATGAAGATGGGATTCATTTTCCAGAACTACAACCTGTTGCCGGTCCTGAAGAGCGTCGAGAACGTCGAGCTGCCGCTCCTCGTCCGAGGGGACGATCCGAAGGAGGCGCGCGGCAAGGCGATCGACGCCCTCGCCGCGGTCGGACTCGATCGGGTGGCGTTGAAGAAACCCGCGGAGCTTTCCGGCGGCCAACAGCAGCGGGTCGCCATCGCGCGCGCCCTCGTGAACGAACCGGACATCGTCTTCGCGGACGAGCCGACGGGCAACCTGGACTCGGAGACCTCGCATGAGGTCGTAGAGCTGATGAAGGCCCTCCATGCGAAGAAAGGGCTCACGTTCATCGTGGTCACCCACGACGGCGCGGTCGGGAACCAGATGCAACGCGTGATCGTGATGCGGAACGGCGGCATCTTGAAGTCGTTCCGCCCGACGCCCGCCTGAGGCGTTCGCATGGACAGCGCGCTGACGCTCCTCCTCGTCGTCGGGGCGATCTGCCTCGCGGTCCTCGCCTGGGCCGGCCGGAAACGCTTCCCGCTCCGGATCGGCGCGGGGAACTTCTTCCGCCGGAAGACCCAGGTCGCGATCGTCGTCGCGGGCCTCCTGATCGGCACGGCAATCATCAGCTCCTCCCTCATCATCCAAACCACGTTCGACTTCACCGTCCGCGCCGCGGTCTTCCGCGCCCTCGACGCGGTCGACGAGGTCGTGTACGTCGCATCCCCGGATGGCGGGCGCCTCCCGTTCTCCGCCCAGGTGTACGACAACCTCACGTCGAACCTCGCGAGCATGCCGACCGTGGAGCGGATCGCGCCGCGATACCAGCTCCCCGGCGCCGTCGTCGACAACTCGAGCCAATTGTTCGAGCCCACCGCGACGGTCATCGCATTCGACGCAGCGCGGGACCTCGGCGATTTCGTCCGATCGGACGGTTCGACGTGGAACGGTTCCGGTCTGAGTCGAACGGAGGCGATCATCAACGCAAATCTGGCGACCGCCGTCGAAGCGAAGGTCGGCCACGGCCTCGTCGTAAGCCTGGGGACGCCGCGCGGATTCGTCCAGATCCCCGTGACCGTGAAGGAAATCGTCCGGGACGAAGGCCGGGGCGCGTGGAACGATGGCGAGAACCTGTTCGTGCCGCTCCCCGCATTCCAGGCGGCACTGGGCGAAAGCGGCAGGATCAACACGATCACCGTGGCGAACGACGGCGGCGCGACGCAAGGATACCTTCGTTCGGACGACGTGGTCCGCGAAATGACGCCGTTCCTGCCCGCGAGCCCGACGTTCACGATCGCGAAGGTCAAGGCCGACTCGATCGACGGCGCGAGCCGGAACATCGACCAGCTCAGCCAGGTCTTCGTCCTCCTCGGTTTCTTCACGGTCATCGCGGGCATCCTGTTGATCATCAACATCTTCGTGATGCTCGCGGAGGAGCGGAAAGGCGAGATGGGCGTCGCTCGGGCCCTCGGGATGCGACGCACGAATCTGGTCCAGAGCTTCGTCTCGGAAGGCCTGCTGTACGCGCTCCTGTCCTCCGTGATCGGCACCTTCACCGGGTTGCTCGTCGCGGGCGTCATCCTCTGGGGCTTCTCGCAAGTCTTCGGCGCCTCGGCCTTTGGCGGCACCGGATTCCTTCTCCATTGGAACGATTCGGATCTGATCAACGGATTCGCGATCGGCTTCCTCATCACCATGGCGACGATTGTCATCGCATCGTGGCGCGTATCGAAACTGAACATCGTCCGCGCGATCCGGGACATCCCGGAGCCGATTCCCCATGGGTCGACGAGACGTCAGGTGGCCGCGGGGGCGGCGATCGCGGTCCTCGGGGCCATCGGATTCATCGTGGCCGTCTTGCGACAGAACCTGCTGCTCCAGGACCTCGGACCCGTCGGACTCGCCTTCGGCCTCGCCGTCCTCACGATGCGGGCCGTCCCCTCCCGGGCCGTCTTCACGGCGGCCGGAGCGTTCATCGTCGGCTGGGTGCTGAGTCCCTGGAAGTTCTTCAGCATCGCGAACGCGGACATCACGCTGTTCATCGCCGCCGGCCTGATGCTCGTCCTCGGCGGACTCCTCATCGTCCTCTTCAACAGCGACTCGATCCTGGCGCTCGCGACCCGACTCGTCCGTCGTCGCACGTGGCGGCCGGTCGTCCGGACCGCGATCGCGTACCCGATGAACAAGAAGTTCCGCACGGGCGCGACCCTCGCGAGCATCGCCCTCGTCATGTTCACGATCGCGACGATGTCGGGAATCCAGGCCGAGGTCAGCTCCTCCATTATGACAACGAGCCACCGCGAGAGTGGCGGCTTTTCCCTCATCGGGGCCTCCGGCGTCCCCATCGCCAACGCGAGCGCCGCCTTCGCGACGTACAGCGCGCACACGGACTGGAAGAACATCACGAACGGCACGCTGAGCCTGTCTCAGGCCCGCCTCCAGGTCAGCGCGAACGCGACCTTCGCGGGTCGCCTGTACAACACGAGCTTCATCGGGGTCCCGTCCGGCCCGAACCCGTCGCTCGAGCTCCAGGCGCTCGACCCGGTGTATGCGAATGCCGACGCGGCGTGGGCCGCCATCCAAGCGGACCCGGGCCTCGCAATCGTCGACGGCACCGTGATCGCGAACAACTTCGGCCCGAACTTCGGGACGTTCTCCGTCGGCGTCGGCGACAGCCTGTTCTACGGCAACCGAACCGCTCCTCGGAGCGTTCGCATCATCGGGATCCTGTACGAGCAGTTCGTCCAAGGCCTCTGGGTCTCGGCCGACCTCGTCAGGAACGAGTTCGGAATCGACGCGGCGAGCCTCTTCTACTTCCAGGTCCAACCCGGCGTCGACGTGACCCAGGCGGGCCACGACCTCGAGCGGTACTTCATCTCGTACCAGCTGATCACGCTGAACATCCAGGAGTTCATCAACCAGGTCCTCGAGACGACGATGGGGGTGTTCAACCTCCTGCAGGCGTACCTGGCGCTCGGCCTGATCGTCGGCATCTCCGGCCTTGGCGTCATCACGATGCGCAACGTCGTCGAGCGGCGTCAGGAGACCGGTGCCCTCCGAGCGCTCGGCTTCCGCAAGTCGATGGTGCTGAAGTCCTTCCTCTTCGAACTCTCGTTCATCGCTCTGACCGGCATCGCGATGGGCGTCGCCCTCGGCGTCGCCCTGTCGTACGACCTGTACCTGCGGTTCTTCGCGAATCAGGCTGCCTTCGTCATCCCCTGGGATCGGTTGCTGCTCCTGGGCGGCATCGCATTCATCGGAGCGGTCCTTGCGACCGCGAGCCCGGCCATCCGCGCATCCCGCATTCCGCCGGCCGAGGCCTTGCGAAGCTTCGAGTGAGGCGCCCCGCCGGACGAGTCAGTAGACCGCTTCGTTCTGGCGTCGATCGAGTGCGAGTTGCCGATAGTGCTCCGGCTTGTGGTCGAACTTGAGCTGGCACTCCTCGCTGTCGAAGTAGTACGGGGTCCCCTTGTACCAGATCATCCAATACGCGTTGTGCGGGTTCACGGGTTTCACGCACACCGGATCGACGGCCATCGGAACACCGGACAACGCGACCGAAGGCACGAACGAATATGAAGCCTTCGACAATGCCGCGGGTCCGCCGCGCGTTTATATCCCGAGCCCTCTTTGGCGGCCTGGTGGCGGCGCCGATGCGCGTCGGGGTCATCGGGGTCGGCTCGATGGGCCAGAACCACGCCCGCGTGTACTCCGAGATCGCTGACCTGGTGGGGATCGCGGATCCGGATGTGAAAGCGGGCGGCGCGGTCTCGAACCGCTTCAACGTATCATACTACACGGACACCGCGCACTTGCTCAAGGAGGACCTCGACGCCGTCAGCGTGTGTGTGCCGACGGAGCACCACGCGAAGGTGGCGCTTGCAGCGATCGGAGCCGGTGTCTCCGTCCTCGTCGAGAAGCCGCTCGCCGCGACGGTCCCCGACGCGTCGCGGATCGTCGACGCGGCGAAGCGCGCCGGCGTGACCCTCGCCGTCGGACACATCGAGCGACACAATCCCGCGATCGCGGTCGTGAAGCGGTATCTCCAGGAGGGACAATACGGCGACCTCGTGACCGCGACGGCCCGCCGCGTGAGTTCGTTCCCGGGCCGCGTCCGGGACATCGGGGTCGTCATGGATCTCGGCGTCCACGAG
>VBMA01000126.1 GCA_005878985.1 Methanobacteriota archaeon
GGTTGGGAAAGTCTCCGAAATTTGGGTCCACGGAGGCTTGGTCACGCAACTGCGGGAAGTCGGGGACCGGGACCCATAGCTCAGCGCTCGCCCCCGGGTTGCGCATGCGGACAAAGAGATTGAAGATATACGCTTCGCTGGTTACTCGGGCGTTCCCTCCCGTGATGGCTAGGACAAACAGCAATCCGCCGAGGGCGAGGATGACTAGCCCCGCCACGAGGATGACGAGTCCCCGCTTCACAGGCGGAAAGGTCGGCCTCGGTTGGGGAGGCAAGCCGATCAATCCTTCCGCCTCCCGGGGATCACTGCGTTTCCCTCCCTGCCCCCGTCAAGGGATAACGTAGGTCTTTCAGATCGCAACGAGGGTCGGCGTCCCGTGACGTCAGCCGCATTAATCACACGACTCAGCGAAACCCCCGTCGACCAAAGGATACCGTGACCACCCTCCCGACAGGACCGTGTACCCCTCACCGTCGTAAGCCATCCTGTACACGGCACCGCATGGAAGAAGCGACGCTGCCTCAGGGCCTCCGCGCGGGTCTACGGTACCCACGAAAAATATCTGAGTGTCGGATAGGAGCCCATGGACCTGGGCGACTTCATAATAAAGAATGATGGACACCTGGTTGTCCGGAGTGATGTTCGCAAGGTTGATCCAAACGTCGTTCGAAACCTGGCTGCTGAAGGTCAACGTGCCATTTGCCGAACCGGGAGCCGCCCTCATGGTCCCCCATACCGCAAACGACTCGGAGAAAACGAATCGGAACATCGTGCTGTGGGCCGACTCCTGGATTGACTGGGTCACATTCCGACTCGGGAATGGGCTGTTCACGAAAGTTTCGTTGACGAACGTTCTGTCCCGGAGCTCCGTGAAGTCGGGCACCGGGACCCAGAGCTCGGCGCTCGTCCCGGGGTTCCGCATGAGAACGAAGAGATGGTAATTGTACACCTCAAGCGTAGCACGCGAGTTCCCTCCCGCGAGGGCAAGGAAAAGAATCAATCCCGCGAAAGCGAGCACGACCAATCCCGCGACGAGGATGACGAGGGCCTGCTTCGTGGACGGAAAAGTCGACCTAGCGTGCTCAGTCGGGCCAATCACTTTCTTTGGACTCCTCTAGATTGCTGCTTTGCTCGAAACCAGCCTGCCCGGACGATCCCTCCGAAGCAAAACGCGAGATTTGCTCCCTACGCCCCAGCCCGTATAAGGACTCGTCGTGTCCTGGTGCATTCTGAAGCCGCGGTTCGCATACCAAAGTGCAGAGCGCCGGAGGTTCACATGATAGTTCGGTTCTCCATCCTGGCCGGGGATGGTTCGTCTGCGCATCCGGGGGCGAAGCTGGAGATCCGCAGGGGGAATTGATTCGAAGACAAATTCAAGAGGCGGCGGGCAGTTTAGCGGCCCGGGAACTCCCAAGGAGCTACCGACATGCCGCAGAAGAGGAAGAGACCGCCACGCGAGATCGAGACCGCCGTGAAGACCATCATCGCGTGCCTCTGGTTCGACCGGCAAGCGGAGGAGGCCGCAAGGTTCTACGTATCCCTGTTCCCGGATTCGCATCTCGACAAGGTCGTCGAAGCGCCTGCGGACTTCCCGAGCGGGAAGAAGGGAGACGTCCTGTCCGTCGACTTCACCCTGATGGGCCGGAAGTTCAGCGGCCTGAATGGGGGACCGTACTTCAAGTTCAACGAAGCCGTCTCCTTCACCGTCCCATGCGAGAGCCAGGCCGAGGTGGACCGATACTGGAACGCCCTGTCGGCGGTTCCCGAGGCCGAGCAGTGCGGCTGGGTGAAGGACCGGTACGGTCTCTCGTGGCAAATCGTGCCGACGATGCTGTACGGACTCCTGGCCGACCCGGATCGCAAGAAGGCCGGGCGCGTGATGGAAGTCATGCTCAAAATGAAGAAGCTTGACATCAAGACGCTGCAAGAAGCCTACGAGCACGCCAAGTGACCTCTCGAACCCTTCGCAAAGTGGAATGCCATAGGTCCACCCTGTCGGGCGGGGATGCCGCGGCGCTATCGGAAGACAAGCCCGCAAGCAGAGCCGCAGGGGGGAATTGAACCCCCGACCTGCGCCTTACCAAGGCGCCGCTCTACCCCTAAGCCACTGCGGCAGCGAGCCGGACCAAAGGATGGAACTTACTTAGGATTATCGGGCCGCGGACCAATCATTAAGTAAAGCACGGGTCTTCGCTTCGAGGAAAATGAAGACCGCCCTTTCCTCCTTCGATCTCCGGGCCCTCGTTGCCGAGTGGCAGGAGCTGATCGGCGGTCATGTCGACAAGGCGTACCAGAAGGCAGACGAAGTCATCCTTCGGATCAATGCACCTGCACGCGGCAAGGTCGAATTGTTCTACCAGGCGGGGCAATGGCTGTGCCTCCACGACGTCGAGAACAAGCCGGAATCCCCGCCGCCGTTCGCGCAGAGTCTGCGGCGGCTCCTCGACAACGCCCGCATCCAGGGCATCGAGCAACGCGGGTTCGACAGGATTGCGGTCTTCCATCTCGAGCGCGGAGGCGAACCAATCGACCTCATTTTCGAGGTATTCGGCAAAGGGAATATCGTCGTCGCGAAGAAGGACACGATCGCCGCGGCCCTCTTTCCGCAGACGTTCAAAGACCGAGCGGTTCAAATCGGCGAGGAGTATCGGTTCCCGGAAGCAGGGCTGGACCCGCTCGAGCTTGACCGAAGCGCTTTCACGACCGCACTGCGGACAGCCAAGGGTCAGGTCGTTCGGGTCCTCGCGAGCGTCCTGAACCTAGGCGGCACATACGCCGAGGAAATCTGCCTGCGGGCCGAGGTCGAGAAACAAACGAAAGTGAAAGAGCTCAGCGATGCGCAAGTGGACGGACTCTTCACCGCTCTCAACAACCTCGCGGTGGCCGTCGACCAGGAACCACACCCTCGGGTGGTCTTCCAAATCGGCCGCGCAATCGACGCGACGCCCATCGAGCTCGCTCAATACCGCGACTTCGAATCGCGAGAGTTTTCGACATTCAACGAGGCCCTTTCCCACTACGTGACCGTCGCGGAGCCGCAAACGGCGATGGCGGAAAACGTCGCGGCGAAATTCGAACGGCGAATCGCACAGCAGCGGGAGTCGATGGAGGCCTTGCGGGACGAGGCGATGGGGCTCGAAGCCCAGGCGGTCTTTCTCTATGGCCACTATGCGGTCTTCGACGAGCTCCTGAAAGCGATCCGGGAGGGCCGCACCCCGCCGGAACATGCGCAGATCAAAGCGATCGACCGGAAGGAACATGCGGTCACGCTCGCCATCGGCGACTTCGATGCGATCACGCTGGACTACGAAAAGGACGTGACCGCGAACGCCCAGGCCCTTTACGACCGCCGCAAAGACGCGTTGGCCAAAGCCCAACGGGTCGACGAAGCGACCACCGCCACTCGGGCGGAAAGGGAAGCCGCTCAAGCGAAGGCGGTCAAGGTCGCAAAACGGCCACGAATCAAGTCGACGAAGTCGATGTGGTTCGAGGCCTACCGATGGACGATCGCCTCGGAAGGGTTCCTCATCCTCGGCGGTCGAGACGCCCGCACGAACGACCAACTCGTGAAGAAGCACCTGAAAGAAGGGGATCGGTACGCCCATGCCGACGTCCACGGAGCGCCCTCCACCGTGGTCAAGGACGGTGCTCGGGCTTCCGACGTAACCCTAGGGGAGGCATGCGAGTTCGCGCTCGTGTACAGCAAGGCGTGGTCCGCGGGTCTGGCGAGTGGCAGCGCGTACTGGGTCCTGCCGGAGCAGGTGTCGAAGCAGGCGGAGTCTGGCGAGTTCCTGCCGCGGGGCGCGTTCGTCATCCGCGGAAAACGAAACTACATCCACGACCTGCCCGTCCGGATGGCGGTCGGCGAGGTCGAGGTCGAGGGCCACCGAAAGATTATGGGCGGGCCCGTCACCGCGGTCGCGGCCCGCTCCGCGCGATACGCCGTCCTGGCCCCGGGGAAGGGAGATCGCGAGGCGATCACGAGGAAACTCGCAGCGGTCTTCGTCGTACCGATCGAGGAGATCGCTCGCGCGATGCCTCCCGGCAGCGTTGAAATCGTCGAGTCACACGGCATCGAGGCCTGAACGTGCGACGACTTGCAGCGACAAGCCCTATACATCCGAGCGCCATTACGCACCGGCGGGTTTTGGGGGCCTGATGTCTCAAGCCGACGCATTCGTCGTGCAGCTCCCGGACGATGAGCGGCCGACGAAGTGGTACAACATTCAGGCGGACCTTCCGGAGCCGCTCCCGCCCCCGAAGGATCCCGCGACCGGCCCTTCGCGAATCAAGGCGCTCCCGGACCTGTTGGTCGGCGAATGCTTGCGTCAAGAGAACTCGACGCAGCGATGGATCGACATTCCTCCGGAGATTCAGGACCTGTACCGCCAGGCGGGTCGACCGAGGCCGCTGATCCGTGCACGCCGCCTCGAGGAACGACTCGGGACTCCCGCGCATCTGTACTACAAGACGGAATTCTACAGCCCCACCGGCAGCCACAAGGTGAATACTGCGCTCGCGCAGGCCTGGTACGCCAAGCAGGAGGGATACGAACGCCTCACCACGGAGACCGGGGCAGGGCAGTGGGGCACGGCCCTCGCGTACGCGGCGAGCCTCGTCGGCCTGAAGACGACGGTCTTCTGGGTCCGCGCGGTCCACGATTGGAAGACGCAACGCCGGCAATTCATGCGGCTGTACGGCGCGACGGTCCACGCCTCTCCCAGTCCGGAGACGGCGACCGGACGGGCCCTGCTCGAGAAAGACCCGCATCATCCGGGCTCCCTCGGCATCGCCGTGTCAGAAGGCCTCGAGGACGCGGGCCGCGATGAGAAGGCGATCTACTGCCTGGGGTCGGTCCTCAACCATGTCCTCCTCCACCAAACGGTCATCGGCCTCGAGACCCAACGGCAGTTCGAGCAGATCGGCGAATATCCGGACCTGATGGTCTCTAGCCTCGGCGGCGGCTCGAATTTCGGCGGATTCACCCTTCCGTTCTTCGCGGACGCGCTCCGCGGCAAGGCGATCCGCTTCCTCGCGGCCCAGAGCGCGGCGGCCCCGAACCTCCAGGGGGAGTACCGATACGACTTCGCGGACCATGCCGAGCTCACGCCGATGCTGAAGATGTACACCCTCGGCCACCGCACGGAGATGAAACCGGTCCGCGGGGATGGCCTGAGGTATCACGGGTGCTCCCCGATCCTCTCGCTCTTGCGCCACCGCGGATTGATCGACACGATCGCCTACCCCACCGACGAGCGACACGTCTTCGAGCGGGCGCGCATGTTCGTCCAGGCCGAGGGCTTCCTGCCGGCCCCGGAGAGCGCATACAGCATCGCATGCGCGATGGACGAGGCCCTCAAAGCGAAGGAAAGCGGGGAACGAAGCGTGATCGCCTTCAACGTGAGCGGCCACGGATTCATGGACATGGAAGGCTACGCGGACGTCTTGGGCCTCTGAGCTCGGCGGCCTTCCCGCAGCAAGTTGATTAAGGACGTCCGAGTGCTGAGGCGATGCCACTCAGTGGGGTGGGGAGTCCATGGGAGCGTACCTGCGCACCTTCGCCCTCTTCGTGTTGCTCACCGGCATCTTCGTCCTCTTCGGCTACGCGATCGGGAGCGTGTGGCTTGGGAACGCGGTCGGCGGAATCGTGGCGTTCCTCCTTCTCGCGGGCGCGATGAACGCGATCGCCTACTTCGCCTCGGACCGCATCGTGTTGTGGTCCTACCGGGCCAAGCTCGTGACGGAAGCAGAGGCCCCAAAGCTGTATTGGATTGTTCGTGAGGTGACGCAGCAGGCGAACCTACCGATGCCCAAGGTGGCCATCATCCCCACCCAGACGCCGAATGCGATGGCGACCGGCCGGAATCCGAAGCATGCGGTCGTCGCGGTGACCCAGGGGATCCTGACCCTTCTTACGGAAGACGAGCTTCGTGGAGTCTTGGCCCACGAAATCTCGCACGTCCGGAACCGCGACATCCTGGTCATGTCAGTGGCTGCGACCCTCGCCGGGGCGATCTCGTTCATGGCCCGGATGTTCGGCTGGAACATGCTGTTCGGGGGCGGCTCCCGGGATCGGAACGGGAACGCGGGCACGCTCATCCTGGCGCTCGTCGGGATGATCCTCGCGCCTATTGCCGCGATCCTCGTCCAGCTCGCGATCTCCCGGAGCCGAGAGTACAAGGCCGACTACAGCGGCGCGAAGACAATCGGACAGCCGCTCGCCCTCGCCTCGGCGCTCGAGAAGCTCGAGGCGGCGAACAAGCGGAGACCCTTTACGTTCGGCAGTCCCGCGTCCCAGAGCCTGTTCATCGTGAACCCGTTCGCTGCCGGGGCGTTCGTGCGGATGTTCAGCACGCACCCGCCGATTCACGAGCGGATCGCGCGCCTGAAGGCTCTCGCCCAAGGCGTCGACAAGTACTGACGCCTCACCCGAACTCGTGCCCGACGTGCCGACCGTGGCGGGCGTCCAGATCGCGAATCTTGTCCCGGACCTTCGGGTTCGGTTCGAGGATCTCGTACTCCTCGAGGTAATTCCGGTCTTTGTAGACGACCGTCGTCCGTCCGTCTTTCACGGTCCGGATCACCAAGTTCAGGTCGGCCCCGCCCTCGGGGCCCTCGTACAGCGTGTAGAAGCCCAGAAAGTGACCAATCATCTCCTCGAAACCGGAGTGGGGATAGTAGAAGCGGAAACGCACCCGGTCCCCCGGGAAAATGTCCATCTTCTCGAGGAGCGTCTCGTCGAGGATCCCCGCCTCCTTGAGGATGCGACGCTCCTCATTGATGTCGTCCTTGAGCTCCGCCATGGTGCCCAGCGAGAGAGCCGCCGTTCGTCTTAAACCAGCGCCTCGCGTCACTCCTACGCGTGCGATGGTCGCCGCGTGATCAAGCGGCGCTCCGAATCTCCGAGACTTTCTTCCATGCAGGCCACCGCCTCTCGATGGCGTAGTCCAGAGACCATCGGCTCGGGCCGAAGGCGGCGTTGATGATCATGAGGAGGAGGAACACGAAGGCGTAGATGATCCCGGTCCCGATGTCCGTGGAACTCGGGCCATAGGGACCTCCGAACCCCTCGGGAACCGACCAGATGACGAGACTGAGGAAGATGCCCGCCGTGTACGCCACCTTCCGCATGAATCCCAGGAGGAGCGCGAAACCCAGGGCCAACTCCAGCGCGCCGATCGTCGTGACGAAGAAGCTGGGATTCGCGCTCACGGTTTGGCTCCAGAAACCGAACCACGGCTGCAGCCAGCTCGGCTGGCCCTGGCCCGCGTCGGAAATCATCTGAGCCAAGGAGTCGGCGAAGCCCGCTTGGAACTTGAATGCCCCATCAATGATCCAGACGACGCCGAAGATCACTCGCATCGTGGTCTTCAGGGAAGCCAAGTGCCGCACGAACCAGTTGTCGAGGAAGACCTGAACGGATGCCATGGATGCTCGCCTCACGAGGCCACCTTCCGGGGCGGTATTTGAGGGCTGGACACGTACAGACCGTACTCGCGCGGTTGGAACTCGACTCCACCATCGACTCCGGCATTGGCCATCGGACGACCGAGGTCGGCTGCGGAGTGTGAGGGACCCAAGGCCCGGCTGGTTCAGGCGTCCATGTACCGGTAGAACTCGTACGGGGAGGGCCGCAGCGAGGTCTGGAGGTGCTCGTCGAGCTTCAGCTCCTCGTACTTCTCGAGGAGGTCCTGCGGGAAGACCGTCTTGAGGAACATGTAGTCGGTTTGCAGGTGCTCGATGGACTCCTTCAGGGATCCCGGCAACTCGCGGACGCCGTACTCCTTGCGCTTGCTCGCGCTGAGATGGTACAGGTCCTCGTCGACGGGGTTGCCCGGATCGATCTTCTTCTTCACGCCGTCGAGGCCCGCGCACAGCATTGCGGCGAAGGACAGGTACGGGTTGCAGGCCGGGTCCGGCGTCCGATATTCGATCCGTTTCGCGGCTTCGATGCCCTGGTAGTACATCGGAATCCGGATGTTCGCGCTCCGGTTCCGCTTGGACCAGGCAATGAACACGGGCGCCTCGTAGCCCGGGACGAGCCGGCGGTAGGAGTTCGTCGTCGGGTTTGTGAACGCACACAGGCTGCGGGCGTGCTCCATCAACCCGCCGATGTAGTACCGGCACGTCTGGCTGATCTCCGCGTACTCGTCCTTCGGGTCGTACATCATGTTCTTGCCTTTCGTCCAGAGGCTCTGGTGCACGTGCATCCCGCTCGCGTTGTCGCCGAAGATCGGCTTCGGCATGAACGTCGCCATCATGCCCATCTTGTGGGCGACCATCTTCATGACGTAGCGGTACGTGACGACGTTGTCCGCCATGGGCACGAGCTCATCGTAGCGCATGTCGATCTCGCACTGCCCGGCCGTGGCGACCTCGTGATGGTGCGCATCGAGGGTGAGCCCGAAGGATTCGATGAGCACACGACACGCCTCGTTGCGGAAGTCTTGCAAGCTGTCGACGGGCGGCGCGGGATAGTAGCCTTCCTTGAACCGGATCGGGAAGTTCTTGCCGTTGGTGTCCTGCCAGGCGCCTCCCGCGACATGATCTCGTACCCAGCACCAGACCAAGGGTTACGGGCCGCGTCCGCGGTCGGGACCATCCTGATGCCGTCGAACACGAAGAACTCGATCTCCGGACCCCAGTATGTCGTGTCGTAGCCTTGATCGGCCGCGAACTGGACGGCGCGCTGGGCCATATAGCGGGAGTCGCGGGTGAACCGCTCGTGGCTGCCGCCCTCGTATACGTCAACGAGGAATCGCGCCGTCTTGTGGGCGCTCTCATACCATGGGAGCACGGCGAAGGTGGACGGGTCGGGGTCCATCACCATGTCGGACTCGTGGATCTCCTTGAATCCCTTGATCGAGGAGCCGTCCAGCTTGCCCACGCCCCGCTTGAACTCCTCCGGTCCGAGCGACGTCGACGGAATCGTGATGTGCTGGAGCGCGCCGAGCACGTCGACGAACTGAAGGTCGATCCATCGGATCCCCTCGGTCTCGATCCGCTTCAGCACCGACGCCATGGTCATCTTCTTCGACTTTGCCGGGCTACTCGCAGAAATCGCCATCGCCTTCCCGCCTGGACGGAGCCACCGTTCCGTCCGTTGCCTCGGCAGAAATTTGAACATATATAAACTGTTCCGAGGTGAAATCGTACGAATGGCCGGAATATTGATACGGAACGAAACAATGTTCGATGGACCCCCAAGGCCGTCGTACACTTCGAGCACCGCGACGGTGGGGCGAGGCGATTCGGATGGCAGAACCGACGACTCTCGATGAACTCGATGTCAAGATCCTGCGGCTGTTGAATTCGGACGCACGAAAATCGTATCGCGACATCGCCAAGGCAACCGATGCGAGCATCAGCACCGTCTCCAGCCGGGTCCGAAAGCTCGAGGACCTCGGGGTCATTACCGGATACGTCCCCGTCTTGAACGAGGCCCGACTCGGCTATGACGTCCTCGCGGTCGTCGGCGTGAAGATCCACAAGGGCAAGCTCCTCGAGGTCCAGCGTCGGATTGCGAAGGACGACCGCGTCACGCATGTCTACGACGTCACGGGGGAATGGGACTCGATCGTCGTCGTCCGCCTGAAGAACACGCGGGAGCTCGATGCGTTCATCAAGCGCCTCGGCTCGATGGAGTACGTCGAGAACACGTACACGCAGGTGGTCCTCAACGTGGTGAAGGAGGAGCGACGCGTCCTTCTCTAGGCCGAACGGCCGGGCCTAGAGGTTCATCACGACGACGTCTTTCACGGCCCGCATGCCCTGGAACGGCAAGATCAGCCGGCCCTCAGGGTCTGTCTTCATGCTCTTCGTCGCCACGTTCTCGGCCGGCAGCACGAGGACGTCGGACAGCTTCCCGCTCTTCGTGTTCACGATGAAGTTCTCGATGGTCCCCAGGATCTGACCGTCGTTCGTCATCACGGTCTTGCCCCGAAGCTCGGTGGCAAACTTCTTCATCCCATCACCCGCATCGGTGAGGGTCCCCCGCGGCACCGCCGCGATGGATCCCATCCCTTTGTCTGACAGACATCTGACGCGCTCTATATGAAGATTCCGCCGCGATGGATTTGACTCAGGAAGAGGGACGCCATCCCGGCGGCGGAGACGGAATCATCGCGCGGACGCTCTTGACGTACGGGAAGACGGCGCCGGCGGTCCCCAAGATCACGGCGAGGAGCAGGATCCACCATCCGAGCCCCGGTCCCCACGACCAACCGGTCGGCGGGGCCGAAGTGCTCGCGGATCCCCAGAAGCCGCCGATCGTGAACGCGCCGACGTCTTCGGTCGCGGCACCCGGGATCGCGACGATCGGATAAAAGAGGGCGAACAACGCCACCCCGAGGACGATGAGGCTGAGGATCAGCAGGCTGAGCGTCGGCATCGCGCGACCGTACTCCATCGAGAAGAGGCCGAGGACGACGGCGAGGACGACGAGGAATACGAGGTCGAGCAAGTACGCGGTCCCGAGGACGCTCGCCACCGCGCGGTAGGGCGACACGGTCGACGAGTACGGGAGAATCACGGTCCCGTCCCAGGCCCCGCCGACGTAGCGGTCCGTGGTGAACGTCGTCCAGGAGAACGAACTGATGTTTTGGTCCGTGCCCATGGCCTCGGAGAGCGACCAGAACGGGAGGGCGAGGGACACCAAGACCAAGACGATCGCGAGGCCGAGCGCGATCCGCGACGGCCCCAGCGCGAGCACGCGGGTGATCCCCGTTCGCCAGGGTGAGCCCGGACGGAGCATCGGATTCCCTCAAGGAGCGAGGTGGATAAATAACGTCCGCTGAGGGATCGCTCAGCGATAAAGGATGTTCTCTTCCCGGCGACCCCGGTCGATGCCCTTCTTGAACTTCTTGTCGAATTCCTCGTAGAACTTGATCGTGTCCGCGTCGATGCTCGGGCGGACGACCTTCATCGCTTCCTGGAAGTGGGCCGTCGTGACCTTCTTCGCATGCTTCGCCTCGCGCAACGCGATCATCGCGGCCTCCCGGCACAGGCCCTCGATGTCCGCCCCGGAGTAGCTGTCGAGGTCCACCGCGAGCTCTTCGAGGTCGACCCCTTCGAGAGGCATCGTGCGCGTGTGGACCTTCAGAATCGCGAGCCGTGCATCCTTGTTCGGCGTCGGCACGAGGAGGATCCGATCGAAACGGCCCGTTCGTAGCATCGCCGGATCGAGCCGGTCCGGCCGGTTCGTCGCGCCGATGACGCAGACGCCTTCGAGGGCCTCGAGTCCGTCCATCGAGGTCAGGAGCTGATTCACCACGCGCTCGCTCACCCCGCTGTCCGTGTCGAAGCCGCGTACGTGCGCGATCGCGTCGAGCTCGTCGAGGAAGACGATGCACGGCGCGACCTGCTTCGCCTTCTTGAAGATCATGCGGACGGCCTTCTCGGATTCCCCGACCCACTTCGACATGACCTCGGGTCCCTTGATCGAGATGAAGTTCGCCTCGGATTCCGTTGCGACGGCCTTCGCGAGCAGCGTCTTCCCGGAGCCGGGCGGGCCGTACAGCAAGATGCCCCGCGGCGGGCGGATGCCCATCCGCTTGAACGCCTCCGGATCCTTCAGCGGCATCTCGACGGCCTCGCGCAGTTTCATCTTGACGTCTTCGAGGCCGCCGACGTCGGACCAGTTCACGCGGGGCACCTCGACGAGGACCTCGCGCATCGCGCTCGGCTCGATTTCCTTCAGGGCCTGCTTGAAGTCGTCGGCCAGGACGCGCATCTTCTCGAGGGTCTCCGCAGGAATGGGCTTGTCGAGGTCGATGTCGGGGAGATAGCGGCGGAGCGTCTTCATCGCGGCTTCGCGGGCGAGCGCCGCGAGGTCCGCCCCGACGAAGCCGTGGCAGACATCCGCGAGTTCGGAGAGGAGCCGGTCGCGTTCTTCCTCGACGCCTTCGATCGGCATGCCGCGCGTGTGGATCTGCAGGATCTCCTTCCGTCCGCTCCGGTCCGGGACGCCGATCTCGATCTCGCGGTCGAACCGACCGGGTCGGCGCAACGCGGGATCGATCGCCTCGTCTCGGTTCGTTGCGCCGATCACGATGACCTGGCCGCGGCCCGACAGGCCGTCCATCAGCGTGAGGAGCTGCGCGACGACGCGTCGCTCGACCTCTCCGGTCACCTCTTCTCGCTTGGGGGCGATCGAGTCGAGCTCATCGATGAAGAGGACGCTCGGAGCGTTCTTCTGGGCCTCCTCGAACTTCTCGCGGAGGCGCTCCTCGCTCTGACCGTAATATTTCGACATGATTTCCGGGCCCTGGATGGAATAGAAGTTCGCGCCGGCTTCATTGGCCACCGCCTTCGCGATGAGCGTCTTGCCGGTGCCGGGCGGACCATAGAGGAGAACCCCTTTCGGCGGATCGATCCCGAGGCGCTCGAACAGTTCCGCGTGTTTGAGGGGGAGCTCGATCATCTCGCGGACCTTCATCAGCTCCTCCTTGAGTCCGCCGATGTCCTCGTACGTGACCGTGGGCGTGAGGACCTCGCCCTCGCGGACGGGCTCCTCTTTCATCTCGATGATCGTGTCGTCCTGGATCTGGACGACGCCCTTCGGAGCCGTGCTGATGACCATGAACGGCAACGCACCGCCCATGAGGGCGATTCCGGGGACGATGACGACGTCGCCCTTGTTGAGCGGGCGTTTCAGCAGGCCCCGCTTGACGAAGTTCTCAATTCCCTGGCCGAACGAGATCTTGTGGCCCTCGCTGATGATCGGCGCGATCGTGATCCGCTCCGCGGGGAGGACTTCGGCCTTGCGGACCTCGACCTTGTCCCCGAGGCTCACGCCGACGTTTCGGCGGACGAGACCGTCGATGCGGATGATGCCTTTGCCTTCGTCCTCTTGCATGACCCGGAAGAGCTTCGCGGCGGTGGACTTCTTGCCCAAAATCTGGATGATCTCGCCGACGTCCACTCCGAGCGCGACACGGGTCTTCGTGTCGACGCGTGCCCGACCCAAACCGACGTCCGACTGGGGCGCTTCGGCCACCTTGAGGACAATCCGCTCAGGCACGCCTATTCGAACTCCCCCGGCTTATATCAAGGTTCCGGGACGATAATCGTCGTCGGACAAAGTTGACAAATCAGGATGGGGTCCGACGCTCGCGGACCTCGCTCGACGAGTGAACGACGAGCTCCTTCGCCTCGACGACGTCAATATGGCAGTGGGGCCCGATGCGGACCTCCTCGCCCTTGACGAACGCGGCGGTCGTCGCCTCGAGCTCGATCTCCTCGCCCTCGATGCGGTCCGCGGTCAGCTCCCCGCGGATGCGGAAAAAACCGCCCGTGGCCTTCACTCGAATCTCCTCGGCCTCGATCGTCGAAATCTTCGATGTGCCGCCCAGATCGATTGCGACTTCCTCGGCCTTCAGCCCGCCGTCGATGCGAACGGATCCGCTCGATCGAAATTCCTCGGCGGCGACTCGCCCTTTGACGGTCAGCGAACCACTCGAGGAAATCTCCTCGGCCTCGATGGAGCCGTCGACCTGGAGCGCGCCGCTCGTCTCGACCTCTTCGGCCTTCAGACTCCCGGCGATTCGCGTCGAGCCCGCAGACCGGAATTCCTCCACATGCACATCGGCCTCGAAGATGCAGGACCCGGCGATGCGCGCGGTCTCGGCCTCCAGGGCACCTTGGACCCGCGCACTGCCCGCCGACTTGAACTCGACCGTCTTGACCGGGTTCCCGCTCACGACGCCGCTGCCGAGGATCTTGATCGACTCCTCGCTCAGCTGCGTCCCGATTCCCGAGAAATCGACCGCACGCATCGCTTCGCCGACGATGTGACCCGCATGCTCCGCATGGCGGCCCGCCTCGGCCGTTGCCTGCGCGACCACGGCCCCGATCGCCTCGCCGAGGTCCGGCATCGTCGGCGGGGACGGTTCCGACTCCTCCGGTTCCTCCGGTTCCGAATCGTAGCGGGCTTTGATCTCCAGGTACGTCTTCTCGTTGATCTCGCCCCGCGCGAGCCGTTCTTCAAGCTTTCGGAGGATGTCCTTCCGTTTCATTGGTTCCACCGGAAAGTGGAGGCCACAGCGAAATAGATTTCCTTCCGAGCGACAGCCTCGATCGGCGTCTTCGTCGTCCACGCCTCGGTCCTTTGGCCGGTCCGCTTCGACTTCGCCGCGTCCTCGTGTGCTTGGGAGCGCAGCCTCGTCTCCTGCAGCCCGACCTCCTTGTGTCCGAACATGCAGAGTCGATGGGACCCGGTTTATTTATGCAAGCCTCGCGGATAATAATGATACCTTCCGCCGCTGTCCCGACATCATCTCCCTCCGGGGAGACGACGTTCGATGCGAAGCGGAAGAACGTTGAAGTAGGCTGACACGACTCGCCAGCCGGGATGCCGGAACCGCTGGAGCTAATCCGGATTGCGGGTTCGGAGACGCGCCGCCAAATCCTCCGCTTGCTCCAGCAAGGGTTCGATCATCCGGAGGATCTCGCGAAGAAACTGAAGATCCGCCGGACCTCCGTGGACAAGCAACTCGTCGAGCTGTTCGCGTGGGGCCTCGTGGATCGTGCCGCGATTTTCCCGCCGAACGGTCGGCCGCGAATCGTGTACCAGGTGACACAACGGGGAAAGGATCTGTTGGACCTCCTCGAACGCGTCGTGAAAGAGTACACGTCGTCCTTCAGATCGGACTTCGCCCGCGAACTCGAGGCGCTGGAGGCAAAGCTCGCCGCCGGTGAGATCGCGGAGGAGATGTACTTCAAGCGCCGCAAGGAGCTCGAGGCGCGATACAGCCTAGCCCTGTGACTGCCGTTCCTTGCGCCGCGCGCGGGCAATCGCTTCCTCCAGGGAGAGGTCGCCGCGGGCCACCGCCCCGGCGAGCTCGGACGAGATCGTGACGACGCCCCCGCTGTCGAGGCGCGACCGGCGCTGAATCTCGCGCACTTCTCCGGGCGTGGGTCGAATCTCGACCGGCGGTTCCACCCGGCGTCCGGAGGACTTCGCAATGTCAATCGCTGCGTCGACGTCTGGCTGCGCGGTCCGGTGTGTCGTCCCCGCTTCGTCGACGACTTCCACGCGGAGCTGGTCCCTCGCGAGCGCCTTCAGGATCCGATCCCGGTTCGTCGGATCGCCGTGACCGATTCGCACCCGGATGTCCCTCGCTGGGAACGTGCGGAGCGCCTGGCGGACGTGGAACGCGACCGCCTCCGGGCTCGCCGCGATTCGGGTGTCGACCACCTCGCCATCCCCGATGATCGCGACGCCCGGCTCCCGCCCCGGATCGACGCCGATCCGCAGCTCCTCCCATTCCGACTTGCCGCGCAACAGTTGGAGGGCCTTTGCGATCGACGAGTCGATGTCATCGACGGGTACGACGTTCCGAAGGTGGACGCGGCTCGCTTCCGCGGGGGACGTCAGGATCGCGCCGACGGCGTCCGGCACGCGGCGGGCGAACGACAGGCTCGTGAACGGAAGGTCGCGTGCCTTCAGCGCGGCAACGAGGTCGTGGTAGAGCCGGAAGTCTTCGGTGAGAATGCCCAGGACCTTTCGCATCCGACGACGAAACCGGGGCGAGACTCATAATCCTTCTCCGATTCCGACGTTACCAGGAATGATTCACATCTCTGATTTCCGTGGCGGAAACGATTCATACCGACCTCCGGCATAATCGCCAGGGAGGAGATACATATCCTGCAGGATCAGGTTGCTCCGACTCAGATCGGAACGGAACTCGACGCGAAGGGCTTGCTTCTTCGGGACGCGCTGGCAATCGTGACCGTCGTAGGGGCACTCGTAGCCTTCTACGGAATGATCAAGCTCGTGTCCTATCTGGCGGGAATCCCGTCGCCTTAGGGTCGCCGAAACCGATCGAACGCCCCCCGGTGGCCGGGCTCATCCCGTAGCCCCCGGAGTTGCTCGAAGAGACGACGCTCCTCCGCCGACAACCGACTCGGCGTCTGCACGATCACGCGGACCAACTGGTCTCCCCGACCCGATTCTTGGAACCGCGGGAGGCCCTTTCCCCGGAGGCGGAGGATCGTGCCGCTCTGGATCCCCGCAGGGATCCGCAGGCGGCTCGTGCCGTCCAGAGTCGGCACCTCGACCTCCGCGCCCAGGGCCGCTTGAGTGAAGGAGATTGGCAGTTCGAACAGGATGTCGTCGCCTTCGCGGGCGAAGCGCTCGTGCGGCCGGACACGGACCGCCACGTAGAGGTCGCCGGGCGGCGCCCCGGCGTCTCCCGCGAGACCGCGGCCGGGGACCCGGAGCTGGACGCCGTCCGGGACGCCGGGCGGGATCTCCACGGCGATCGTCCGCGTTTCCGCGATCCGGCCCTCCCCGTGGCACCGCGGACACGGTCGCTCCGGCCATTGGCCGCGACCGTTGCACTTCGGGCACGTCGTGATCGTGATGAACTGACTGTAGCCCCGCCGCTGGGAGGCGCTCACCTGGCCCCGGCCGTTGCACGTCGGACAGGTGACGAGGCGCTCCCCTTCGGCCCCCGTACCCCGGCACGCCGGGCAGGTCATGGGGTAATGGACCGTGACCTCCTTCCGTCCGCCTCGAGCGACCTCCTCGAGACCCAGCTCGACCTCGACGCGCGCGTCTTGGCCGGGCGCCGGGCCGCGACGTCGGGCGACCGACCCACCGCCGAAGAACTGCTCGAACAGGGAGCCACCGAGCCCCCCGCTCTGACCGAAGAACGACGCGAACAGGTCCCGGCCGAAGATGTCCTCGACATCCCCGGCATGGGTGAACCGGGACCAGTCGAAGCCTTCGCCGCCCCAGACCTGCTGCTTGAGGCCGTCCGCGCCGAACTGGTCGTAGATGCGACGCTTCTCGTCGTCCGCGAGGACCTCGTAGGCCTCGGAGATCTGCTTGAACTTCTCTTCCGCGGCCTTCGGGTTGTCCTTGTTCAGGTCCGGATGGTGTTTCTTCGCGAGCCGGCGGTACGCCCGCTTGATCTCGTCCTGGGACGCCCCGCGAGGGACGCCGAGCCTCTCATAGTAGTCTTCGTCGGCCATGTGGCGCTTCTTCCCGCGGGACGGCCCCGCTCACTTCTTGTCCACGTCCTCGAAGTCCGCGTCCACGACGCCCGGGTCCGATGATCCGCCCGAGTCGCCGGCGCCCGGCGGCGGGGCTTCCGCCGGTCCGCCTTTTCCGTACATCTCGACGCCGATCTTCTGCGCCTCCTGGTTCAGGGAGTCGATCGCGGCGCGGAGCACCGAGATGTCGTCCGTCGTCAGGACCTTCCGGAGGGCCTCGAGCTTCTCCTCGACGGCCTTGCGGGTCCCTTCCGAGATGGCGGAGCCGTGCTCCTTCAGGAGCTTCTCCGTCGCGTAGACGAGTTGGTCGGCATGGTTCCGAAGCTCCACGAACTCGCGGCGACGCCGGTCCTCCTCCGCGTGGCTCTCCGCATCCCGGACCGCGGAGTCGATCTTTCCCTTGTCCATCCGCTGGGGGGCCACGATCGTGAGCTTCTCCGTCTTGCCGGTCGCCATGTCCTTCGCGGAGACGTTCAGGATTCCGTTCGCGTCGATGTCGAAGGTGACCTCGATTTTCGGGACGCCTGCGGGGGCCGGCGGAATGCCCGTGAGATAGAACCGACCCAGGCTCACGTTGTCCCCGGCCATGGCGCGTTCGCCTTGGAGCACGTGGACCTCGACGCTCGTCTGACCATCCGCCGCGGTCGTGAAGATCTCGCTTTTCCGCGTCGGGATCGTCGTGTTCCGCTCGATCAGCTTCGTGAAGATACCGCCCTTCGTCTCGACGCCGAGGCTCAGGGGGGTCACATCGAGCAAGAGGATGTCCTTCACCTCGCCGCTGAGGACCGCGGCCTGGATCGCCGCGCCGAGCGCGACGCACTGCATCGGGTCGACCGTCCGCTCCGCAGGCCGACCGAGGATCTTCTCGAATCGGGATTGGACGGCCGGCATGCGCGTCGGCCCTCCGACCAGGATAACGTGATTGACGTCCCGGTACTGCCACTCGGCGTCCTTGAATGCTTGGCGAATCGGGGCGTCGAGACGATTCAGCACGGGCTCGATCAGTTGTTCGAGCTTCGCGCGGGTGACCTTTTTCTCCAGGTGCACCGGCTGCCCGGCCTTCTGGGCGATGAACGGCAAGTTGATCGTCGTCTCGGTCGCGCTCGTCAACTCGATCTTGGCCTTTTCGCCCGCGTCGCGGAGCCGCTGCATCGCCTGCTTGTCGCTCGAGATGTCCACGCCGTGCTCGGCGCGGAACTCGGCCACGAGCCACTGGACGATGGCGTTGTCCATGTCCATGCCGCCGAGCTGGGTGTCCCCTGCCGTCGCGATGACCTCGAAGACGCCCTCGCCCATCTCCATCAGCGTCACGTCGAAGGTGCCGCCGCCAAGGTCCAGGACCGCGATCTTGCCTTCTCCCTTCTTGTCGAGGCCGTACGCCAAGGCGGCCGCCGTCGGCTCGTTGACGAGACGGAGGACGTCCAGGCCGGCGATCTTGCCCGCATCCTTTGTGGCCTGCCGCTGGTTGTCGTTGAAGTAGGCCGGCACCGTGATCACCGCCTGGTTGATGGGCTGGCCGAGGAACGCCTCCGCGTCCGTCTTGATCTTCCGAAGGATCATCGCGGAGATCTCCTGCGGCGTGTAATCCTTCCCGTCGATCCGGACCTTGTGGTCCGTCCCCATCTTCCGCTTGATCTGCATCACGGTCCGATCGGGGTTCAGGACCGCCTGGCGCTTCGCCGGTTCACCGACGAGGATCCCATCTTTCGTAAAGGCCACGACGGACGGGAACATCTTCCCTCCGTACGCGCTGCCCTCCGCGCTCGGGATGATTCGCGGCGTTCCCCCTTCCATGTACGCGGCCTCGGAGTTGGTCGTGCCGAGGTCGATTCCAATGATCTTAGCCATTTGTTTCACCTCTGTTCTTGACGACGATGACTTGAGCGGGACGCAAGACGCGATCGTGGAGTCGGAAGCCCTTCCGCACGACCGCCTTCACGGTGCCGTCCTTCAGCTCGGGATCGGGCACTTGCTCGATGCAGTCCATCTCGTACGGGTCGAAGACCCGCCCCTTCGCCGGAATCTCCTGGAGGCCGACTTCCTGGAGGATTTTCACCAGGTTGTCACGGACCATCCGGACGCCGTCCCCGGCCTCGCCGTCGAGCGCCGCGACCGCCGCGTCCATTTCGTCGACGACCGGCAGGAGGCGCGAAAGCAGCAGTTCATGAGCGAACTTCACGACCGTCGCGGCGTCCCGGTCGACCCGCTTGCGGTAGTTCTCGAACTCCGCCTGGAGATACTTCAGTTTCGTCAGCAGTTCCTCGTTTTGGCGGCGCAGCTCTGCGAGTTCGTCCCTCGGAGGGGCGCCGGTCGATTCCGGAACCCTGGCGTCCTGCGCCTCGTCTTCGTCCTGCAGCGCGGGAGACTTCTCGTTCATCTCAGGTACCTCGCTTGAATCGGGTGCGATGGGCGCGGACCCGACGGAGGGTCACGTCGAGGACGCCGTTCCGGTACGTGACGTTGACCCCGTCCGGCTCGACCGGCTGGGGCAGTTCGATCTCGCGATGGAATACCCGTCCTTCCGCGTCCAGGGCGTGCACCGTGAGGCGATGCTGGGTCGTGGTGACTTCCAAGGTCTCGCTGGACGCGCCGCGGAGTTCGAGGGTGACGTAGATCGAGGACGGGTCCACGACGACTTCCGAGACGGGCTCCCGGGTCAGATGGCTCTCGTCCGCGACGGGCGAGGGAGGCCCCAACGCGGCCGGGCTCGTCGCTCCCACCGCGGGGAGGCTCCGGTGAGCGCCGAGGCGCCCGACGATGCGGTCGATGGCGTTGGGGGAGGGACGCTCCCCCTCGCCGGACGGTTCCGAGACCATGGGGACCACCGAGGCCCCGCAAGGGGCCCCTCAGAACTCCTCGCCTTCGCCCCCGTCGCCGCCTTCGCCGCCCTTGCCGCCGCCCGGGGCTCCGCCGCCGCCGGACTTGGCTGCGATGACGTCGTCGATTCGAAGCACCATGACCGCGGCGTCCGTCGCCGAGGAGATGGCCTGGCTCCCGACGCGGATCGGCTCGATCACGTTCTCCTTCTTCATGTCGGAGACTTTGCCGCTGAAGACGTTAATCCCCGCGGTCTTGGTCCCCTTCTTGTGCTGCTGGCGCAGTTCGATCAGGATGTCGATCGGGTCCAAGCCTGCGTTCTCGGCGAGGGTCCGCGGGATGACCTCGACGGCGTCCGCGAACGCTTCGATGGCAATCTGCTCGCGCCCACCCACGGTCGATGCGAAGTCTCGAAGGGCCAAGGCAATCTCCATTGCACTCGAACCGCCGCCCGTGATGACCTTGCCGTCCTCGATCGCGACCGCGACAACGCTCGTCGCGTCCTCGAGGGACCGCTCGAGCTCGTCGACGACGTGCTCGGTACCTCCGCGCAGGAGAATCGAAACGGCCTTCGGGTTCTTGCAGCCCGTCACGAAGGTCATCTGGTCATCGCCGATCTTCTTCTCGTAGACCTGCTTGGCGAAACCCAGGTCGTCCTTCGCCAGCTCGTCGAGCTTCGTCACGACCTTCCCACCGGTCGCCTTCGCGAGCTTCTCCATGTCCGACTTCTTGACCCGGCGCACCGCGTAGATCTCCTGCTTCGCAAGGTAGTGCTGTGCGAGGTCGTCGATCCCCTTCTGGCAGAAGATCACGGTCGCGCCGCTCTTCCTCACGATCTCGACCATGCGCTTGAGCATCGACTCTTCCTCGTTCAGGAAGGCTTGGAGTTGGGTCGGGTCCGTGATCTCGATCTTCGCGTCGATCTCCGTCTTCTTGACCTCGAGGGCCGCGTCCACGAGGGCGATCTTTGCGTCCTTCACTTCGCTCGGCATGCCGGGGTGCACGCGTTCCTTGTCGACGATAATGCCGTCGACCAGCTGCGTGTCCGCGATCGAACCGCCCTGCTTCTTCACAATCTGGATGTTGTCATCGTCCACGAAGTACGATCCGTCGGCTCGCTGCTCCGCGACCGTCGTCACCGCCTTCACGGCGATGTCCGCCAGGAGCTCCTTGTGGCCGCTCGCGGACTTGGACGACATCGAAGTCATCCCGACCTTCTTCAGGACATCAAGGTCCTTGATGGAAATCTTCGTCGCGACCTTCTCGAGGACCTCGCGGGCCTTCTCCGAGGCCTGGCGGTACCCGGCCGCGATCACGGTCGGATGGATGTTCTGGTCGATCAGGTCCTCCGCTTTCTTGAGTAGCTCCCCGGCCAAGATGACGGCCGTCGTGGTGCCGTCCCCGGCTTCCTCGTCTTGGGTCTTCGCGACCTCGACGAGCATCTTCGCCGCGGGGTGTTCAATGTCGATCTCCTTGAGGATCGTGACGCCATCGTTTGTGATGACGACGTCCCCGAGGCTGTCCACGAGCATCTTGTCCATTCCGCGGGGGCCCAAAGTCGAGCGCACCGCATCGGCAACCGCCTTCGCGGCGGCGATGTTGTTGAACTGCGCTCCCTTGCCGCGCTCGCGGCGCGTCCCCTCCTTCAGAACCAATATCGGCGTTCCTGCTGGCATCATGTAAATCTCTCCGAATACGGAATTCGGGATTCTGCCTATGTTGGTACTTCTATATAATCATAGCGATGACCGCCAGCTCGATAACACTCCGACTTGGCTCCTCGGATCGCGGCCCTGGCTCGCCGGAAATCCGTCGGAACATTGATGGTGCCTCCTCGACCTTTCTCCTAGAGATTGAGCACAACGCGGTTGATTACGGCCGTCCAAATCGTCTCGGTCAACCTGTACCTCGCGGGACTTCTTACTGTCGCAGTTTATGTCCGGAATTGGATAATGCTCGCCATCTGGTTAGGGCTCCTTCTTGGCGGGTTCCTTGCATTGTTCGTGGGGTCGAAGTGGCGAAAGTTCGCTCCATTCTTATTCATAGGCGGGGCCACCTTGTTCTTTGCTTCCGTCATCGTCGGCGGAAAGACGCTTTATACCGGATATCTCGGGATGATGATCGCGTTTGCGAACTTCTGGACCTACGATCGCCATCGACCCCCGCCTGCCCCCGTTCGACCCGAAGACCTCGCTTTCAAGGATCCGGTTTTCACGGCCGCAGCGATCGGACTTGTCGTGTCTGGAATCACCGTCCTCCTGATCCTCGCGAACGTCATTACGGCCGCGTGGCAGGGCCCGGTCTGTGGCGCCTGCGGGTTTGCCTTCGCCATTCTCGTCCTCGCCATGGCCCGTTGGGAAATTGCGCGCTGAGTCTTCGCGTCCCTGGAGGACTCGCAATCGCGCCTTCGCTCTCGGCCTGGCCATAATTCTATATGAAGAAAGGCGGTAGGTCGCCCGATGAAGGGACTCCTCTTGGAACTCGCGGACGCCGTTCAGCACGCGGTCGAAGCGTTTCGGGGGGATCCCGCCGAAGTCGTGGGCCGCGGGGCCGATAGCGCGCCGAGCGCGCGCATCGACCGACTCGCGGAGGAAACGGTCTTGCAAGTACTCGACTACGAAGGGGCAGCGCTGAACGTTCTGAGCGAGGAAGCCGGTTACATCGAACGCGGTGGAAAGGCCACGCTCGTGCTCGATCCGATCGACGGAACCCACAATGCGATCCGCGGCGTCCCGGCGTACTCCGTCTCGTTGGCAATCGGACACGAGCGGCTTTCGGACGTCCAAGAGGCCCTCGTCCGAGACCTCGTCTCCGGCGCGACGTACTACGCGGCGAAGGGGGGCGGGGCGTTCCTGAACGCCCGGTCGATCCGAGTCCGTCCCGTCGATTTGGACGACCTCATCTTCAGCGTCTACCTCGGTACGCAGGCGGCGCCCGATGCCGCGCGGGTCGCGAGCCAAGCCCGCCGAGTCCGGGTCCTCGGAGCCGCCTCGCTGGATCTGTGCCTCGTCGCCCGCGGGGCGGTCGACCTGTACTACATGCACTCCAAACTCCCCGAGACGAAACTTCGCGCGGTCGATATCGCCGGAGGCGTGCTCATCGTCCGCGAGGCTGGCGGGCTCGTCCTCGATCTCAAGGGCAACGAACTCGACATGCCCCTCACTTCGACGGCACGCACAGACCTCGCCGCCGTAGGAGACCGCCGGACCTGGGAGGCCCTTGCATGAAGTTCGGGATCACGGCGAACCCGCACATCCCCAGCGCGATGGAGTGCGCGACACGGGTCCTGGCCAAGCTGGAGTCACACCAGGAAGTACTGCTCGAGTCGGACCTGGCACGCGCTTTGGGTCGGAAAGGGATCCCACTCGCACACATGAAAGCGGACGTGATGCTGGCGATTGGAGGGGACGGGACGATCTTGCGAGCCTTGCAACTCTCGGAGTCGAGAGTGCTCGGAATCAACTCCGGGTCCCTCGGCTTCCTCGCGGAGGTCTACGCAGAGGAGGTCGACGAATACCTGGACCGAATCGCGCGCGGGAACTACAAGGTTGAAGAGCGAATGCGGCTCAAGGTCACCGTGGACGGCGAGCGGATGTTCGACTGCACGAACGAAGCGGTCGTCCATACCGCTCAGGTCGCGAAGATCCGCCACTTCGAGATTCGCCTTGACGACGAGTTGGTGGAGCGGGTGCGCGCGGACGGCGTGATTGTCGCGACCCCGACCGGATCCACGTCCTACTCGATGTCCGCAGGCGGGCCGATCGTGGACCCGCAGGTCGAAGCGATCATCGTGACCGCGATCGCGCCGTTCAAGCCGGCGTCGCGTCCGCATGTGTTCCCCGCTTCGGGCTCGGTTCACATCCGGCTGAGGAAGCCGAAAGAATGCCTCCTGGTGATGGACGGACAGCATGAGTCCACCATGAAAGGGACGGAAGACGTCGTCCTGACCGGCTCGGAGCGTCGCGCCAAGTTCATCCGTTTTCGGGACGATTTCTACCGACGCATCGAGGAAAAGCTGTCCCGGCAGTGAGGACGTCCGATGAAGCGTGTGACGGCCATCGCCCGCAAGACCTTGCGGATGATCTTGGAGGCGTCCCGCGACATGTATCCCCGCGAGTTCGGCGCGATCCTTCGGGCCGAGGAAGGCACGATCACGGAACTCATCCTGGTCCCGGGGACGGTCAGCGGGAAGCGCCACGCGATCTTCCAGCTCCACACCCTCCCTGCTGATTTCTCGGTCGTCGGCACGGTCCACTCCCATCCCAGCGGCGTCTATGAGCCGTCCGACGAGGACCGGGCCCTGTTCAACAAGTTCGGCGGCATCCACCTGATCACCGGCTACCCGTACACCGAGGATTCGTGGGCCGCGTGGACGAACAAGGGGCAGCGGACGGCGCTCAAGGTCGTAACGTAGGGGCGGTCCGTCGGCCGAGGGCGGTCCGATAAACGCTCTCGATCTGGTCCGTCACCCGCTCGATGCCGAACGAAGCGAGGACTTTCTCCCGGCCGCGCTCGCCCATCACCCGGCGGGCCTCCGGGTCCCCGAGGAGCCGCCGGATCTTTTCCGCGAGGTCCCGCGCATTCATCGGGTCCGCGTGGAGCCCCTCCCGACCGTCCTGGATCACCTCACGGACCCCGGGGATGTCGGCGACGATGACCGGTTTAGCGGTGGCCATCGCCTCGAGCGCGACAATCCCGAACGCCTCGAGCCGCGACACGCTCGGGAGCACGAAGACGTCGCACGCCGCGTAGACCTTCGGGAGGTTTTCGTCGGAGACGCGTCCGAGGAAGCGGACTCGATCGGCCACGCCCATCGTCCCGGCGAAGCGTTTCATCGCCTCGAGGAGGGAACCTTCACCGACGACCAGGAACCGGGCGTCCGGCACGAACCGCGCGGCTTCGATGAAGTGCTCGACTCCCTTGTGCGGGACGATCCGACCGACGAGGAGCGCGACGGGCGCCTCGCGCGGGATGTTCAGACGCTCGCGAATGGCACTCCCGTCGACGTCCGGACGAAACCGGCGGTGATCGACCGCGTTGGGCACGACGACCGGGTTGTACCGCCAGACTGCCCGGCTCGTCGCACCATACGTCCGGGTCGTGACGATGACCTGGGCCGCGTTCCGGAGGGTGGATTCGCCGAGGCTCCGTCGGTAGATGGACTCGGCCAGGGTCCCCAACGCGGAAGGCAGCTCGACGTCGCAATGGTACGTGACGATGTACGGTGTGCCTCGCTCTCCGGCGACGGCGCCGGCATAGTAGGAGGCGAGCGGCGGCGGGGAATGGGCGTGGACGACGTCGACCGGAAGGCTGCGCAGGTTCGCGCGCATTTTCGGCGTGATCGGGGTGCGCATGACGACCAGTCGCGGCTTGACGCGGACGACCCGGAACCCGTCAAGGTTCTCCTCCGACGGGAGGGATGGGTCGTGGCGCGATGTGACGACCGTCACCTGATGGCCACGGGCCGCGAGTTCCCGCGACACCGAGCGCACGTGGCTCTCGACGCCGCCAAGGTGCGGGAAGAACCACGGTGAGACCTGGGCAATCTTCACCCCCGCACCTCAGAAAATCCGGCTTCGGGGCGCGATATTCCCGCGGGCGTGGGAGCCCGGACCGAGGAACGATTCCTCCCCGATGATCGTGCCCGCGTCGATCGACGCGTTGATGCCGACCTTCACGTCGTCCCCCATGATCACGCCGAGCTTCCGGAGTCCCGTGTCGACTTCGGATCCCCTCCACACGACGCGGATCGGCGCCTCGTCGAGCCGGAGGTTCGCGACCTTCGTCCCCGCGCCGAGATTGCAGCGCTCTCCGAGGATGCTATCGCCGACGTAGTTCTGATGGGGGACGTGGGTGCCCGCCATCAGGATGGAATTCTTCACTTCGCACGCGTTTCCCACTTTCGCCTTCGCGCCGATGGACGTCGACGGCCGGATGTAGCAGTTCGGGCCGATCTCCGCGCCCGGGCCAATGACGGTGGGGCCCTCGATGTACGCGCCCCGTCGGACCCGCGCGCCCGCCTCGACGAGGACCTCGCCGACCAAGGTCGCGCCTCCGTCGACGTCGGCATGGTTCGCCCCCTTCAGCGGGGCGAGGAGCGCCGCATTCGCGCGCAGGAGGTCCCACGGCCGACCGACATCGATCCATTCGCCCGGGAGGCGGAATCCGTAGACGTCCCGGGTCTCCATCAGCGCACGAATCGTGTCGGTGATCTCGTACTCGCCGCGAGGGGACTTCGGGGTCTTGTCGATCAGAGGGAAGATGTCCTCGTCGAACGCGTAGATGCCCGCGTTGATCAGGTTCGACTTCGGCCGACGCGGTTTCTCCTCGAGGTCGGTCACCTTTCCGTCGTTCACCTCGACCACGCCGAACGCCCCGGGATTGGGGACCTCCGCCAGCGCAATCACAGGAGCGCGGACCTTCCGGTGGTAGGCGATCATCGCGGCGAGGGCCTCCCCCGAAACCACCACGTCGCCGTTCACGCTCAAGAACGGGCCGTCCGCGTGAGACCGCATGCATCCGATCGCATGGGCGGTCCCGAGCCGCTCCGTCTGCTCCTCGTACGCAATCGAGAGGCCCAAGGCCTCGCCGTCTCCGAGGCTCTCGCGGATCCGGTGGCCTTGCCAGCCGATGAGGACGGCCACCTGCGTGATGCCCGCGGAGCGGAGCGCCTCCAACGTGTGCCGGAGAAACGGCTTTCCGGCCACCGGGAGAAGGGGCTTCGGAAGATTGGCCGTGAGGGGACGCATCCGGGTGCCCTCTCCGGCCGCGAGGACCACGGCCTTCATTCGGTGGCGCCTTTCGCGCTCGATAGGACCGTGGAATATATCTCGTTTGCTCTGGCCGCGTCCCGGGACTCGGCGGTCAGTCGAATCTTCGGCTCGGTCCCCGAGAAACGCTGGAGCCGCCATCCATCGACGGTGCTCACTTCGCCACCGAGCGCACGCAAGACGACGTCGAGACGGGATTCGATCCGTTCGCGTTTCGATGGATCGTACGAGACCGATCCGCGAAGCACCGGATAGCGAGGGACGTCTCGCACCATCGCGTCGAGCGGACGGTGGGCGACCATCGCGACGAGCCGCGCTGCGGCGTACACGCCATCGGGGCACAGGGTCGCCTTCGGGAAAATCCACGTCCCGGAGGGTTCGCCTCCGAAATCGGCCCCGCGACGCTTGAGCTCCGCGGCCACGTAGACGTCGCCGACCCGTGTGCGCCAGATCTTCGCTTTCGGGAGGAGATCGTCGAGGACCATCGACGCATCCACGGGCACGACGAGACCGCGTCGGACTTCCTCGCGGGCGAAGAGCGCCAGGAGCGCGTCCCCGCCGACGAATCGACCCTCGCGGTCAACGGCCACCATGCGATCCCCGTCGCCGTCATGGGCGATACCGAGGTCTGCGTGGACCGCACGAACGGTCGACGAGAGGACGGCGAGATTCTCTTCGAGCGGCTCGGGATCACGACCCGGGAAGTGTCCGTCCGCCTGCGCGTTGATGGCGATCACATCGCATCCCATCTGCCGCAGGAGGAACGGCGTGATCGTGGCTGTCGCACCGCACGCGCAGTCGACGACGACACGAAGCTTTGCCGTCCCCACATCCTTCAGGATTGACTCGACGTGCTGCTCGACCAAGTCGGGACGAGACATCACCGAACCGAAGTGGTCCCAGGAGGGCGTCGGGAAATGGCCTCGATCGAGCGCCGCCTCAATCTCGCGCTGCTGGTCCTCATCGAAGGCCATCCCGTCTGGATTCCACAACTTGATTCCGTTGTACGGAGCGGGGTTGTGGGATGCCGTGACGACCGCCCCGCACGCGAATGCACGGGCTCCTCGGGCCAAGGTCGGCGTCGAGACGAGACCCGCTTCGACCGCGGACGCGCCCGAGGAGAGGAGTCCCGCGGTGAGCGCCTCGACGAGCATCGGCCCGGTGACGCGCGGATCGTGTCCGACAATCGTGCCTCCGTACGCTTCTCCGAGAATCATCCCGACATGGAGCGCGAGGTCGGGGGTCACGTCGACGTTGCCCAGTCCCCGGATCCCGGATGAACCGAACCGCGGCACCAATCGACATACGACGGGTGCGTTAGAAAGTCTTCTGGCGCGACCGACCGCCTCCCTGAAACAACCATTATATAGCGACGCCCGGATGCAAACGCGCGCGAGTCGGACCCGTCGAGGAGGGATCGGATGGTCATGGAACCCGTGAGCATCGAGGAGGCCATCGAGAAGGCAAAGAAGAAGGGATTGAGGCCCGGCCGAGTCAAAGGGACCGATGGCATTCAATTCACGAAAGGTCGGAATAACCGGATCGAAGTCATCACGTGGGATGACTTCCGGTCTACGCTCGCGGATCGACAGCTCGAAGTCTTCGACTCGAATGGCTTCATGAAAATCATGAAACGGCACCGGTGAGACATCGATCGCCACCGCAGTCCGCTCAGTCTCGGGTTCGTCCGCAGTAGGGGCACACTTTCCAGTCCGGGAGAAGCGCAGCACCACAGCCCGTGCATTTCGCCGGCATCGCGGATGTCGGTCTGTCCGTCGCGGCTCCGGACGGCACGGAGAGGAATTGCCAGAAGGCGACGATCAAGGTCTGAGCGTCCGTCTCGTATTCCGAATAGGACACCGCACCACCCAGCACCGCGACCGGAAGGAGGAACACCGCGGCGACGGCACCGGCGATGAGGCCTTCATCCGTAATCTGCGCTCTGAACGTCAGGTCGACGTTCAATCCGCCCGAGACGTCGTCCAAGATCAAGTCGAATTCGCGGCGCAATCCGATCCGCGCGTAATGGGAGGACCCGTGGAACCGGTATGGTCCCGTCTTCGCGAGATGGAATCCTTGGCGCCCCCACCAGTCCCAAGCCTTCCCCCACGCGTCATCGCGGCGCAACCCCGGGAAGAGTCGCGCTTCACGTCTTTCGAGCACGTCTCCTCAGGATAGGCGGAGACCGCTTAGAACCTGCTCCCGGCGTCCCACCGCAAGATTATTACGAGCCCGCGAAATCGCCTCCGGCTACGCCGTGCGTGGGTGGCCCAGCTTGGTCAAAGGCGCAGGGCTCAGAATCCTGTCCCGTAGGGGTTCGCAGGTTCAAATCCTGCCCCACGCATCAAGTCAAGTCTCACGGCGGTTGCTATGAGGGGCCGCGCTGGTCGCTGGTCCGTGGCCTCCGTTGGGCGTTGGCCGGCCCCCTCGATTCCATGAACGGAGCGAGTCGTCGAATTCCCCTGATCCCGGAAGGACAGAAATGGACATTCGAGTGGAACCGGGCGGGTGCCACCGAGGGTCCATAATGGCTTCCGACGGACCGCTTTGTACCGCCGCCTTATGAACTGCATCTTCGTCGAGCTTGGACCAGAGCCCGACGTCGGTCGTGCCCTTGGATAGCTTCCGACTATACTTTTCTATTCTTTCACATTTGATATACAAAGCGCGAACTGTGCGCGAAAGCTTTTCATATTTCCAGACGCCTTTTAGGAATGCCCAAGTGAACCGGGATTCTCAGGTCTTCGGCGACCTCGAATCCCGTGCGTCGGCGGTCGCGCCGACCTTGTTTTCACTTGGAGGTGATCCGTTGCCGTCCCAGAAGTTCAGCCGGAAGTATCTGACGCGACACAAGAAGAGCGGGCAGCTCTGGCGGCGCGCCGTTCGGATCACGCCTGGCGGCGTCGAGAGCAATGTCCGGTACTTCAAGCCGCATCCGTTCCTCGCCGACTACGGCGACGGCGGCTACATCTACGACGTCGACGGCAACAAGATCCTCGATCTCATGATGGGCTTCGGCGCCCTGCTCCTCGGCCACAACAACCGGGACATCGCCCTCGAAGTGATCAAGCAGCTCGAGTCCGGATCGATGCTCGGGGTGACGAGCGAGCTCTACATCGACTACATCCAAGCAGTGCGGAAGGCCGTGCCGTCGATGAAGAAAGTGCGGCTGTGCAACAGCGGCACCGAGGCGACGATGCATGCGCTTCGAACCGCGCGGGCGTACACGGGCCGCGACAAGATCGCGAAAGCCGAAGGGGCGTACCACGGAGCCCACGACTACGTGTTGCAGAGCCTCGACATGGACAGCCGCACCGCGAGTCGCATGAACGGCTACCGCGCCATCCCGTACGGCCGTGGGATCCCGAAGGCCGTCTCCGACCTGGTCGTGATCTTCCCGTACAACGACATCGAGGCCACCGCGGCGATCCTCGAAGAGAACGAGGACGAGGTCGGCGCGCTGATCATCGAGCCCGTGCTCTGCGGCCCCGGGGTCATTGCGCCCAAGGCCAATTACCTCAAGCGCCTGCGACAGCTCACGCGGAAGAAGGGCATCGTCCTGATCTTCGACGAGGTCCTTACCGGCTTCCGCCTCGCCTACGGAGGCGCACAGGAGTACTACGACATCCGCCCGGACATGACGACGTTCGGCAAGATCGCCGGCGGCGGGTTCCAGCTCGCAGGCTTCGGGGGCGAGGCCCAGATCATGAACGTCCTCGAACCGGGCCGCGGCTGGAAGTACGCCACGTTCCACGCGGGGACGTACAACGGCCATCCGATCAGCGTCGCCGCGGGCCTCAAGGGGCTCGAGATCCTCGGAGAGCATCCGGAATACTACAATCACATCAACGGCCTCGGTCGGCAGCTCTACAGTGGGCTTCAGGATCTCGCGGACGACCGCCGCATCCCGGCCTGGGTCGAGTACGTCGGGTCCATCGGGAACGTCTACTTCACGACGAAAGACGAGATCCGAAACTTCCGGGACACGCTGAGTGCGAACACGCGGCGATGGTGGAACTGGTTCATCCACTGCCTCGGGAACAACGTCCTCTTCGGCATCCCAAATACGGGCGAGCGCGCGTTCATCTGCACGGAGCACACGGAGGAGGACATCGAATGGGCCCTTGAGGTCGCCGACAACGCGTTCGCGGCGATCGGGAAGGAAGCCGGGCGGCACAAGGAAAAGGCGCCGACGGTCCAACTCCAGGCCGTCGGGGAGCAGGCGGCCGTCTACGGCGAGACCCCGACGCCACCGAGCGTGTAGAGAGCGTCCCGAACCCGCCTGAGAACGGATTCGGATCAGTTGAGGGCCCGGGTGCCCTCCGCGTACTCGACGATCTGGATGCCTCGGCCTCGAGCCGAGAGCTCCTTAAAGTATGGCAACGGATCGAACGCGACCTCGGGCGGAATGACGCCCTTCCGCTTGACCAAGCCGTTCACCATCCATTGGGCAGCAATCGAGGGTGGGACGCCCGTGTCGACGACACCCCCGCCGATGTTCCATTTCTTATGGGGCCAGGTGATCGCTTCGTAGCGCATCGTCATCGGATTCCCATCTTTCTTGCCCACGAGGACACAACGCTGGATGTCGACGTCGAGTTCGGGCTCCCTCGGCTTCGGCAGTCCATCAATCACGCTTGAGGTGACATCGTACGGGCGGACCTTCGTCCCCTCGACGACGATTTCCTCGCGGCTCGCGAGGCCCAAACGGACGAGGGTCGCGACCGTCTCGCGGAATGGGGGCGGGAAGGCGACGATGAAGTCCATCTCCCGAACTCCCTTCGCAATCGTCTTCGGCATCGTCGCGAGTTCGGAATGGATCGTGTAGTATCCTTCGACGACCCCGACCGGGGGCATGAACTCGGACCGTTCAAGGCCCGACAGGGCAGGCACGAACCGGATCTTCCCCTTCCGAAGGATCGGCGCATCGAGGGAGAACTCGTCGAAGATTGTACGGATTGCGTAGGGTGGAACAAATTTTCCAGGCTCTCCGCCGGCCACCACGGCGCCGCTGCTCCGAAGTTGCACCTTGGACACTGTGTCGAGCTTGCTCGCGCCGTACATGCCCATGACGTTCATCGTGCCGGGCGTCGAGCCGATTCCGAGGACGCACGTGACGCCGGCGTCCCTCGCGCGCGCATCCAGTTTCAGCTGCCGAAGCGTCTGGTGATACAGACCTCCGAGATCGCAATAGTGAATCCCCGCCGCGATCGCCGCTTCCGTGATCGGGACGTTGAGATCGTACCAGGTGCTATTGACCACACAATCCCAGTGCTTGAGCTCCCGCACGAGGTCGGCCGAATCGCGGGCGTCGACCGAGACCGCGGTCGCACGGTCATCCCGTTGCGAAGCCGCGAAAGCCTTCGCCTTCGAGGCGTTCCGTCCGGCGATGCCGACCCGCTCGACCCCGGGACTCGAGAGCAGATCCGGGACCGTCGACTGGGCCATCGCGCCGTATCCGCCCAGGATGAGGACCTTCACCGCGCGCCGGGCCGCCGGAAGTCGGGTCCTCATTTACGGTTTTCGCTGAGCGCTCCGATCTCCGACAGGCGCGTGGCCGCAAGAATCGCGCAGCCGCCGAGGATGAGGGCCACGCTCGTGCCGAACGCCATCGCGTATCCGAGGTATTGCGCGGCGAATCCCCCGAGGAGGGGCCCGAGGATCGACCCGAAACCCTGGACCGCGTTGTAGGTCCCGAACGCCTCCGCTCGGCCATTCTCGGGCGCGAGTCGTGACACGAGCATCGAGCCCGCGACGTTGATCAGGGCCCAGCAGAGTCCCACGCCAGCGTGAAGCGCGATGGCCGCGCCGAGACGCGCACCGTACGGCAGTGCCGCGATCCCGACGAGCAGGAACGACGGGAACAGCATCGATCGGCCCACGGCCGCATACAACTGCGTCGACCGATCCCCGCGAGCCGAGACCCAACGGCCGACGCGCGGATACACGGCGATCGAGGTCGCCTGGCTCGCGATGTATACCGCGAAGATCTCGGGACTCCCGAGTCCGTACGACTGCTTCAGGAAGATCGGGAAGAACCCGTAGAACGCGGTGAATCCGCCGAACAAGAGGAAGACGCAGACGAGATACATGCGCAGCGCGTGCGGAAGTCGCACCTTCCTTCGCCAGTCGAGCGGGTTGATGTAGTGAAGGATGCGGATCGGCAGATATCGACCGCGCTCGATGCGGGCATGGACGTCGGTGAGGTGCACGTCCCGGCGATCCACGCGGACCGCCGGTTCCCGCGTCCAGACTTGGACGAGGAGACCGGACAGCAGCCCGAGCGCGGCGCCGATCACGAAGAGCGCGCGCATCGACGACAGCTCCGCGCTGAGCAGTCCCGGTCCGATGGCGAGCCATGCGACCCCCATGCCCAATCCCGCGACCCACCCGATCGCTCCGATCCGACTCACGAGGGCGAGCCGCGCGGGCCATTCCGTCCGCTTCGATGTCTCCATGAGGAGGACCGTCCCGGCGGGGCCGCTCGCGGCGCCCAAGAAACCCGCGAGGAGATTCGCGAGGTAGAACTGGGACATGGTCCCGCAGAGGGCCATCGCAAAGAGGGCGAGCCCGCTCCCGAGGAAACCGATCAGGAGGAAGATCTTGCGGCGCGCGGTGCGATCGGAGAGCGATCCCCATAGGATGAAGGCGGGGACCGACGCGAGGCTCGTGGCGGCCGCGATGATCCCGACCGTGAGGAGCGATCCTCCGAGTGCGTACGCGAACAGCGGAATCAAGGTCGACGTCGCGCCGCCGGCGACGCCTTGCGGGAGGTACGAGTAGAACCAATGAGACCCGTCCGTCCGGTCCATCCCATCCCTTCGGCTCAGGCGAGGCGGCGCACCCGCGGCGACGTATAAGGCCTTTCCTCCGCAATCACAGAAGGTCGAAGACGAGCTTCGCAGCGGCGATGAACAAGACGATGATGAAGAGCAGCGCGACGGATCGAGTCCTCAACTTCTCGAGGCCCCACCGCGATCCGAGGTACGCGCCGACGAAGACGACCGGCATCAAGATCGGGATCAGGACGAACTCCGCGGGCCAAGCGAAGCCCCCGGGGCGGAGTGCCAGGTCGACCACGTACGCGGCGAAGCCGACCGCCGCCGTCGGGATGATCAACAGCGACGACGTCCCGATCGCCTTCCGAGTTTTTCGGCCGAGGACGTAGACGAGAAGGGGTACGTTCAGCAAGCCGCCGCCGATCCCCATGCTCCCGGACAGGAAGCCGGACCCCGCCGTCGCGGCCGCCGTGCCGCCGATCCGGGGCGGCGTCAGCGCGGAGTCATCGTCCTCGTCGACGGAGCGGGCGTTCTTCACCCAGTCTCGGACCATGTACAGTCCGAAGACGATCAGCACCGCGGCGAAGAACGCCTCGAACGTTTCCTGATTCAGCACCTTCAGTGTGAAGACGGTCCCCACGACGGCTCCAATGAGAGCGCCCGTCAGGAGGACGCGGCCGAGGCGGAAGTCCACGAGTCCGCGCCGGTGATGGTTAATGACGGACGATGTCGCCGTCGCAATTGTCAGGGTGAGGGAGATCGGCACCGCCAAATCCTTGTCGGGCACGCCGGTGGACAGGAGGATCGGCACGAACAAGAGGCCACCGCCGAGGCCCAGGTTCGCGTAGATGAACGCCACGCCGAAAATGAGGCCGGCCTGAATCAAGAGCAGGACCGTGTCCACGCGACGCGAAAGTCGGTGCCGTATTAATTACTGACGAGAAATATCGGGACTTGGACGGTGCGACCGGATTGGTCCTGCTCGTGCGATTTGGGGAAATTGCGTTGAAGAGCCGGTTCGTACGCCGCCAGCTCCGCGACCGGCTCGTCGCGAACATTCAGGATCTCTTCGCGGCCGAAGGCGTCGAGTGCATCACGGACTCCGACGAGGCGCGCGTCTATGTCTACGCGGACGACGTGGCCCGAGCGCGCTCGATCCTCACGCGGGTGTTCGGCGTCGTCTCAATCAGCCCCGCCGCGGAGACGCATGCCGACCTCGCATCGCTGCGGCACGTCGTCCTCTCCGAGGCGAAGTGGTCCCTCGCGGCCGGGAAGACGTTCGCGCTTCGGACGCGGCGCGTAGGTACCCATCCGTTCACGAGCCAAGACCTGGCCCGCGACCTCGGCGATGTCGTGCGTCTCGCCCATCCAGGGGTGCGCGTGAATCTGTCCCACCCCGATATCGAAATCCACATCGAAGTGCGCCAGAATCGCGCGTTCGTGTTCCGGGAGATCTGGCCCGGACCCGGCGGGCTCCCCCTCGGAAGCCAGGGCCGCGGCCTCGCGGTAGTCAAGAATCGCGACGGCATGGTCGCGGCGTGGATGGGGATGAAGCGCGGCTGTCGAATTGCCGTCGCGACGGCGCCAGGCGAACCGCTCGTCGAGCCCCTCCGCCGGTGGGACGTCCGTCTGAAGGTCCTCGACTTGCCGCCCGACGGACGCCTCGCGGAGCTGGTGAAAATCACCCGGGCGGACGCGGTGTTCCTCGGGACCCGATGGGCCTCGTTCAATCCCGGAGGGCGCGTGGGCCTCGACGTTCCTTTGTTCGAGCCGGTCATCGGACTTTCGGACGAGGAGGTCGGACGCCTCGCGGCCCAGATCGAATCGGCGTGACGTTCACTTGCCGGTGCGATCGTGCGAGCCAATGCTGGGCCGGATCTTCTCGGCTCCTTTGCCCTTGTACAAGAGCCCGCGGCCCTTCTTCCCCGCGGACGTCAGGCCCCGGAAGACGCGCCCGCGGTTCGCGGGATTGGTGATCCAATTGATCTTCGGGTCACTCCGGATCGCGGGATGGTTCGGGTCGACGAGGATGACCTCGTAGTACTTGTGCATCCCGTCCTCGCCGACCCAGTACGAGTTCAGGACCTCCATGTTCGGATAGTGCTTGGCGGTCCGCTCCTCCGCGATCCGCTGAATCGACTTCGCCATCGTGATCTTGACGAGCCCGCGGCGTTTCGGGTGTCGACCGCCCATCGGCCGTGGCCTTCGCCGGCCTCCTCGCCGGACCCTTGCACGGACGACGACGTACCCTTGCTTTGCGCGATAACCGAGTTCGCGTGCGCGATCGATCCTCGTCGGCCGCTCCACGCGGACGAACGCGTTACCGCGGCGCCACTCGACCATCCGTTGAAAATGAGTCTCCTTGACCACACCGGTCCCAGGATTTTTCCACGCCTGCTTGACGAACGTGTATAGGTTTCGCGGACGAGCCGGCGGCTTCGCCTCTGCGTCCGGGGCAATGCTCAGCTCCGGTTCCGGAGCCTTTGGGGTTTCGTCGGCCATTTCCCAACCCCCTGGATTTACGGATTCGCCCGAAGGTACAACTCCCGACCAGGGACGTCGAAAGCGCCGCGCCAATGGGGCGAGACTATTAAGCCCTTTCTTCCATGCGGCGGCCCGCTCTCCTGGAGACACGCACGTCCCGGAGGGCCTCCCACCACGGCGAACAGGAATCCCCGAATGTTCGGTGGGCACAAATTGGATATTTGGGGGACGCCATCATTCCGTCGACCATGTTCGTGGATTCTGCGCCTGGTCCATCCATATGGTTCGACACTCCCACGTTCGGCGTGGTCCGGACTGGAATCGCCAGAGCGTTTCGGTGGCTATCTGTTGCGTTGGCGGTGTATGCCGGCTCCGCGGCGATGGCGAGCGCGTCCGTGGGGTTATGGCTGCTTGCGTTGGAGACGTCGAACCGCGCGGATCCGATCTCAGGCGTCTTCAATCTAGCCGGAGGGATTACCACTCTCGCCGCGGCATTTCTGGCCCTTGCGGCGTTAGTCCTCCTGCTGATCGCATGCGACAAGTTGCGACCCTCCGCGCAGGTCGTCCTCGGAACGACGGCTCCGGTCTTGCAGTGGTATCGAACGGCGCTGGTTTTTGCCTTCACGCTCGCCTTGCTCACCTCGCTCTCCGTTGTGGGTTGGATGTTTTCTCGGGGTCCGTCGATCTTCGGGCCCGTCACTCTGGCGCTAAGCGGGGCGACCGCGATCGCGTTCCTCGCCGCTGTGCTCCTGCCCTTGCATTCCCTCGTCCCGCAGAACCGGAGGGCTGGCCTCTGGGTCGTCGCAGCCCTCTCGATCGCGGCAATCATCGCGGAGGCCATCGTCCCGATGGGCGCGATGTCCGGACACCCTCCGGCCACGAATTGGATGACCCTCGGCGGCTTCCCACTCCTGAACTGGCATCTCGTGTTCGGGGCCATTGTAGCTGCGTGTAGCGCCTTCCTCGCATGGAGCTACTGGGGCGTTGCCGTCGAGCTCGCCGCCCGCCCGCGCCGCCCCTTCACGAGACCGGAACGCGTTGCCTGAGTCGGCGAGGTTTGCGCCCGTTTGGCTCGAGCCCGTGCAGATAGGACTGATGAATTAGCGCGGCGGCCGCTGCGACCTGGTGGATGGACCGCACCTCGACTCGCGTCCGGAACCAACCCCAACCTTGAGTCGGCGGCGCGCGTTTCGCGAGACCGGAACCGTCTCGGAGTTCTCGAGGGGACGGCAGGAGAAAGATCTGAACACGTTCTCCGAGGGGGCGTATCTCAGCGAATATTCGACTCCCCTTGCGACTTCGCCATGAGATCCAATGCTCGCTTACACGCTCGTCGATCCGGTCATCTCGCCGCGCAGCTGCGATTTGCAGTCGATTCCGCAGCCTGAGCACGATCTCCCTCGACAATTCGCTCGTCCGTTCGAGTGCCGTTCCCAAGTTTCAACCTCCCGATTCTCCAGCCTGTCTCCGCAGGATGAAGAGGAACTTGAAACCGCGGAGGAAGAAGTTGAACCGCCGGGCCCGATGCTCCCACATCGGGGAGGCAGACCGATCATGGTGGCGAACCAGGACAATCGTGTCGATGGGCTCGAAGTGGCGCTCGAGTAAGCTGAGAAGCCGAAAACCTACCGCCGTGTACACGCCACCGCGGTACTCATCTGCGATAATCCAACCGAGGACGCCGCCGGGGCGGAGGACCCGATGCGCTTCCGAGACGACCTTTTCCATCTCGTCGTAGAAACGCGGGTCGCGGCACGAGATTCGACCAAGACAGCGGGGGTCCGCGCTGTATGCGACGTTGTCCGAATACGGGGAGTCGATTACCGCCAGCGCGGCGGTCTTCGTCGGGACAGGCCAGGCACGGGCATCCGCGCGGAGGATGTGGGGCCGTCGCGGCACGAGATCGAACGAGACCGCCCGTCGACCGAGGGCCCGGGCCACATCGCCGATCGTCCCCGATCCGGCCATCGGATCTACCACGAGGTCGCCGGGACCCGAATACCGACGGACCAGGTTCGCCGCGCACCCCGCGGGGGTCACGCCGTTGAACGATGCGTCGCCCGCATCCGGATGGCCGGCGGCCTGCGACGGGAAGTCCCACGACGTGTAGGCCTCCAGATCGGTGCGGCCCAGCATCTCCCACGCCTCCGCCGGAACCACGGATTGCGCGAGCGAAGCGGTCGGGGCCATGGTAGATGGTACACCGCCGGGCCATATGAACGGCGTCCGCAGAGGGAGATATGTGAAAGTGAAAATCTGCCTAGGGTGGGGCGAATCGTCGAAGGAAGCGGCGGACCTCCCCGCGGGTCGGGTACGGCCGTCGTCGATCCCGCAAGTGAAGGGCGGCGGCGGCATTCGCGAAGCGCAGCGATTCGCCGACGGACGGCCGCGCCAATTTAGCGTACGCATACGCTGCGTTGAACACGTCCCCGCATCCCGTCGGATTGTCGATCGCCACATCGAACGCGGGACTCCGGACGACCCCGGAGGGCGTGATGAGGGTCGCCCCGCGCTCCCCCTGATGGATGACGACTTCGCCGGCCCCCAACGAGCGAAGCCGCTTTCCCGCTCGAATCGGCGACTTGTCGCCGGCCACTGCACAAATCTCGGTCTCGTTCCCGAAGAACACGTCGACGTGAGGGAGGCAGATGCGGACCGCCTGAATGCGGTCCGCGGGCCACCCCTGGGGATCCGTCGACACGTCCAGCGAGGTCGTCGCCCCGAGCCGTCGGGCGCGGGCGAGGAGCGTCGCGGTCGGCTTCCCGACGAGGCCGCTCGTCCACCAGAACCCGGATCGATGCACATGATGGGCGCCTCGAATGGCCCGAAGCGGGACGTCCGAGAGCCGCAGCCTCGCGTTCGCGCCCGGATTCGTGACGAGTGCGCGCCTCCCGGTGGACCAGGTCAAGGCCATCGTGCTCCCGGTGGGTCGGCTTGGATCGATACGGAGACGCGCGCGGACTCCGTACTCCCGATACCGGTCGCGCAGGAGCTTCGCGTTCGAATCCGATCCCACGGCCCCGATGAAGGTCGTCGAGGCGCCCAGGCTCGACATCTGGAGCGCGAAGTTGGTCGCGTTCCCCCCCGGCAACGGATCGAACCGGGGAACCTCCGCCTGCACATCGCCCGGCGCGAAATCCTCCATCGGGGGTGTGACCAAGTCGACAATTCCGTCGCCGATCGCGACGACGCGCGGCGGTCGCGAACCCATCCGTCACGCCCGCCAAAGTCCTTGCCGCTTCAACTCCTCGACGACGAGCTTGTAGTCCGCCGGCCGACCGCATCGCGGGCAGAACAGACTTCCGTGCGCATCTCGGACCGGGTCGGGTCCTTCCCACCCGCAGTAGCGGCACAGCGCGTCCGTCGCCGACATCGTCTCCCTCAGAAGAAATCCTCGAGCGTGAGCTTCTTGTCGGCCCGGCGAGGCGATTCCGCCGGTAGGGCCTCGTTGAAATCGTCGCTGGACAGCGACTTCTGCTGCGACCGCTTGCCCGTGAGGAGGGCCTTCTCGTCCCAGCCGTAGACCTCGGTTACATAGGCGAGGGTCTGCGCGACGCGACGCGCATAGTACTCCCAGTCCGGCCGCTTCTCGAACTTCGCACCGGAGAGGTACGGCTCGACCTGCATCGGCGATTCCTTGTGGTCCGTCACGATCCACGAGACCTTCATCCCGGGCATGAACTCCTCGCCCATCTGTTCGAGCTTGCGCGCGGCGATGACGTTACTCATCGAGTCCGGGTTCACGTATTGGTTCTCCTCTTTCACGGTGCGGGAAATCACCAGCATCTCGATCGGATCTTTCTCCGGGTTCGTGAGCGGCGGGTGCCCGTCGCGGACCTCCGCGACGATCCGCCTTGCGAGTTCGATCGCTCCGTCCGGGTCGTTGTCGAGGATCTTGTCGAACACGAGGAGCTGGGCTTCGCTCTGGAGGTCGAACGCGTCGGTCCGGCGGATCTCGTACCCTCGGACCATGATCTCGCCTTCCGTGGGCCAGGCGACCTTCCCGGCGTACCGCTTCTTCCGCCCGTGGCTGAACAGGCTCCGGTACACCTTGTCCACTTCCATGCTGATTCGCCCGCGCGAGAAGCGCTCCGCGGTCTTCCGTGCAAACTCCAGGGAAGGTTCCAAACCGGGCGTGGGCGACTGGAAGAACACGGAGTCCGTGTCGGCGTACACCACCTTGACGCCATCGGCCTCGAGTTCCGAGATGATCCCTTTGATACGTTCCCTCGCGAACGCGGTAATTGAGGCCCCGACCTTCGGGTCGTTGAACCGATAGAAGGACGAAGCGAGGACGCCGTAGAATGCGTTCATGAGGACCTTGATCGCCGCCTGGAGGCCGTCGTAGAACTCCCGCATCTCGGGGTCCGTGGCCTCGCGCATCTTCGTCCGCACGTCTTGGCGGTCCTTCATGAGGCTCGCCAGGATCACGGGGAGAAGCCCTTTCTTCACGTCGGCGGAGAGGAACTTCGCCCCGGTCGGGCTCTCAATCGTCCCCTGCGGTGAGACGGTCGTGAAGCAGATGTTGTTCTCGATGATCAGGGACGGATACATCGCCCGGAAGTCGAGCGAGATCACCCACTCATACAGGCCGGGCTGCAGGCTGTGCACATAGCCGCCTTCGATTTGTTCGACCCGGCCTCCACGCATCTTCATCATCGGGACCGCGACGAGGGCGCGGTCTGCGGCACGAATGAGGATCGAGTCGATCAGATTCGACGTACGCCCATGCAGCACGTCCTCCAGGGGGAGCTTGCTCACGGCCGCGAGGTCCAACGTCTTCTCGATCCGGCCGATCTTCTCGAGGATCCGGAGCGAGAGGTCCGCGTCGTTTAGACAATACCGGATGACCTTTTCGCGGTCCCTCGCCCATTCTTCGTCGATATGACGCCGCGAGAGCTCGTGTTTTCCTTCGCCGAGCAGTTGCCGTCCCACATAGTCGAGCGTCTCCTGCTTCATGTGCAAGCTCAAGCGCTCCGCCCGCACGGCCCACCAGACGTCCGTCAGGATGCGGCCGTCGACGCGCCAGAACCGTTCGCCGAGGTGGAAGAAGTCCGAGAAGTCGCGCGCGAGCTGGAGCCTCGGAATCCCGTTCTTGGCGGCGCGATCGATGAGGACGGGCAGGTCGTAGCCGTCGATGTTGTATCCGGAGATGATGTCCGGGTCGAGTTCGTGGACGAGCTTGACGAACCCCTCGACGATCTCCCGCTCGCTCC
>VBMA01000073.1 GCA_005878985.1 Methanobacteriota archaeon
CACCACGATCCATGGATTCACCTTGAGGGCCTTCTCGTCCTCCTGGTCGAAGTAGCGGATCAGGCCCGCCGCCGAGTGGAAACCGGAATCACGGTCCTTTGCCATGGGATCCGATTGACCAAGGAATCTCGGTCTTAAAACGTTTTCGAGGCGAACGGCGGATTTCAAGACCTGCCCGAAGAGGCTTAATACGACGCCGGCGGATTCGGCCCTGTCCCGGTGGGGG
>VBMA01000074.1 GCA_005878985.1 Methanobacteriota archaeon
CGGTGTCGTTCGCTGCTGTTTCTGTTCCTGCGGAGGCGGTCTCCTCGCCGAAGGCGTGCCGATTTGATCCGATTTCAAGTAGGCCGATTCGGAAGGCATTTAAACTGACCCATCATAGTAGCCCTTGATGCCAATCTCGATTCTCGAAACCGTCGTCTCGGTGGGTGCGGCCTCCCTCGTCAGCGTTCTCGTTTTCCACTTTGTGAAGGTGTGGTGGACCCCACTCGTGATCCTCGGCGTGTTCTGGGCGACGGGCATCATCGTCGGCCCGCTCACGAATGGGACGTTCATCCAGCCCGCCGATCTGTTTGACACGAGCGAGCTCCATCACGATCAGATCGTCGCCCTCTTGGGGGTCCTCGGAATCGTTGGCGCCGTGTGGGCCGAACTTCGCTTGCGCAAGGCGACTCGTCCGAAGAGGATCGCCTCGCACGCGTGAACCGCGGGGCACTGACCGGATTTGTTTCCCGGACACCCGGAGCCCCGGAAAAACATTTATCGGCCTGGCGTCTAGCCGGCCGCATGGCGACGGTCGAGGTCCTGCTGTTGCTCGCCGTCGCGGCGTTCCTGGCAGGCCTCGCGGGTTCCTATCTGGGAATCGGTGGTGGCGTCTTCCTCATTCCCTTCATGACGCTGGCGCTCGGCATGCCCATCAAAGTCGCGATCGCCGTCAGCCTGATTGGCGTCATCGCGACCTCATCCGGAGCCGCCTCCGTCTACGTCCGGGACCATCTCACGAACCTGCGCCTCGCGATGTTCCTGGAGGTCGGGACGACCTTCGGCGCAATCGCGGGGGCGGTCGTCGGCATCCTCGTCCCCAATGTCTATCTCTTCCTGACGTTCGGAGTCGTCGTGCTCTATGCCGCGGCATCGATGGTCCGGGTCGCAGAGACCGCGAAGGACCGGGCCTATCGGGGCGGGGAGGGGGAACGGCCCCTCGTGAAGCGCCTGAACCTGAGCAGCGTGTACTTCGACCAGGAGGACCAGGGCGTCTATCGGTATCGCGTCGACCGCCCCGGAGCCGGGTTCGGAGCGAGCGCCGCCGCCGGGGTGTTCTCGGGTCTCCTCGGGGTCGGTGGCGGATTCATCAAAGTGCCCGCGATGAACGTCTTGATGCATGTACCGGTGAAGGCTGCGGTCGCGACGAGCAACTTCATGATCGGGGTGACTGCGGCAGCGAGCGCCTTTATCTATTACTCGCAGGGCCTCGTCGACCCCAGCCTCGCTGCGATGGTGATCATCGGCGTCTTCACGGGGACGAACCTCGGCACCCGACTGCTCGTCCGTTCGAAGGCCGCGGATGTCCGGTTCCTCTTCGCGATCTTCCTGACGGGGCTCGGCATCGCGATGGCCGCGCGGGCACTCGGTCTGTTCGGAGGGGTTCTGTGATCACGGCTCGCGCCCGGCTTCGGGTCGTCCAAGACCGGATCGCGGCGCTGCGTCGGGCGGTCTTGACCGAGGTCGAGGACATCAACCGCCTGATCTACCACATCCTCCGGGGCGGTGTCGTCGTGTCGGTTGCCTTCCTCCTGTTCGGGTTCATCTTGGCGGGACTGACGGGCCTGCCGCTTCCGGATCACTCGACGCCTCCGCGTTCGCTGGGTCCGTTACTGGTCCAGTTCACTCCTGCCGGCTTCCTGAACCTCGGTGTCCTTGTGCTGATCTTCACTCCGGTGGCGCGGGTCTTGCTGAGCCTGCTCTCTTTCGCGGAGGAGCGGGATCGCGCGTATGTCCTGATGACCGCGATTGTGCTCACGAACCTGCTCATCAGCGTCGTCCTGCTCGCGTGAACCTTTAAGGCTCCGCTCCCTTCGGGAGCCGTGGAAGAGATCCTCGCGGTCGATTGGCGGGCGCTCGGTGATCGGAGCCTCTGCGATTCGTGTCTCGGCCGTCTATTCGGGAAACTCGGGCACGGTTTCACGAACGCCGAACGGGGCCGCAGAGTCCGTGAAATGGCAACGATCGCGGATGGGCCATGCTGGGTCTGCGGCGGTCTCACGTCTCGGTACGACGACCTCGCGAGACTCGTTGCCCGAAAGCTCGAACCCTGGGAGTTCGAGACGTTCCGCATCGGATCGAAGATCGATTTCGAGATGGCGGCGCGAGAGGAATCCCTGTGGGCCGGGCTTGCCCTGACGGGGCCGGAGCCGTTGAAGGCGGAGGTCAACCGCGAGGTCGGAAAACGCGTCTCGGATCTCGTTGGTAAGGAGGCGGCCCTCGAGAGCCCCGACATCGTTGCGGTCCTCGACACCGGCTTCGACCACGTCGATCTCCAGGTGAATCCGCTGTACCTGCGAGGCCGCTACCGCAAGCTCTCCCGCGGGGTGCCTCAGACGCGCTGGCCGTGCCGGCGTTGTCGCGGCAAAGGGTGTGCCCGATGCGGGGGAACCGGCAAGATGTATCCGACGAGCGTCGAGGAGGTGATCGCCGCGGAGGTCATGCGGGAATCCGGCGGGACCGGCCATGCGTTGCACGGCATGGGCCGCGAGGACGTCGACGCGCGGATGCTCGGCCGCGGACGACCGTTCATCCTCGAGATCAAAGAGCCCGGCAAACGCCGAATCGACTTGGACGCGTCCGTGCGTCGGATCAACGAATCGGGGATCGTCGAGGTCGATCGGTTAGCGCCCTCAACCGGAGCCGACGTCGTGGCCCTGAAGGAGGATCGCGCGGCGAAGACCTACCGCGTCCTTCTCCGGATGGCGTCTCCCGTGGACGAAGCAAAGCTTAAAGGGACGCTCCCGGTTTTGGTCGGCGAGCCGATTGCCCAGCGCACGCCTGGGCGGGTTGTTCACCGGCGCGCGGATACCACACGGGCTCGACGGTTGCTCTCGGCCGAGGTCGTCGGCGTGGAGGGAGACCGGGCGGAACTCCGGGTGACCGCGGAAGCCGGGACCTACATCAAGGAGTGGGTCCACGGGGACGGGGGCCGGACGCGGCCGTCCCTCGCCGAACGACTCGGCGCGGCGTGCGAGGTGCTCGAGCTCGACGTCCTCGACGTGCACGACGGCGGGTGAGGAGATGGTCAAGGCCTCGAAAGGGATCATGGAGAAGACGCGGCAGAAGTTCCGCCGCAGCCCCCGCCAGCGCGGGCTCTCCCCGATCACGAGGTCGCTCGCCACGTTCAAAGTCGGGGAGCGGGTGACGATCGTCATCGACTCGAGCGTCCAGAAAGGTTGGCCCCACCACCGGTTCCATGGCATGACGGGCACGGTCGTGGAACGCCGCGGCGCCGCCTTCGTCGTCGACGTCCGCTTCGGCGGCCGGATCAAGAAAGCAATCGTCCGACCCGAGCACCTGAGGCGGGCGTAGGAGGGGGACCATGGAAGAGTCCTACGTCTCCCTTACCGAACTAAAGGTCATCCTGGAGAAGGAGAAGACCGTCCGGGGCGAGTTGAATCCGGAGCAGCAGTACTCGCTCTCTCACGCGTCGCTGTTCGCGCGGGTCCCGGCCGAGAAGGTCCTCCCGATCGTGAAGGAGCTCATGGAGATCCCGATGATGTCGCCCTTCAACGCGGTGAAGATCGTCGACCTGATGCCGACCCATCTGGACGACGTCCGCGCGATCTTCGCGAAGGAGCGTTTCAGCCTATCGAAAGAGGATGCGGACAAAGTCCTCGAGATTGTGGGGAAGTACCGCTGACGAGGCGACGCGCATGGAAGATTACGCCCGCATCCTCGATTTCCTACCGCAAGGTCATCCCGACCAGTCGAAGTTCCATCGGGAGCCTCTGGCCTATGCCCTCGGGGTCGACGAGTTCAAACTGTTCGAACTCGTGCCGAAGGAAGGCGTGACGCTCTCCGTCGGGCAGCGCGTCTACATCGGCAAGGAAGTCGACATGCGCGCGGAGGTCCTGCACGTCAAGCGACGCGTCGGATACGAGGAGCTCACGACCGCGGCGCAAAAGGAGTTGCCGTTCGTGATCGCGGAGACGGTCAAGGAGAAAGAGGAAAAGTTCGTCGACTTCTTCAACCGGGCGCAGGCGATCACGACTCGCTTCCATATGCTCGAGCTGTTGCCCGGCCTCGGGAAGAAGACGATGTGGGCGATTCTCGAAGAGCGCAAGAAGGGTCCGTTCAAGTCGTTCCAGGATCTCGATCAGCGCGTGCCGAGCGTCCACCACCCTGAGAAGCTCATCGCGAAACGGATCGAGATGGAGATCTCGGACCCGACACAGAAGTACCGCTTGTTCGTGGCACGCTAGGTGCAGACGTCCATCGGGAGAAAACGGTCGGCAGGCCTTCGGCCAACAATTGTCTCTCGTGGCGAGGAAAGCTTGCGCGCATGCCAAAAATCGGGTCGCTGCCGGACTCGACTATCCCGATTTCGACGGCCCCTTAGTCCACGACGCCCACCATAACGCGCAGGCAAATCACAACTTGGCTGTGTCCACCTTGAACCAGCTTACCGTTCCTTAGCACGAAGGAGGAAGAAGATTGCTGCTCCTGCAGCAACGCCGACTGGAATGACGTACCAAGCGTAGGGCATGAACCGTCCTTCTCCGAGATTCACAGAGAGAAACACAGAGAGCCCCGCCACGAAGAACGCGAGAAACGAAACGAGATAGCCCCTTCGCTCTTCGGGCGAATATGTTCGACCTCGAGTTGCCGTCAAGGCCCCTCCACATCTATGTTGGCCATCTTTTAGGTCGCCGATTTCATGAGGCCGGTTTCGATCTCTCGGCAATCGTGCGAGGACAGACCGAGCTTCTTGCGCAAGGCTTCGAGGAGTTCGCGGACATCCTCGGTCACCGGGCCGTCCTCCAGCGCCTGGGCGGCGACCGCGCGGTAGATTCCGGCGCGGTTCTCAATCACCTCTTCGAGGACTTCGTTTTCGATGCGCTCCTGTTCCTCCCGCGAGATGCCGAGGTTCTCCCGCAGCTGCTCTACGAGGAGGCGCTCCGTCGCCGTGACGCGGCCGTCTTTCCAGGCAGTCATGACGGCCCGGGTGTAGTCCTCGAGGCGTTTCACCCGTTCGTCCATCGCGCGTTTGCGGCGGTCATCGATCCCTTCCAGGGACTCCAGATCGAGCTCGTCGACGTTCATCGCTTCCCGCACGATGTCGGAGAGGGTCAAGTGCACCGACGTCACGCGGTCGATCTCCTCGACGCTCATCTCCTTCGTCGCGCCCGCAACTTTCACGGGTACCCGGACCTTCGACAGGCGCTCCTTGATGCCCATGGCGCGCTCCCAACCGCGCGGCGCGAGGTAGTACGCGAGCATCCGTTGCTTCTCGCCCTCGATGTGCGCCTTCGTCTCGGTGAGGAAGCCGTCCCGCACCATTTCGTCGAGGTAGCGAGACAGATGCTTCCGCTGGATCCCTGCCGCGAAGGCGATCGCCTTTTGCGTGAGCGCCTGCGGCAGGACGTACCGCTCCTCCATGTTCCGGAAGTCGGAAAAGTACAGGAGAATTCGCTCCTCCGTCGTCAGCGCGAGAGGTGAGCCCTCCTTCACGGCCCGGGCACCCCCCGCGGCACGGATAATCCTTCGCGTGACCGATTCGCCCACCTTGGAGCCATCTTCTTAAGGGCCTCTTCGGTGGCGAAGGCGGCGATGCTCTCCCTCCCGGTCCAGCCTGCGCCCGCCTCGTTCGCGGCGATCTTCGACGCGGACACCCGGGCGGCGATCGCGAGCGGCTTGTGCATCCAATGCCGCGGCGCGAAGTTGCTCTGCGGCAAGGCGCGCTGCCCGATCCTCGTCCGATGGGACTCGATGATGAAGACCGCCCCGATGATCGATCGGATCGACATGGACGGGTCGTCCCCGCCCGGCGTCTTCGTCGGCCGATTCGGCTATCCGAAGGTGTACGTCGGGCCGCTCGTTCCGCCGGTCCACGGCGACACGCAGATCCTCGATTCCCCCGAGGAATGGATCGGGCATCCAATGGAGGACATCGTCCACTTCCGGTCGCAGCTGGTCCGCGGGATGCACCGCGTCCATGTGCAGGATGTGGACGGCGGCGGTCGCATCGTCGATCAGACGCGCGAGCTCGCCCTGGGGACCTCGCCTGCGGACGTCGAAGTCGGATTCGCGCGAAAGCCCCACGGCCGGGTCGTCCTCGACGACAACGTCCAGCCGTTCGGGCCGTCCGCACCGCTGAGCCGTTTCGATCTGGGCACGCTGAAGGTCGACCGCAACCTAGACCGGGCGTTTTCGGACACGGACCTTCGGGCGAAAGAGGCCGTCATCGATCTGTACGAACGGCGCACGCCGGTCTCGAAGATTCAGCGGGCCTTCAGCGTGG
>VBMA01000127.1 GCA_005878985.1 Methanobacteriota archaeon
ACCCACGACAGCGCGGTCGGCAATCAGATGCAGCGCGTCATCGTCATGCGGAACGGCGTCATCCTGAAATCCTTCCGCCCGACGCCCGCCTGAGGCGGTCCCATGGACGGCGCGATCACCCTCCTCCTCGTGGTCGGGGCGATCTGCCTCGTCGTCCTCGCCTGGGCGCGCCGCAAGCGCTTCCCGCTTCGGATCGGCGCGGGGAACTTCTTCCGCCGGAAGACGCAAGTCGCGATCGTCGTCGCCGGCCTGCTCATCGGGACGGCGATCATCACCTCGTCGTACGTCATCCAGAGCACGTTCGATTACACGGTCAAGGTCGCCGTCTTCCGCGCCCTCGACGCGGTCGACGAGGTCGTGTTCGCGGCATCGCCGGACGGCGGGCTCCCGTTTTCCGCGCAGTTGTACGACAACCTGACCTTGCACCTCGGCGACATGCCGAACGTCGCCGGAGTCGCGCCCCGATATCAGCTTCCCGGAGCCGTGGTTGACACCACCTCGCAGCTCTTTGAGCCGACCGCGACGGTGATCGGCTTCGACTCGGGACGGGACCTCGGCGATTTCGTCCGGGCCGACGGATCGACGTGGGACGGCTCCGGTCTGGGCGCGACGGAGGCGATCATCAACCACAAGCTCGCGACGGCCGTCGAAGCGAAAGTCGGGCAAGGCCTCCTCGTGAGCATGGGCACCCCGCGCGGGAACGCGCAGATGTCCCTGACCGTCAAGGAAATCGTCCGCGACGAGGGGCGGGGGGCCTGGAATGACAACGAGAACCTGTTCGTGCCGCTGGGCACGATCCAGACCGCCCTCGGCGAGGCCGGTCAGATCAACACGATCACCGTGGCGAACGTCGGCGGGGTGACGCAAGGCTACCTCCGCTCGGACGACGCGGTGCGGGAAATCGCTCCCTTCCTGCCGCCATCCCCGACGTTCACGATCTCGAAAGCGAAGGCCGACTCGATCGACGGCGCGACCCGGAACATCGACCAGCTGAGCCAGGTCTTCGTCCTCCTCGGGTTCTTCACGGTCATCGCGGGCGTCCTGCTCATCATCAACATCTTCGTCATGCTCGCCGAAGAGCGGAAGGGCGAGATGGGCGTCGCGCGGGCCCTCGGGATGCGGCGCACGAATCTCGTCCAGAGTTTCGTGTCGGAGGGCTTGCTGTACGCCCTGCTGTCTTCCGTCGTCGGCACCTTCACCGGCCTGCTCGTCGCGGGCGTCATCTTGTGGGGGTTCTCCCAGGTCTTCGGCGCTTCAGCCTTCGGCGGCACCGGATTCATCCTCACGTGGACGGATTCGGATCTCATCAACGGATTCGCGATTGGCTTCCTGATCACGATGGCGACGATTGTGATCGCCTCGTGGCGCGTGTCGAAGCTGAACATCGTCCGCGCCATTCGGGACATCCCGGAGCCCATTCCGCATCGTTCGACGCGACGACAGGTGGCCGCCGGGGCGACGATCGCGGTCCTCGGTGCCGTCGGGTTCGTCGTCGCCCTCCTCCGGGAGAATCTGTTGCTGCAGGATCTCGGCCCGGTCGGCCTAGCGTTCGGAGTCGCCGTCTTGACGATGCGGGCGCTCCCGGCACGAGCCGTCTTCACGGCCGCGGGCGCGTTCATCGCCGGGTGGGTTCTGAGTCCGTGGAAGTTCTTCAGCATCGCGAACGCGGATATCACGCTGTTCATCGCGGCGGGCCTCATGCTCGTGCTCGGCGGTCTGCTTGTCGTGCTGTTCAATAGCGACTCGATCCTGGCGGTCGCGACCCGCCTGGTGCGTCGGCGCACGTGGCGACCCGTCGTCCGGACGGCCATCGCGTATCCGATGAACAAGAAGTTCCGGACCGGCGCGACGCTCGCGAGCATCGCGCTCGTCATGTTCACGATCGCCACGATGTCCGGTATCCAAGCCGAAGTCAGCTCCTCGATCACGACGACCAGCCACCGAGAGAGCGGCGGCTTCCAACTGCTCGGGGCATCGGGCGTGCCGATCCCGAACTGGGACTCGGCCTTCTCCACGTATAACGCGACGTCTACGAATGTCACCGAGAACCACGGGATCGCACAGGCCCGGGTTCGAATCGCGAGTAACGCAAACCTGTCCGGAATCCAGCACAACAGCTCGCTCATCGGCGTGCCGGCCAATTGGATCCCAGAGTTCCCGCTCCAGGCGCGAGCCATGGGCTACGCCGACGACAAGGCCGCTTGGACCGCCCTCCAATCCGATCCCAGCCTCGCGATCATCGATGGCACCGTGGTCCCGAACAACTTCGGTCCGAACTTCGGGAGTTTCTCGGCGGTGCTTGGAGACATCTTCCACTTCCGCAACATGACCGGCGCGACCCGAAGCGTGCGGATCATCGGGATCCTCTATGAGCAATTCGCACAAGCCCTCTGGGTGTCCTCTGCCTCGGTCAAGGCCGATTTCGGGATTGATGCGGCCAGCCTGTTCTACTTCAACCTCCGCGCGGGGATCGACGTGACGCAGGCGGGCCATGACCTGGAGCGGTATTTCATCGCCTACCAGCTCATCACCGTGGACATCCAAGCGGTGATCAACTCGATCCTCGAGACGACGATGGGCGTGTTCAATCTCCTCCAGGCATACCTGGCCCTCGGGTTGATCGTCGGGATCGCGGGCCTCGGCGTCATCACGATGCGCAATGTCGTCGAGCGGCGGCAAGAGACCGGTGCCCTTCGCGCTCTCGGCTTCCGAAAATCGATGGTGCTGAAATCCTTCCTGTTCGAGCTTTCGTTCATCGCGCTGACCGGAATCGCGATGGGGGTCGCCCTCGGCGTCGCGCTGTCGTACGACCTCTATCTGCGGTTCTTCGCGAACCAGGCCGCGTTCGTGATCCCGTGGGACCGGCTGTTGCTCTTAGGCGGGATCGCGTTCATCGGGGCGGTCCTCGCGACCGCGAGCCCCGCCATCCGCGCCTCGCGCATTCCACCGGCCGAGGCGTTGCGAAGCTTCGAGTGAGGCGTCCCGCGGGTCGGATCAGTAGACGGCTTCCTTCTGGCGTCGGTCCAGCGCGAGGAGCCGATAGTGCTCCGGCTTGTGGTCGAACTGGAGCTGGCAATCCTCGCCGCAGAAGTAATAGGGCGTCCCCTTGTACCAGATCATCCAGTACGCGTTGTGCGGGTTCACGGGCTTGCCGCACACCGGATCGACCGCCATCGGACCACCGGACATCCGACCGAAGACGCGAACGGATATGAAGCCTTCGACAATGGGCCGCGGTCCGCCACGCGTTTATATCCGGAGGCCTCCTTCGCGGGGCTGTGGCGGCGCCGATGCGCGTCGGGGTCATCGGGGTCGGCTCGATGGGCCAGAACCACGCCCGCGTGTACTCGGAGATCGCGGACCTGGTCGGAATCGCGGACCCGGACGTGAAGGCGGGAGGCGCCGCATCGAACCGTTTCAACGTCTCGTACTACACGGACGCCGCTCATCTGCTGAAGGAGGAGCTCGACGCGGTCAGCGTGTGCGTGCCGACCGAGCATCATGTGAAGGTGGCCCTCGCCGTGATCAAGGCCGGCGTCTCCGTCCTCGTCGAGAAGCCGCTCGCCGCGGCGGTGGCCGACGCGTCCCGGGTCGTCGACGCGGCGAAGGGCGCAGGCGTGACCCTGGCCGTGGGACACATCGAACGCCACAATCCGGCGATCGCGGTGGTGAAGCGGCACCTCCAGGAAGGGCAGTACGGCGATCTGGTGACTGCGACGGCGCGGCGGGTGAGTTCGTTCCCCGGGCGTATCCGCGACATCGGCGTCGTGATGGATCTCGGCGTCCACGAGATCGACATCCTTAGGTACCTCGTCGGCGCGCCGGTGGAGAGTGTCTTCGCCCTGGGAGGTCGGAAGATCCACGCGGCCTTCGAGGACCACGCGAACATCCTGCTGCGCTTCCAAAACGGCATCCACGGGTTCGTCGAGGTGAACTGGCTCACCCCGATGAAAGTCCGCAGGCTCGCCCTGACGTGCCTCAAGAACTTCGTCGAGGTCGACTACACCGAGCAGTCGGTCACCGTGAGCTCGAGCACCCTGGGCCCTTTGGATCCGTTCAATCTCTATCAGATCCCGCTGGAACACCACACGCAGAAAATCCACGTCCGGAAGGAAGAGCCGTTGAAGAGAGAGCTCGAGGATTTCCTCGACGCGGTCAAGAGCAAGCGGCCGCCGCTCGTATCCGGAGAAGACGCGCTCGAAACGCTCAAAGTGGCCATCGCCGCGACAGATTCCCACCGAACGGGGAAGCTCGTACCGCTCGGGTGAGGCGCGTCAGAACTGTCCTTTCCCGATGCCCCGGTATACGAAGCCCATCTTGACGACGTCGGAGCCGGCGTAGAGGTTGCGACCGTCCACCAAGGCGGCGTGCCGCATCCGACGGCCGAGCGCTTTGAGATCGAGCTTGCGATACGCGTCGTGGGCGGTGACGAGCGCGATGCAATCCGCGCCTTTCGTCGCGGCTTTCACGTCCCGCAAGACCGCGTAACCTCGCTCGGAGCGCGCGAACGGATCGTGGATCGCGATGTCGGCGCCGCGACGTCGGAGCTCCTGGATCATCGTCTTCGCGGGCGAGTTCCGCGTGTCATCCGTGTTCTCCCGGTACGAGAAGCCGAGGACGGCGACGCGAGCCCCTTTGATCTTCCGACCGGCGGCCGCGAGGGCCTCCTCGACGATGCGCGCCATCCGCCGCGGCATGAAGTCGTTCACTTCGCGGGCGGTCGGGATCAGTTCCGGTTTCGATTGAACGGCGGGAGACACAAGGAGCCAAGAGTCCTTCGGAATGCAGTGGCCGCCGACGCCCGCGCCTGGGATGAGCATCATTCGGTACGGGCACGTGTTGACGAGATCCCGCACCCGATAGGCGTCTACACCGAGTTCCTCGCTGATCAAGGCCACCTCGTTCGCGAAGGCGATCTGGACGTCCCAGTACGCGTTCTCCGCGGTCTTCACGACTTCGGCGGTCGTCCAGTCCGTCGAGTGGATCTCGGCCTTTACGAAGCGCGCGTAAAAGGCGAGGGCCTTCCGCGCCGAGATTGCGTCGTTCGCGCCGAGGACCCGCGGCAATTCCGTGAGATGATGGAGGAGCTTCCCCGTGGTGAGTCGCTCCGGGCAATGCACGAGATACAGATCCCGGCCCACCTTCCGCTTCGATCCTCGCTCGAGCGCGGGTCGGACGACGCCCTCCATAGTCCCCGGTGCGAGCGTCGACTCGATCGAGACGAGCGCCCCTCGCTTGAGGACCGGTGCGATTTCGGCGAGGGCGGGCTTCAACGCTTTGTACGATGGATCGTGAGTCGTCGGATCGATCGGGGTCTCGACGCAGACCGCCACGACGTCCGCACCCGATGCCGCGGTGGGCTCGAGACTCGCACGGAGGCGGCCCGTGGACACCTGTTCCTTCACGAGGTCCGCGAGGCCGGGCTCGTGTCCCCGGAGCGGGCTCTGCCCGGTGTTGACCACCTTCACCTTCTCGAGGTCGATGTCGATGCCGATCACGTTCGCGCCCGTCGAGGCGACGGCGGCCGCGAGCGGCAGTCCGACGTAGCCGAGCCCGATGACGGCAACTCTCACGGAGCGCTCGGAAGGGACCGCCGCGCATAAAGGTTTCAATCCGATGCGCGAGTTGGAGAACGGACGAATCAATCCGCAGGTCCGCTCACCCTCGGAATATCCGGCTTTGTCAGGGGCCATGACTCTCGGAGCGGAACGGGCTAAAACGCGCACCTTCAGGAGGCGCACGGTCGGCGGACACAAACATCATTATATGCGATGCGCCCGCTGTTGTGGTCCGTGAAAATCGCGAGCGTCGTCGGCGCACGCCCGCAGTTCATCAAGGCCGCGCCGGTGAGCCGGGAGATCCGCCAGCACCACGAGGAGATTCTGGTCCACACCGGGCAGCATTACGACGAGAACATGTCCGACGTGTTCTTCGAGGTCCTCGACATGCCGCGGCCGGACTACAACCTCGGAGTCGGAAGCGCGAGTCATGCCCGCCAGACCGCGGAGATGATGCACGGTCTCGAGGACGTCTTCGAGCGGGAGAAGCCCGATCTCGTCCTGGTGTACGGAGACACGAACTCGACGCTCGCGGGTGCGCTCGTCGCGTCGAAGATGGGGCGGCCCCTCGGACACGTCGAAGCCGGCCTCCGGTCGTTCAATCGATCGATGCCCGAGGAAGTCAACCGGGTCGTTGCAGACCACCTCTCCGCGCTCCTCTTCTGCCCGACGGAGACCGCGGTCGACAACCTCGTCAAGGAAGGCATCGGCCGCGGGGTGCACCTGGTCGGGGACGTGATGTACGATGTCGCGCTGCAGAGCGCCCAGGCGGCCCGCTCGCGCGACATCCTCCAACGCTTCGGGGTGCGGAAAGGCGAGTACATCCTCGTCACCCTGCATCGGCCCGCCAGCGTGGACGACCGCGAAATTCTCGGGGGCATCGTCGAGGCGTTGCTCCGATCCGGCCGGACCGTCGTGTTCCCGATTCATCCGCGCACGCGGAAGAACCTGGAGGCGTTCGGCCTGTGGGAGCCGCTGCGGGCGAAGGTGAAGGCGATCGAACCCGTCGACTACCTGGATTTCATCGCGCTCCTGATGGGCGCCTCGAAGGTCGTCACGGACAGCGGCGGCGTGCAGAAGGAGGCGTATTTCTTCGGCGTCCCATGCGTCACCCTGCGCGACGAGACGGAGTGGATCGAGACGGTCGAGGACGGTTGGAACGCCCTCGTGGGGACGGACACCGCAGACATCCTCGATGCGATCGAGAAGTTCAATCCGTCCGGCACGAAGTCGAAGTCGTTCGGGGACGGCCATGCCGCGGAGAAGATCGCCTTGATCCTCGACAAGTTCGTGTGACCCGCGGCTGTTAAGATGAGGTCCGAGATGAGAGGGCCGTGCAGCCGGTCTCTGTCGCGACGATCGCGGTTATCGTCCTCGCGACCGCGTACGGATTCGTCCGGAAGGCGCCTCTCTCCCTGATCTACGCGGTCGCGATTCTCGCGGTGTTCGCCCTCCAGGTTTCGTCGTCCGCGCTGGGGTTTGTCCGGCTCTCCCCCGTCACCTTCGAACTCGGACTCTTCACCGCCCCCGGACTGCCACCCGCGCCGTGGTCCTGGATCACGTTCGAGTTCGTGCATGCGTCGGAGACGCACATCTTCCTGAACCTCCTCGGACTCATCTTGATCTCGCCCACGCTCGAGGAGCGAATCGGGAGCGTGCGCTGGGCCATGCTGTTCTTCGTCGGAGGGGCGGCGGGAGCGCTCGTCTTCCTTCTCGTCCATTTCGGTGATGTGGTCCTGCTCGTCGGAGCCTCCGCTGGAATCTTCGCGGTCTTCGGGGCGTATGGGCGACTCTACCCCCGGGACCGGATCGCCCTGTTCTTGCCGATCCCGGGGATCCCGACGTTGCCGGTGGTCGAGGTCGTCGTGATCTTCCTCGTCCTCGAAACCCTTCTCGGACTCCTGGGACCGCTCGGAATCGCCTGGGAGGCCCACGTGGGCGCGCTCATCTTCGGGTTCGCGGCCTCGCCCTTGTTCATGCGCCTCCCGTTGCGGGGCGGTCGCGGCCGCCTCATCCCCGTGAGAGCTATCCGAGACATCGCCACGACTCCCGAACTGCAGCGCATCCTGAGGGAGGCGGAGCGGGCGGACTCGCCGGAGATTCGGGAAGCCTCGGAGCGGCTCGATGTCCTCGATGCGGCGGCCCCTTGCAACGGAGGTTCGGGCGCATCGTCAGCGACTGCGGATGGCGTCGGCGTCTCTAGGCATCGCAAATCCTTTTCCCGGTCGCTGTGTTCGACACGACGATGGCGGCCCCGAGCGCCCTCGTCCTGAAGTGCGAGTCGTGCGGCGCCGAGGTGCCGCATCGCGTGCTTCGCGGCAAGATCGGAGGCAAGGACGAGATCGTCTTCGAGGGGACCGTGAAATGTCCGAACTGCGGCCGCGTGTCCACGGTCGTTACCCGCGAGCCCAAGCCGATCCAGATTCCGCTCATCGTGTCGTGGCTCGACAAGTCCGAGCGCACGTCCCTAGAGTTCTCGCCGGACGAGAACGTCGCGGTGGGAGAGGCGCTCGACCTCGGAGACTCTCGAATCGAGGTCACCGCGGTGGAGGCCCAAGGACGCCGCGTCGCGGCCGCGCCGGCGAAGGAAGTCGCCACCGTCTGGGCGAAACGGATCGACCGGGTCCGGGTCAAGTTCTCCGTCAACAAGGGAAACCGGACCGTGCCGCACGAAGTCCTCGCGGCGCCGGACGAGGAATTCGAGATCGGAGAGATCGTGGATCTCGGAAGGGACCGCGCGGTGGTCCACCACATCCGCACCCGGCAGCGAACCGTCCGGCAGGGGCGGGTCCGCGCGGACGACATCGTCCGCATGTACGGGCGGATCGTGCGGGAGCGGTTTTCCAGGTGATTCACGGGACGCGGTCGCCTCGTCGAGGCAAAGCGTTATCGTCGCCCGAGGGATGGTCACTCCCGCAATGATCACGCTTCTCGGCGTGGGCGATGTCTTCGACATCGGGGCCGCGATCCGAGCGGAGGTCTTCGCCCGCCGACCGAAGGTCGTCGCCCTCGAGCTCGATCCGGTCCGTTATCAGGCGATCATGAGCCGCGAACCACGTCGCCGTGGCTGGTCCGTCCTCGGGTTGCTGGCCCAATTCCAGGTCCGAATCGCGGACCAGTATGGGGTCCAAGTCGGCGACGAAATGGTCGCCGCCGCGCGGGCCGCGCAGGACATCGGAAGCGAGGTCGTGCTCATCGACGAAGAACTCGCGGGTGGTCCTCCGACGCGTGTGGGGAGAGATGTCTCTCCGAGAGCGTATCCGCCTCCTGACATCCGCGCTCGGAGCCTTTTTCACGCGCAAGGAGAAGGTCGAAGCGGAACTGCAGCGTTTCTACCGGGACGAACAGAGCTTCTTAAGTGAGTTTGCGGCGGAGCTCCCGACCGCGAAGCGAATCCTGATCGACGAGCGGGACGTCGCCATGGCCCGGACGCTGCGCCAGATCGTGGAATCGCGCGGCGACGTTGTTGCGGTCGTCGGGGAGGGCCACGTCGAGGGACTGCTGCGTAATCTGACCGGCGTGCCGGTCCAGGTCGTCCACTTGGAGCAACTCCGATCTGCGCCCGCGGGACCGAACGCGAGCGTGAACGTGTCCGTTCACCTCTGAGGCCGCGGCGGCCGCGGGATCCACCGAGGGACGGATTCTCGGTAGGCAAGGTACTGCGCGCCGAACCGCCGTTCGAGGGAGCGTTCCTCGATTCGAACGATCAGGTTCGCAGGAATCCCGAGCAGGAACACGATCAAGACCGCTCCCGGCGACCCGACGACCACGGCCAATCCGAGGACCGCGAGGAAGTGAGACCCCGCAATCGGGTTTCGGGTCCACGCGTATGGCCCCGAAGTGACGAGCCGGCTCGGCGGCAGTCTCGGGTTCGGGGTGCCGCGGGCTCCCGCGAAGAGTGAGAAGCACCAGGCGAGGCCCGCGAAACCGACGAAGAGAAACGCGAAGCCCGCAAGACGGAGCGCAATCGGAAATGAGGGGAGGCTGAGTCCACGGTCGATCGTCAGCCCCGCGAGCGGCACGCTCAGGTAGAGCGCGAGGAACACGAGCGAGATTTCCGCCCAGGCCACGATCCGACGGTCCATCGGGCTGCGGACAGGGATTCTTGTATTTCGGATTTGGCCCTGTATGTGTCGACTCCGGCGCCGCGGACCCGCCGCGAATCCTTAAGGACGGGACTCGGATGGCAGCAGCCTGTGGCGGTCCCGGATCGCGCGAAGGAGGCGACCACGCAATTCCTCAGGGGCCAGTTCCACCGCTATTACGATGGATCCAAACCGACGCTTCCAGACCGTTTCGGCCGCCGCGAGTTCGGCTTCATGTTCTGGACCGCCGGGATCGTTCAACGGCATCTCGGATTCTCGCGGGAGGAGGACCTTCGATCGTTCCTGTCGGGCCGGGTCCCGGCGCACGCGTACTATTCGAGCGCGTACTACGAGACCCCGAACGCGCCGACGATGGAGGAGAAAGGTTGGCTCGGCGCGGACTTGGTCTTCGATCTCGACGCGGACCACCTCCCGAACGCGGCGAAGATGTCCTATCCGGAGATGCTCGAGGCGATCCGGCTCAAGATCCTGCACCTGTACGACGACTTCCTCGGGGCCGATTTCGGGTTCGAGGAAAAGACGATGCGGATCGTCTTCTCCGGTGGCCGCGGCTACCATATTCACGTCTTCGACGAGCGCGTCTGGCCCCTGGGCTCACACGAGCGCCGCGAGATCGTGGACTGGATCACGGGAAAAGGCCTCGACGTCGGCGCGGTCTTCCGCGAATCGGCATTCGACAAGAAGGAGTTCCAGGGACACACACGCGTTAAGAAGCGACTCGTTGCGCCGGCCCAGGATGAACCGGGCTGGCGGGGGAAGATCATGCGGGGAGTCAATGCCTTCGCGGCGAAGCTGGAGACCATGCAACCGGACGAGGCGGTCAAGTTCCTGACCTCGTTCGAGCACGTGAGCGAGGCGGACGCACAGGACCTGTACGAGAACCTGTTCAAGCCGCGCGGCACGAAGCCCCGGATCATCCGCGGCGTGGACCGCCTGCGGGAGGGACAGCTCGAATCGCTCTCCGACCGGAGTCGCGACCTCCTGATCCGGCTCGTGCAAGATATCCAGCCCGTGCGCTCCGAGGAACTCAGAGGCGTCTCCCTCGAAGGAATCGTGCAACGTGCCGAGACGGACGAGCCGGTGACGTCCGACATCAAGCGCCTGATCCGCATGCCGTCTTCGTTGCACGGCAAGACCGGCCTGCAAGTGATCCCGATGTCACGGGACGCACTCGACGAGTTCCGTCCATTGCGCGACGCGGTGCCGCCGGCGTGGACCGACGAGCCCGTGCGTGTCAATCTCAAGAATAAAATCAGTCTGGAGATTCGAGGCGAAGCGTTTAATTTGGCTCCTGGAGTAAACGACGTTCCGCAGTACCTGGCCATCTTCCTCGCGGCCAGGGGACTCGCAACCGTCGTGCCAGAGGCCTAGTCGCCGATGTCGGGTTACCACGATCGACTCCAGGGAACAGACCGTCTCCTCCGAATCCGCCGAATCCGCAAGGCGGTCTTCGCCGGCCTCTTCGCGCTCGGGATCGTCCTGATCTTCGCGCGCTTGGAGGGAGAAGGCGCCAGCCTGAAGCCGTTCTTCCTGCCCGTCAACGGAATCATCGAGGTCGCGCTCATCATGGGCCTGACGGCGTCGATCATCGGTCTGTTCCTCCGGAACTTGGAGATCCGCCACGCGTTGCGGGACAACCAGCGCTTCCTGATGGCGAAATCCTCCATGACCCGGGCCCTCCGCACGGCGGCGTTCGCGATCGGGCTCGCGATCGCTTTGCTCCTCGCCATCACGCCCGCCTTGGCGACGACCTTGTTCTCCGACCCGCTGCAGGTCGTCTCGCTGAAGCCCAACGGAAGCGAGGTGGTCACCTTCACGAGCCCCGACGCGCTCGGCTTGACGTTCGTCACCTACGCCACGGTCGGCGTGACGAACGGCGCGGCGTCCGTCGAAGTGAAGCGAGACAACATGACCGCTGGCGCAAACCAAACGCTCACCACGGGGCAGCGGGTGGTCCTGAGCATCGAACCGTCGATGTGGGCCGAGTACGCGAGCTGGTCCCTCGTGTTCCTGAACTTGCGAAACGTCTCGACGTTGGTGACGTTCGATCTTCAGAAAGGCATCATCCCGACGTTGTTCTCGACGGTGCCCTTCCTCGTGTTCCTGTATGGGGCCACCCAGATCGGCTGGTGGCTCGTCCTCCGACCGATTCGCGAGCGGACGAAAGTGACGAGCCAACGTTCGGCTGCCGAAATTGATTCCGGCGAACGGGTGTTCGATCCTTCGGCCCCCATCTCGGACGCGCCGCCCACGGCCCGGCCTGTGCCGATGAAGTCAAGCTTCGTCGAACCCCCACCGCCGGCCCGGTCGACGCCTCCGCCGCCTCCGGCGCCCGCTCCGGTCGTCCAAGCGCCAACGCCTCCGGTGCTGCGGCCCACACCCCGAGTGCCCGTACGGGAACCCGAGACCGCCGAGACCTTGGTCCGGAAGGCGGCCGCGCTCCTCGCGACGGGCAATTACGAGGCCGCTCTCGTCGGATTCGTGGAAGCGTTGCGGCTCGATGGCGACTACGTTCCGGCCCTCCAGGGCAAGGCCCGATGCCAGGAGAGGCTGAACCAGCACGCAGACGCACTTGAGACGTATCGGCGGCTCCTCGCAAAGGATCGAAGGAATGTCGACTCCCTCCGCGCGGTGGCCCGCCTCCACATGGAGGAGCGTCATTGGAGGGAATGTCTCGAAGCGGTCGAGGACCTCCTGCGCCTTCGGCCGAACGAGGCCGCGGCGCTCGAGATGAAAGGCGACGCTCTCACGAACCTCGGGAGGCGACCGGAGGCGCTGGCCGCGTATGAGGCCGCGGCGACCGTCGACCCGAGCGACGCGAACCTGCGTCAGAAGATCGAAGAGGTCCGCGTCGATGTGCCGAGCCTGCTGAGCCGCGCGTTGATCGCGAGTGCGAGCGGGAATTACACGGCGGCCCTGAATCTGTTCGACGACATCCTGGAGGTCGAGCCGAGCAACGGGAACGCGCTCATCGGCAAGGCGGTGGCCTACCGTCGGAGCGGGAAACCCCAGGAAGCGCTGAACTGCCTCGACCTGGTGCTCGGGGTGCAGCCCGGGAACTCGTCCGCGCTCCTGAACCGCGGGACCATCCTCCTGGAGCAGGGTGACTTAGAGGACGCCCTCGACTCGTTCGATCGATTGACGCAGCTCTACCCGAACGACGAGGAGGCGTGGGCGGCGCAAGGGGAAGTCCTCCTCAAGATGGGGCGCGATGACGACGCGCAACGCGCCTTCACGGAGGCCCTCAAACTCAGCCCCGGGGACGAGGGGATCCAGCGACGGATCCTCGAGCTGGAGGCCGCGAAAACCGAAGGCCCGGACCTCCTCGAGGAACTCATCCACGTGAAAGGAATCGGGCGGGCGCGCGCGAAGGCGTTGATCGACGCGGGCTTTGACAGCCCGGAAGATTTTGCGAAGGCGACACCCAAGTCCCTCATGGCCGTGAGAGGCGTCACCCGCAAGGTCGCCGAGGAGTTGCTCGAACACTTCCGCGCGACGATGGCGCAAGTCCGCTGACCCGAGCAAGTTCTTAAGTAGCGCAGCCCCTTGCACGCCGTCCCATGAAGGCGTTTCGGATCAGCGGCCGCTTCCGCATGGGTCGGCGGTGGCAGCCTTTCTCAAAGGAGCTGGCGGCGGCCGACGAGGTGGCGGCTCGCGAGAAGGTCCTCTCGGTCCTCGGGAGCCAGCACGGCGTGCCGCGCAAGTACATCGCGATCGCGACGGTCGCCGAAGTCCCGGCGGACCAAGTCGAAGATCACGCCGTCCGGTACGCGCTGGAGGCCCGCGCGTGAGCGCCGGCGAGACCGAACTCCGACGGGGGATCGCGGTCCTCGATCAATACCGGGCGCAGATCGAGACGCTGGCCCAGCAGCAAGAGATCATCCGCATCTCCCTCGAGGAGCACATGCGGGCCCGCGAGACGCTCGTGCGGTATCAGGAAGCCGGGAAGGCCGCCGAAGTCCTCGTACCGATCGGCGCGAATTCGTTCCTGGTCGCCCAATCGAAGGACGTCAACAAGGCGTTCGTCTCGATCGGCTCGGACCTCCTCGTCTACGATGAGACGGACCGACAGGTCGAGCGGCTCGACGCACGGATCAAGTCGATCACCGAGGCAGCGAATGCGATCGGGTCGCGCCTCGGAGATCTGCAACGGCGGGCGGAGGCCCATGGCGCGGCCGTCCAAGACCTCTACGACCGGCTGCAAGGGCCGGGCTCGCCGAATGAGCGGAGCTAGATGTTCAAGTCCCTCCGGGAACGGCTCGCCGGCTGGAAAGAGAAAGCCGAGGCCGAGGTGACTTCCGAAGCGATCGGCGGCTCCGGCCGCAAGATCAAGGAGGACAAGCTCGAGGAAATCCTGTACGACCTGGAGATCGCCCTCCTCGAGTCGGACGTCGCGTTCCCGGTCGCCAAGGAAATCGTGGACCGCCTCGCGGATGACCTGCGAGGCAAGCGCATCTCGAAGGAGGTGAGCCTCGAGCAAGGGGTCGAGGCCGCCTTGCGAGACGCGATCACCGAAGCGTTGTCGGTCCCGCCGCTCGACTTCTTCGGCCTCATCGAGAAGAGCCCGCGGCCGTTCGTCGTGATGTTCGTCGGGGTCAACGGGACCGGCAAGACCACGACGATCGCGAAGCTCGCATATCACATCATGAAGAAAGGCTACACCTGTGTCGTCGCGGCGGCCGACACGTTCCGGGCCGGCGCAATCGAGCAACTCGAGAAACACGCGGAGGCGGTGGGCTTCAAGTTGATCAAGCACAACGCGGGCGCGGACCCCGCCGCGGTGGCGTTCGATGCGGTCGAGCACGCGCGCGCCCGCGGCCGGGACGTGGTCCTGATCGATACGGCAGGCCGGATGCAGACGAACCAGAACCTGATGGACCAGATGAAGAAAATCAAACGCGTCGCCAAGCCGAACCTGATCCTCTACATCGGCGACGCCCTCGCGGGCAACGATGCGATCGAGCAGGCAAAGCAATTCCACGAAGCCGTCGGCATCGATGGGATCGTCCTCACGAAGATCGACGCGGACGCCAAAGGCGGCGCGGCCCTCTCGATGGCGAAGACGATCGGGAAGCCCGTCGTGTTCGTGAACGTCGGCCAGACGTACAAGGACATCCACCGCTTCGAGACGAAGTGGATGGTCGACCGGCTCCTCGCGGAGGCCTAGCGTGAGTTTCCGGGAGCTCCTCGAGAAAGGGCAGATCGCGGAGTTCCCGGCGTTGCAACTCGCCCTCGGCGCGATCAAAGGTCGAATCGACCGGTTGACGGTGGCGTCGATCGGCACCGGCGGCTCGAAGGATGAATATCCGCTCGTGGACATCCTCGGCACGCCGACGTCGTATCAGGTGAAGGTCCTGGAGGACTCGCCGGAATATCTGGACTGGTTGAACTCGGCGCTCCTGTGCGCGGGCTTCGTCGAGCCGATTGGTCTCACGGCGATCGCGCGACGCCTCGCCGAATACGAGGACATCATCCTCGGGGTCGACACGAACATCCTGTACGCGTCGATCCTGGGGGAACACCTCCTCGACGAGTTCCACCGGATCCATGTGCGGCCGTACAAGGAGAGCGTCAACTGGATCCTCCTCGTGATCCCGGGCGTCGTGATGAAGGAACTCGAGAACGCCGCGAACATGAAGAAGGGCAACCGGCTCTCGCACGCCGGCCGCCGCGGGTACCGGGCCTTGCAGGAGATCACGACCCTGAAGGGGACGGAAGGCTACCAAGGACTCAGCGTCCTGGTCGTCGGCCCGACGAATCCGGAGCAGCTGCACCTGTCGCCGGACGGTCTGACGATCGTCAACGCCGACTCGATGATCCGCGACCAGTTCAAGGCGTTCCTCCGCGGGATCGACTTCCGCAAAGGCGTCTTCTTCCTGACGATGGACAAGACGAACGCATCGCTCGCGGCGGCGGAAGGCCTCACGGCCCTGCGCATCCAGTACCCGCGACGCCTGCGGAAAGGCGACGAACTCGCGATGCCGAAGGAAGAGTCCGTCCTCCTCGCACGCCTCGTGTACGAGCTGGCGATCGAGTTCGGAACGGTCCGGGTGACCTGGGAGGACCACGGGCCCCACCACCTTGACCTGGAGGGCGCCTGGACATGGAAATCGATGGAACATTGGGAGGCCTGGCAACTCATGGTGTCCGACGTGGATCCGGGCATCCACAAAGCCTTGAACCGTTACGTGGACGGCAGCTTCGACCCGCGGCGCTTCGTCCGAGAATGGCAGAAACTCGCCGAGATCCTGGCGGAGTGATCAGGGCGACCGAGGGATCCAGCCGACCCGTTTCCGCGCGAGCCAAAGGAGATTTCCGGCCGCGTCGCTCACGCTGCGGATCTTCTTTTCGCCGACGCGCGTCCGATATTCGATCGGAATCTCGAGGAACCGGAGGCCCGCGCGGATCACCTCGAGCTTGAGTTCTTCGGAGAAGGCCATCCCGTCGTGGACGAGCCGCAGACGGGACAGGATTGACCGCCGGAACGACCACATGCCAGACTGGGAGTCGCGGATCCCGGAATCGTACAGGCTCCGGAACGCAACATTCAGGATCTCGTTGCCGACCCGGTGCATGCCGGTCATCGTGCCGTCGGAGAGGCCGGAGAGACGGTCCCCGGACACGAAGTCGGCGCGGTCTTCCGCGAGCGCCGTCAGGAAGTCCGGAAACCGGTGCGCGGGGTAGGTCAGGTCCGCGTCGAGGGCGGCGAGGAACGTCCCGGTTGCGGCGGCGAAGCCCGTCTTGTAGGCGCGGCCGTAGCCATGGCGCGGTTCGAGCAAGACGCGGGCCCCTTTCGCGGTCGCGATGTCCCTCGTCCGGTCGCGCGATTCCGTGTCGACGATCAGGATTTCGAATCGCCAACCGACGAGCGCGGTCTGGACTTCGTCGATCACCGCCTCGATCGAGGCCTCTTCGTTCATCGTCGGGATGATGACGGAGACCTCGGGCATTGGCGCGCCATGCTGGGTACGGCCCATAAGCGTTTCGCGGTCAGGCCGGCAACGGCTCTCCGAAGAACTTGTATCCGACGTATCCGAGCAACGCGACGCTCAGGCGCAGGAGCGACCAGAACGTCGTCTTCTGTCGCAGCATCTGCCCGGGCCGGTAGCGACTCCAGAGCACGCCGTGCTTCAGTGTGAGTTGCTTCCGGCCCGCGCCGTTCCACACGGCCTGCCGCAAGAAGTCGTATGCCGAGTCGCGCGTCCGATGGTACACGATCGCGTCGGCCCGGAAGCCGATCGTGTGGCCCGCCCGGACCGCGCGGATGTTCAGGTCGATGTCCTCGGCCGTGACGAACCATTCGTCGAAGCCGCCGATCTCGTCGAGCACGGCCCTGCGGTAGGCCAAGTTCGAGGACGGATAGGTGACGTCCGTGCCCTCGACGATGAGCTCGACTCGTTCGAGTTCCTCGAACGGCCGGTAGCCGATCTGGATCGTCCGGCCGGCGACGATGTCATGCTGCCGCAGGCCCTCGCGGAGCTCGCGAATCCAGAACGGGTTCGCGATCGCGTCCCCGTCGATGAACGCGACGGCGTCCCCTCTCGCCTTCCGGATCCCGAAGTTCCGCCCGGTCCCGCGCGTTCCGCCGAAGACGTATAGGTGGACGAAGTCGTACCGCTTCTCGTACGTCCGCACGACGTCACGGGTCGCATCCTCGCTGTCCGAATCGACGACGATCACCTCGATCGGGGGTTCCTGCACCGCGAGGCTGTCCAAGAGGGCGGCGATGTTCCTCGCTTCGTTGCGGACGGTCGTGACAACACTGACGAGCAATGCGGCTCGTATTGGACCAGCGGTAATGATGGTTTCGACATTCATCCGTGCGGAACTATCTTTATAATCGGCCCTCGTTTGCTTCCGCGTCCTGTCCTATGGGTCGCATCGTCACGATCATCGGCACCCGGCCGGAGATCATCAAGATGGCGCCGGTGGTCAAGGCGCTCGATGCGCTGGACCACGAACACGTCCTCGTCCATTCGGGGCAGCACTACGACGTCATGATGGATCGGATCTTCTTCCGCGACTTGGAATTGCGGGAGCCGGATCATCAGTTCGAGCTGAAGGTGCGACCGCCGCACCTGCAGGTCGCGACGACCATGCGACAGGTTGCGCCCGTCGCGAAAGACGCCGACCTTGTGATCATCCACGGCGACACGAACACGACGCTCGCCGGCGGTCTCCTGGCGAGCAAGCAGGGTCGTCCGCTCGCGCACGTCGAAGCGGGCATCCGGTCGTTCGACAAGACGATGCCCGAGGAGGTCAACCGCATCATCGCGGACCAGCTCTCGAACCTCCTCTTCACTCCGACGCCCACCTCGCGGGAGAATCTGCGACGCGAGAACGTGACGGAGGGCGTCCACGTCGTCGGCAACAGCGTGATCGACGCGCTCCTGCAGAACCGCGCGATTGCGGAGAAACGGTCCGACGTCCTGTCGCGTCTCGGCCTGAAGGCGGGCGGCTACCTCCTGTTGACGTTCCACCGCGCGGAGAACGTCGATTCGAAAGAACGGTTGGCACGGGCGCTCGTTGCGTTCGAGCGGGCGGCCCACGAGGCGGGCCTGCCGATCCTCTTCCCGATTCATCCGCGGACCGTGAAACGGCTGCGCGAATTCGGCCTCGAGAAACGGGCCGCCGCCCAGCCGTCGTTGCAGCGCATCGAACCGACCGGGTATCTCGACATGTTGGTCCTCGAAGAGAACGCGGCGCTCGTGATGACAGACTCGGGTGGTCTTCAGGAGGAGAGTTGCTTCTTCCGCGTCCCCTGCGTCACGCTTCGAGAGAACACGGAGCGGCCGGAAACGCTGGAAATCGGATCGAACGTCCTCGCGGGGACGGATCCGGAACGGGTCCGCGATGCGGTCCGTCGGCAGCTCGACGCGGATCGCAATTGGCCGAATCCATTCGGGGACGGTACGACTGGGTTGCAGGTCGCGGAGACCGTGGCGGCCTATCTGGGATGACATGGCCGCTCGGGTCGTCTTCGTGCGGTCGAAGAGCCCCGCGGGCATGGAGCCGCGCGTCGCCAAGGAGGCCGCGACGCTGGCCCGTGCCGGGTACGAGGTCCACGCGGTCCTCTGGGATCGCGAATGCGCATTCCCCGCGGAAGAGACGCGCGATGGCGTCCGCGTCCACCGGTACCACCTGCGAGCGCCCGAGGGCCAGCCCGATCTAATCGCGCTCCTCCCCCGATGGTGGTGGTATGCCTTCCGCCGGATCGCTTCGTTGCGGCCGCAGGTCGTGCATGCGGTGGACTTCGACACGATCCTCCCGGCCTCCGCGTCCGCGCGCCTCGCCCGGGCGAAACTCGTGTACGACATCTTCGACTTCTACGCGGAGATGGTGACCGCGGACCTGTCGCCGCGCTTCCGAGAGATCCTCGCGAAAGGGGAGCGGCGGATGATCGACAGGGCGGACCTCGTCATCCTTCCGGACCTCCGACGGACGGTCCAGTTCGGGAGGGCTCGGCCGAAACGCCTCGTCGAGATCATGAACGTCCCAGAGGATCGAGCGGTCCCGACGGGAGCCGAGGATCCCGGCCATTTCGTCATCTTCTACGGCGGCATGATCGCGAACGACCGCGGGCTCGTGGACCTCGTCGTCGCCTGCGAGTCGACGGGTGCGCGGTTCATCGTCGCGGGCCACGGGCCGGACGAAGCGGCGCTCCTGAACACGATCGAGACATCGCCCGCGAGCACGTACCTGGGGACGATCCCCTACCAGGAGGTGCTGGAGCGAACCGCCAGTTGCCATGCCGTGGCGGCGCTGTACGATCCGTCCGTGCCGAACAACCGGTTCGCGGCTCCCAACAAACTCTTCGAGGCGATGATGTTCTCGAAACCCGTCTTGGTCTCCGAGGGCACCGCCGCCGCGGACATCGTGCGGGAGGTCGGATGCGGTCTCGTCGTTCGATATGGGGACCGCGAAGGACTGAAGCGCGCGCTCGAATCGCTCATGCTCTCGCCGGCCGATAGTGCGGCGATGGGCGCCCGAGGCCGGAGGGCGTTCGAGAGCCGGTACAACTGGAACGCGATGGAGCCGCGTCTGCTCGATGCCTACCGAGACCTCCTCGGCACACCGGATCCGCCGAATCGGGGGCGGTCATGAAGATTCATCACGTCGTGCCGCACTTCGCTCCCGAACGAGGTGGAGTGGAGACCCAGGTCCTCGGTCTCGCCCACTATCTGGTTGGGAAAGGTCACGAAGTCGTCGTGCACACGTCGGAGCGCACTCTCGCAGGTGATGAGCTCCCGCCGGATTCGATCCTGGATGGAATCCGAATCCGCCGGTACCGTCCCGTTGTGCAGCGCGGGTACTACGCAACCCTCTTTCGTCCCCGCGTCGAAGGAGCGGATGTGGCCCATCTCCATGGATATGGGTTCATGACCAACGACTGGGTGGCCCGCAAGATCCGCGGCTCAATCCCGATGGTTTACTCGCTCCACCACGGAGTCGCCCAGCCCGCCCCCACCTGGGGCGCCCGTGTGAAGCGTGGGTTCTACGATCCGCTCGTCGGTCGGAAGACCCTTCGACGAGTGGACGCGATCGTGCCGGCATCGGGGGCGGATCGTCGATGGCTCGAGGCCCGCGGCTTCCCGCCGAACCGAATTCACGTCCTGCCCACCGGCCTCGACGCGGAAGCGTTCCATCCGGGATCCCCGGAACGCGCCCGGGAGCGGTTCCGCGTCGATCACTATGTCGTGTTCTTGGGGCGCCTCCAGCGGGAGAAGTCCCCGGACCACCTCCTCCGAGCGGTCGCCCGCCTCGGCGGCGATTGGGCGGGCTCGGTGGTCCTCGTCGGACCCGACGGCGGCGAACGGGCCGCGCTCGAACGGCTCGCGGGCGAACTCAACCTGCGGAACCGCGTCGTCTTCACGGGCGAAGTCGACGAAGCGACGAAAAGGGATCTCCTGGCGGGCGCCGAGTGTCTGGTCCTCCCGAGCTTCTACGAGGCCCAGGGAATCGTGCTTGCGGAGGCGTGGGCGCAAGGGCGTCCCGTCATCGCGACCGCGGTGGGCGGCATTCCGGAGATCGTGGACCGCAGTCAGGATGGCCTCCTGTACCCGTACGGCGATATCCCCGCCCTGACGACAGCGTTACGGGAGTTGTTGATGGACCGATCGTACGCAGCTCGCATGGGCGGTGCGGGCCTCCGCAAGGCGGCGTTGACGTTCACCTGGGAACGGATCGCCCGCCGATTCGAGAATTTGTACGAGTCGCTCGTCCACCGCTGACCGGGATCGGGGTCGGTCACCGCGCGACCGGTTGCAACTCGAGGACAATTTGCTTCACGAAGTTCGGGAAGATTCGCTCGAGCGTCGTGTCGTAGAGGTACCGTTTCGGCAGGACCTGGAGGAGGAAGTCCCATTCCCGCGTCACCCGGAAGTCTGTGGACGCGACGGCCTCCAGGAGATGCTTGCGCGTGAAGAAATGGATGTGGCCGACGTCCTGACCATCGTGGAGGGTCTGGTCGTCGGGAAAAAGACCGAAGACGGCCAGCGCAACCCGGTTGACCGGCGTCGCGACGTTCGGAGTGGAGAGGAGCACCCGGCCCGTCGTCCGAGTGACGCGGCGAATCTCTTGGAGGAGCCGGTACGGGTAGCGAACGTGTTCGATCACCTCGGTCGCGATGACCGCATCGAAACTCGCGTCGACGAAGGGGAGGGCCTGGCCGTCGGCCAGAATCGCGGGCTGGCCCCGATGGGAGACGTTGACGCCAATGTACTCGGAGGCCTTTCGCGGGAACGAGACTTCGCCGGGCCCGATCTCGAGGACCCGGCCGCGATCCGGGACGAACTCGCTCGTCACCCGGCCGCGCAGCGCCCGGAGATGCTCGCTCATCTGCTCCGCCCGCGCGGACTTCACGAGCCGACGATGGAAGAGTCTCGCAAAAGCGTTTCGCACGCGCCGCAAGGGACCGCGAATGTTGAGAGGTGGCAAACGTTAAGCGGCCCATCTCGGTGTCCGCCCGATGCGCGTGTGCATCGTCCTCCACACGGACCTGTTCCACCCATGGCCCGTGCTGCGACCGATGCGCGAGGCGGAGGTCCTGCGCTCTGCGGGCCGGGAGGTCCACGTCGTCTCGTGGATCAAGGATCTCGCGGCGGACTGGCCGGCGCACGAGGTGCGCGACGGGCTCGAGATCACGCGCATCAAGCTCGCACCGCCCCGAGGGGGTTGGAAGCGGGGAGTCGGCTACCGCGGCGTCATGGAACGCTTCGCGGGGGAAATCGTCTCGCTGAAACCGGATGCCATCCTGTGCCACGACCTGGAGATGCTCTGGGCCTCGGTGATGGCCAAACGGAAGCTCGGCGTGCCGCTCCTCTACCACGCCCACGAGAACTGGCCCGCGATGGTGTCGGAGCGGAGCTTCGTGGAGGGACTCGCCTTCGGGTTTCTCGAACGTCGGCTCATTCGCGACGTGGATCACGTGTACACGGTGGGCGAGGTCCTCGCCTCCAAGTACCGGGCTTGGGGAAAGCCCGTGACGGTCCAATACGGGTCGAAAGGCCTCGCGGAGATGCCGAGGATGACCGGCGACTCCATGGCGGCGAGACGAGCGGAGCGAGGTTTCGCGCCCGAGGATTTCGTCGTCGGCATCGCGGGTTCCCTCGGTCGCGACGAGGCGCTTCCCGTGATCCTCGAAGCGCTGGCGGCGCTCCCCCCGGCGACCAAGCTCCACGTGGTCGGCGGCCTTCCGGATCGGATCGCATCGGCCCGCACGATGGTCTCGGGGTTCGGCCTCGCAAGCCGCGTCTCGTTCACGGGGCCGCTGCCGACGCCGGCGTATCTGGAGGAGACGGCTCTCCTGGACGTCGGCCTTGCGATCTTCTTTCCGACCTCCGCGAACCAGCGATATGTCGTCCCGCTGAAGCTGTTCGACTACATGGGGCTCGGTGTGCCCGCCATCGTCAGCGATTTCCCGGAGATGCGTCGGATCGCGATCGAGGAGTGCCACTTCGGGGTGCCGGTGCCGCCGAAAAGTCCACACGCCCTCCGCGACGCGATCTCTGGCCTCTCGGGCGACCCGGCACGGCGGGAATCGATGCGACGCGCCGCTCTCGCATGCTTCGAGCACACGTTCGCGTGGGAACGTCAGAGAGAAATCCTCGAAGCCTCGCATCCGATCTTTCGGGCGGACGGCCGAGCGTGAAGCAAGAGCACCCATCGCCGCCTTCCTTCGCGGGCGGCTGACAAGCCGATTGTGCGGCGCGCTAGGAGGCTCGCGACGCAGCCGCCTCGTACGCCGCCAAGGTTCGTTCCGCCATCGCTCGGAACGTAAACTGCTTCGCGTGGCGTGAACGTTCTTCGGCCGTGCCTTTCGGACCTTCGTCCAAGCACTCGAGGATCCGGGAGCCGAGTCGCGTCGGCTCATCGAAATAACATCCGTACGGCCCGAGGGTTTCCCGCACCGCGGGCGCGCGGGCGACGACGTGGGCGCCGCACGCGAGGGCCTCGAGCGGGACAAAGCCGAAACCCTCTTCGGGGCACGGGTGAATCACGAGGGAGGCTCGACTGTAGACGAGCGGGATGGCGTCTTCCCCCGGCCACTGGATCCGGACACGCGAGGCGAGCGACGGGACGCGGTGCAGACGCGCCCGGACGGGGTCGAGGAACCGGTTGTCGCCTCCGATGAATTGC
>VBMA01000128.1 GCA_005878985.1 Methanobacteriota archaeon
CGCTGATCGAGATCGTGTTCCAACCCGGCACCTGCTTGGTGCCGAATTCGAAGGTGTCGACGACGAGCCGCATCGATGGCTCGGGCGGGTAGATCCACTCTTTCTGGGCCTGGTATTCCTTCAGGATGTCGTTCTGGATCGTGCCGCGGAGTTTCGTCCAGGCCACGCCGCGGTCCTCGGCCATGACGAGATACATGGCCCAGATCACCGAGGCCGGGCTGTTGATGGTCATCGAAGTGCTGACGTCCCCGACCTCGATGCCGCGGAACAGGATCTTCATGTCGTCGAGCGAGGAAACCGCGACGCCGCACGTCCCGAACTCGCCTTTCGCCTCGCGCTCGTCCGTGTCATAGCCGTAGAGGGTCGGCATGTCGAACGCGACGCTCAGGCCCGTCTCCCCGTGCGAAATCAGATACTTGAACCGCCGGTTCGTGTCCTCGGCGCTCCCGTAGCCGGCGAACATGCGCATCGTCCACAGGCGACCGCGATACATCGTCGGATGGATTCCGCGGGTGAATGGAAACTCGCCCGGCGACCCCAGCCGTTCCCGGTCCGTTTTCCCGGCGAGGTCGAGCGGTGTGTACAAGCGCTTCACAGAGCGGCTCGACGTCGTCACGAATTCCTTGCGACGCTCCGGGTGGGACGCGAGCGCGTCCCGCAAGGTGGTCTCCTCCCACTGCTTCAGTTCCTTCTCGAGGACCTTGCGTTCGTCCTCGTCCCGCATGAGCGCCTCGCGTGGTTTCAAAGGCCCGTGCCTATAAGATGGTTGCGCCGTTCACTCGGTCGCCGTCGACTCGACAATCGTTTTCGCGAGTCCCTGGAAGGCCTGCTCGACGTTCTCGCCGGTCTTCGCCGACGTGTACAGCACCGGGCACTCGTACGACGCCAGGACGGTCGACGCGTCCTCCGTGTTCACTTCGCGGCGATGCGTGAGATCCGTCTTGTTCCCGAGGGCGTACACGGGCACCGGACCGACCGAATCCCGAACCCCGTCGATCCACTTCGTCAGGTCACGGAGCGACTGCGCGCGGGTCATGTCGAAGACCGCCAGGACGCCCTTGGCGCCGTGGAAGTACGCTTCTTTGAAAAGCTGGAGGAACGTCCGCTTGCCCATGATGTCCAGGATCATCATGTCGACCTGGACCGGGCGGCCTTGCATCGAACCGAGGGCGACCGTCTTCTTCGAGACGACCGCACCGAGCGTCCGGATGTACGATTCGTCGAACGCGCCGGACACGAACCGATGGATGAGGCTCGTCTTGCCGACGCTTTCCTCGCCCACGAGGCAGATCTTGAACTTGAAGGTCTTCGACTCCGGGTCCATCGTGGGCCGTCGCATCATGGCAATCCGCGATACCCGGCCGGGGGGTTATCAAGCCGTCGGCCCGATTTTCAGAATCGGGAACGGACCGGCTCGAATCCCTCGATGTCGGCGATCGTCCCCGTCCGCGCGTCACGCGGCTTGAGCTTCGCACGGACGGCCGTTCCCGCACGGGCCTGATCCGGCGGCGTGAGGAGGCGATGGACGAGGCCGCCGCGAATCCCCTCGAACGTCACGAACGCCCAGACCTGCGGGTGCGACAGCTGCGCCCCGGTCCGGTCGATGTGTGCGGCAGTGATTGCCGCGACCCGCCCGGTTTTCGGCACGTCGAGGTATTCGGTCAGCTCGGCGAAACAGTCTTCGCAGAACATCCGCGGGGGGAGGTAGTCGAGATGGCATGCGGTGCACCGCGAGGCCAGCATCCGGCCCTCGTCGCGCAGCGCGACAAAGAACCGTTCGCCCGCGACGCCCGAGGTGTAGATGTAGTCCGCCTCGACGTTCCCCGGCCAGTGGCGGAACTTCCGCGCGTCCGTCGTCCGATCCAAGAACGTCATTGCTCCCCCTTCCGGAGAGGGCGGAAGTAACGGATGTCGAGGACGCTCCCCTGCCGCTCCCGAGGCGGCCTCCACTCGGCCTTCACCCGCATTCCGATCCGGATCTCGTCCTTCGTCATCTCGCCGAAGAAATGCATCATCCCCATCTTCGGGGACGCGCCATCGAGGCTCACGACTCCGACCAGGATCGGTTCCGCGATCCGCTTCGCATCCGTGTCGAGATAGGAGACCGAAAAGGTCTCGATCGTCCCGGTGTCCTGAATGAAGATCCACTCGTCCGTGGGCCGGAAGCACTCCTCGCAGAACATCCGCGGCGGGAAGAGGATGCGCTCGCATCGGCGGCACGATCGCGCGATGAGCCGACCATTCTGGAGTTCCGCGAGGAACCGCGACATTGCTTCGCCAGCGGACCACGCGTATTTCGCATCCGGCCGGAATCGAGTCTGCGTCACCTTTCGCTCGTTGAGGTCGGCCGCGCTGAGCTCGACCCCGGGCCACCGCGAGATCCGCGCGGTCATCCTCTCATCACCACTACGGAGCCGTACTGCATCAGGTCTCCCCAGGCCTGCGATACGCCGGTGTGTACCTCATGCGGGATCTGTCGCTTTCCCGCCTGGCCGGTGAGCTGCCAGAAGAGTTCGCCGATCTTCATGCCCATCGTCGCGGCGATCGGATTGCCGACCCCGAGGAGGCCTCCCGAGGGGCAGACCGGCATCTTCCCGTCGCGCTCGGTCACGCCCTCCCGCGTCAGGATCGGCGCCTCGCCCTTGTCCGCGAGGAGCAGTCCTTCGAGGTGGTGCAACTCCTTGTAGTCGAACGGATCGTACGGCTCGGCGAAATCGATCTGTCGGCGGGGCTCGTCGATCTTCGCCATCTTGTACGCGTGTTTGGCCGCCCGAGCGACATACTCCGGGAAGACGAGATCCCGGTCGGTCCACATCGTGGAATCGATGCACCAGCCGACCCCGGAGATCCAGGCCCGGTCTTTGATCCGCCGCTTCCGGATGAAATCCTCCGAGGCCAGGACGACGGCGGAGGCGCCATCGCTCGGCGGGCTGATGTCGAGCCGCTGGACGGGCCACGCCATCACCTCGCTGTTCAGGACGTCGTCCACGGTGATGTTTGGGTCGGCGAGCTGGGCGCACGGATGACCGACCGCGTTCCGTTTGTTCTTGACCGCGACGCGGGCGATGTCCTCCTTCTTCACCCCGTACACGGTCATGTATCGGTTCATCTCCATCGCGAAGATCCAGACGAGGTTCGGCTTGAGCGGGCGGTCGAGGATCGGATCCCAGATGTGGGCGAAGACGCTCTGGGGATGCGGCTGGCACGACGACATCTTCTCCTCGTTCACCACGAGGACGACATCCGCGAGGCCGGAAGCGACGTGCCACCAACCCGCGATCGTACTGAACACGCCGGTGCCGCCGCCGGTGAAGACCCGCGTGTACGGTTTCCGGTAGCCGCCGGATCCGTCGAGCAGGTATTCGCCTTTCATCGCGACGCCGTCGAAGGCATCCGGCGCGGTCCCGCAGACGACCATGTCGACGTCGCCCCGGGTGAGCCCGGCGGAATCGAGGGCCATCTTCGTCGCCTCGAAGCAGAGTTCCTTGCCGGTCTCCTCGAGCCGCCGGCGGAACAGCGTCATGCCGGCCCCGATCACGCCGACTTTGGTCATCCGCCAACCCCCAGGACCGCCACGGCACCCGTCGCGCTCGGGATGAACCGCCACGACTGCGCGACGCCGGTGCGGACGCGGTCGAGCTGCCGGACGCCGGCATCGCCTCGGAGCTGAAGCGCGACCTCGGCGGCGCGGTGCAGTCCGGTGGCCTCGAAGACGTTGCCGCACCCGAGCGATCCGCCGGACACATTCACGGGCAGCCGGCCTTCCGCGCCGTAGTCGCCGCGCATGACCCGCTTCCCCGCGTCTCCTTTCTTGGCGAGGCCGAGGGACTCGAGATGTTGCAGCTCCTTGTAGGAAAAGCGGTCGTCGATCTCCGCAACGTCGATCTCCGTAGCCGGTCGCCGGACCTTGGCCAATCGGTACGCCATCTCGGCGGCGATCCGCGCATAGGCCGCATCGGACCAATCCCGTGTTTCGAGGCTCGGAGAATCGCTCGCCCATCCAACGCCACGGATCCAGACCGGATTCGAGTGCAACTTCTTCGCGGCGCGTTCAGACGCCAGGACGAGGACGACGCATCCGTCCGCGGGATTCGAGATGTCGAGTGCCCGAAGCGGGGCGAACCGCTCCGGAGACCGCATCGCGTCCTCCACTTCCACCGCTGCGCCGTACGCCGCGAGCGGGTTCTTCAAAGCGTTTCCGTGGTTCTTCGCAACGACCATCGCAAGGGCCTTCGGCGATGTACGGGTCACCCGGAGGTACGCGTCGGCTTCGAGGCCTGCAACGACGAACGGATGGGCCCCGAGCGGCTTGTTCCAGATCGGGTCGAGCGCGTGCTCGATGACGCCGTCAAGCGTCACGATGTCGGACGCCTTGCTGTGCGCCTCCACGACGGCAACATCGATCAGGCCGGTTTGGATTTGCATGTACGCGTTCGCGAGACCCTGCAGTCCATCCCCGGACACCGTGCAGGTCGGCCGAAGCGCCGCCCCGAGTTGGTCGGGGACGAACTCGTCGAAGATCCCGAATCCTTCGTAGTAGTCCTCGGCGCACGTGAGGAACGAGTCCACGTCCTCGCGCGGGTTGATCTCCGCGTCCGCATACGCCCGCGACGCGGCCTCGAACATCAATTCCTTCCAGTTGTACTCCGGCGTCGACGGCCGGAACGCGGTCATGCCGACCCCGATGATGCCGACGCGCATGTCCTCCCTTCCGGCCGACGCGCTCCGCCGCGGGGAAGACCGCGACCGCTCAAAAGACTGTCGCAGCGGAAGGGCTTAAAGTCCGCCGCGCCGTTTCGTCGGGTTCGGGAACGGGTTCCGACTGCCGCTGTACTACTTCGACCTCGAGACGACCGGAGACGATCCGCAGCAGGACCGAATCGTCACCGCCCAGTACCAGGGCCTCGCGGACGACCTGACTCCGACGGGGTTGTTCCAGGTCATCGCCGAGTGGGAATGGGGAGAGAAGCAGGTAATCCAGACGGTCCTCGACAAGGGGGTCCTGGAGCCGACGTGGGACTTCGTGCCCGTCGGGAACCGACTCCGGTTCGACTTGACGTTCCTCATCGAGCGCGCGACGAAATGGAAACTCATCGACTGGGACATGCCGAAGCTGAAGTACTACTGGTTCACGAAACCGTACCTCGATCTGGCGCCGGTCCTCGTGATGTTGAATCGAGGGACGTTCTCCGGCTCGAGCCTCCACACCTTCGCCGACAAGGAAAGCGGCGCCCGCGTTCCGAAGATGTATCGAGACGGTCTCTTCGCCGAGATCATCGATTACGTGACCCGGGAGCGCGACGCCGCGATGGACCTCTTGAAGGAGAGCCGCGGGGTGATCGGCGACCTCGGAGACCGCCGCCGACGGCCGATCGGCCCAGGCGAAGCGAAGCCCTAAGAGGCCGTCCGCGCCTTTCACCCCGAGGATTGCGATGGACTTTGAGCTCTCGCCGGAACACGAGATGATCCGCCGGACCGCGCGGGACTTCGCGGAAAAAGAAATCCGCCCCGTGGCCGCGCACGTCGATAAGACGGGCGAGTTCCCGAAGGCGACGATCGCGAAGATGGCCGGCCTCGGATTCCTCGGAATGACGATCCCGGAAGAGTACGACGGCGCAGGCCTCGACTCGTTGGCCCTGGCGATCACCGTGGAGGAGGTGGCCCGCGTATGCGGATCCCACGCGCTCATCATGGCGGCCCACAACTCCCTCTGCACCGGGACGGTCTGGTTGGCGGGAAACGAGGACCAGCGGCGCAAGTATGTCCCGGACCTCGCGAGCGGCCGCAAGCTCGGCGCGTGGGCGCTCACGGAACCAAAGAGCGGTTCTGATGCCTCCGCAATGCAAACGACCGCGAAACGCGGGAAGGACGGCTGGGTCCTCAACGGCACGAAGAACCTCTGCACAAACGCGCCCGTCGCCGGGACGTTCGTAATCCACGCCATCACGGACCCGACGAAAGGCAATCGCGGGATCAGCGCGTTCATCGTGGAGCGCGGAAATCCCGGCCTCTCGATCGGCCGGGTCGAGGACAAGCTCGGGGTGCGCGGCAGCCCGACGTCGCAGGTGATCCTCACGGACTGCCACGTCCCGTCCACCGCATTGCTCGGAAAGGAGAACGAGGGGTTCCCGAACGCGCTGAAAATCCTCGACGGCGGGAGGATCGGAATCGGCGCGATGGCCGTGGGGATCGCCCAGGGCGCATTCGAAGAATCGGTCAAGTACGCGAAGGAGCGAGTCCAGTTCGCGAAGCCGATCGCCGAACACCAAGCGATCCAGTTCATGCTCGCGGACATGGCGACGCGCATCGACGCGGCACGTGCCCTCGTCCGCCGGGCCGCGTGGCTCAAGGACCGCGGAATGCCCTTCACGAAAGAGGCCGCGATGGGGAAACTGTACGCGAGCGAGATGTCCTCGTTCGTGACGAACAAGGCCGTCCAGATCCACGGAGGATACGGTTACGTCACCGACTACCCCGTCGAACGGATGCTTCGGGACGCGAAGCTCACCGAGATCGGAGAGGGGACGAGCGAGATTCAGCGACTCGTCATCGCGCGTGAATTGTATCGATCTTCGTGATGCTCATCGCGGCGGAGGAGGCACCGGCGTCGGAGGACTCACGGCGGGTTGCGGCGTCCCGCAGAACGGACAGAACGCGTAACCGAAGAGGGCCATTCGGCCGCACGAAGTGCACACTCGGTATGCCCCCGCGGAACCGACCATTCCGGGCATTCCCATTCCGGGCCTCCATGCAATTGCGAGCGCTCCGCCCACGATCCCCAGGACCATCCCGACGACGCCCAGCCCCAACCCGCCATAACCCGAGAACACACTCGTGATGCTGCCGGCCGCGAATACGAGGATCGTGACGCCCCAGGCCACGTGAAGCTCGGGGCGCTGGTAGAGCATGAACGTCATCAGGAGCGCCAGGATGCCCAGGGCCACGGAGACTCCGGTCAGGATCGCCATGAAGGACGTGATGGAAGCGTACGGGCTCGATGAGTACAGCGCGAAGCCGAGGATCGTCCCGACGATGACGAACACGCTGCCGAGCAACGACAAGATGAACGCGGTCAAAGGTCGCTCTTCCAAGGGAATGCCCCCACCCGCCCAGGAGGCAGCGCGTACTTAATCGCACGGTACATATTCGGAAAACGCCGAACGCCGATGCACACGGTGCATCGCCTCCGAGAACCTTTAAGGGCCGCCGTTCGTTCGGAGGCCGAAAATGCCCGAGAGTGAATACGAGGTCGAGCTGTTTCGGAAGCAAGGGTTCACTCGCCAGACGTGCGCGAAATGCAACACGCCGTTCTGGTCGCTCGGCCTGCACGACACGTGCGGGGAGGCGCCCTGCCAGGAATACGACTTCATCGGTGCGTCGCCCTTCAAGAAGAAGCTCACGTACCGCGCGATGCGCGAGGATTTTCTCTCCTTCCTCGAGCAGAACGGCCACACGCGCGTGAAGCGCTACCCGATCGTTGCGCGCTGGCGCGATGACGTCTTCTTCGTCCAGGCCAGCGTGTATCCGTTCCAGCCGTGGGTCATCAGCGGCCAAGCGAGCCCGCCCGCGAACCCGTTGGCAATCAGCCAACCGTGCGTGCGATTCTTGGACATCGACAACGTCGGGAAGACCGGGCAGCATTTCACGATGTTCGAGATGATGGCCCACCACGCGTTCAACTTCCCCAAGAAATTCATCTACTTCAAAGACCGGACGGTCGAGATCTGCCACCTGTTCCTGACCGAGCGGCTCGGCGTCGACCCGGCGCTCGTCCGCTACAAGGAGTCGTGGTGGGAAGGGGGCGGCAACAGCGGCCCGTGCTTCGAGGTCGTCTTCGGCGGCGCCGAACCGGCGACTCTGGTGTTCATGATGAACCGGGAGGTCAACGGCCACCGCATCCCGATGGAGACCCAGGTCGTTGACACGGGATACGGCCTCGAGCGATTGACGTGGCTCTCGCAGGCGACGACGTCCGCGTACGAAGCCGTGTTCGGCGAGGCGCTGGCGTACCTGAAGCGCGCGACCGGAGCCAAGCGCGTCGACGACCGCGTCCTCCGAGAATACTCGAAAGTCGCGGGCATGCTCAAAGTCGAGACGCTGGCCGACATCCGCGAGATTCGACAGCGGACGGCGGAACGCGTCGGAATCTCGGTCGACGAACTCGTCGCGCAGGTCTCGCCTCTCGAGGCTTTGTACACGGTGTGCGACCACTCGCGCGCGTTGATCTTCCTCCTCGGAGACGGCGTCGTGCCGTCGAACAGCCGGGAGGGCTATTTTGCCCGCCTCCTGGTCCGCCGGGGACTCCGGGCGCTGAAGGACCTGAACATCACGTACAGCTTGGCCGACACGGTCTCCTTCATGATCGACCAGATCCGGGAGGACTATCCGGAGTTCTTCTTCAACAAGGGGGACGTCCTGAAGCTGCTCAAGGTCGAGGAGTCCCGGTACCAGGAGACGCTCGAGAAGGGGCGGACGACCGTCGGGAAGATCGCCACCGAGCTCACGGCCGCCGGCAAGGGATTCGACGTCGAAACGCTCTTGGAGCTCTACGACAGCCACGGACTCAATCCGGACGTCGTCCAAGAATTCACGAACTTGCCGATCGAGATTCCGGATGACTTCTACCGACGCGTGGCGGCGCGACACGAGCGTCCGGTTGCGGAGCCCGAGAAGCGATTCACGATCCAGAAGGAACTTCCGCCGACGAAACTTCGCGTGTACGAAGACCGCCGCCGGCGTTCGTTCCGCGCGAAGGTCGTCGCGGTCGAAGGCGAGGCCGTCGTCCTCGATCAGACGTTCTTCTACCCGGAGGGCGGCGGTCAGGAAGCCGACCACGGGACGATCGACGAATTCGAAGTCTACGATGTCCAGCGAGCCGGCCCGTCCGTCTTGCATTTCGTCCGTGGCGACGCCAGTCGTCTTCGGGGAACACGGGTCTCGTGCGCGATCGATGCGAATCGAAGGGAGGCCCTGATGCGAAACCACACGGCCACCCACATCGTCCTGGGCGCCGCGCGCAAGGTCCTCGGAAACCATATCTGGCAGGCGGGGGCCCATAAGGCCGTCGACATGGCTCGACTCGACATCACGCACTTCGATGCGTTGACGGATGCGGAGCTATTGAAGATCGAAGAGGTGGCCAACGACCAGGTCTTGGCCTCGCGACAGGTGCGCGCCAAGGTCTTGGCCCGCGATCTCGCGGAGCGGAAGTTCGGGTTTCGGCTCTACCAAGGCGGATCGGTGCCCGGCGGCGAGTTGCGCGTCGTCGAGATTCCGAAGTGGGACGCGGAGGCGTGCGGCGGGACGCATGTCGCGCGGACGAGCGACGTCGCGCTGATCAAGATCCTCCGGTCCACCCGAATCCAGGACGGCGTGGTGCGCCTCGAATACACCGCGGGGAAGGCGGCGTTCGAGGCCGTCCGGAAACAGTCGGAGGAAGTCAAGCGCACGGCCGAGGTCTTCGGCGTCCCGCCGGACCAACTCGTTCCGACCGCCGAACGAATCGTGTCGGAGTGGAAGGAGCTGCGGAAGCTTTCTCAACGTGCGACGGACGAACAGGCCGCGGTGAAGGCCCGGGAAGCGGTCCAGACGACGACTGCGGCGTGGCCGCTCGTGAGACAAGAGGTGGCAGAAGGCGTCGGCTTCATGATGTCCATGTCGAAGGCGATCGCCTCCGAGACGAAAGCGACCGCCATCCTGTGGGCCAAAGCGCCGACGGATGTCCGCTTGGTCGTCTCTCGCGGCCCCGGCGTCCCGGTCGACGTCGCCGAGATCCTCCAATCCGTCGTGCCGGAGTTCCGGGGCAAAGGCGGCGGGAAACCCGATTTCGCTCAGGCGAGCTTCCCAAACCTCGATCAAGCGCGGGCGGCCGCCGAACGACTCGAACGAACCATCCGCGAGAAACTTGGGACCCCGAGCGGATGACATGGATCTCAGGGCCTGGCGTCGCCGAATTCGGGAGTACGACGAAATCACGAACGTCGGGCCGATCATCCGCCGGTACTTCGTGATCGGCGCGTTCGACGGAGCCCTCACGGTCCTCGGGATCATCATTGGCGCGTACGCGGTCGGAGCGTCGGAGGCTCACAAGGCCCTGATCCTCTCGGCGTCGATCGGCGCCGCGATCGCCCTCGCCGTCAGCAGTGCCGTCGGCGCCTACGAGGCGGAGCGGGTCGAGAAGAAGCTCGACATCCGCACGATCGAGCGAGCGATGCTCGCGCGACTCAGTGAGGAACACAAGGAGGCCTTCCAGTTCGCCGCGATCCTGAGCGCGCTCGTCCACGGCGTCGCCCCACTCCTGGCGGCGCTCCTTCCAATCATCCCGTTCGCGTTCTTTGACTTTCGAGACGCGACGATCGCCGCGATCGTCATCACGTTCGTGCTGTTGTTCGTGATCGGCGCGTATCTCGGGAACCTCGTCCGCGAACGCGTGATCGTCACCGGGCTTCGCTTTGTGGCCGCAGGCCTCGGGACCGCGGTCCTCCTCTGGTTCATGGGAGCCCGCCCCATCTGAAATCGTGCAGCATTTCTCGCGCCGGCTTCATTGCCGCTACGGCGAGGCCGCGAATCGCGGTAATCCGCCGCCATGCCTCGCCGGACGAAGGCCCGCGCATGACGGCCTTCTCGCAGGCGGCAACGACGGCCGGAAGGACGTGTCGGCTCAGGACGTGTCGGCTCAGGACGAGGCTCCATACACCCTCGTCGCTCGGCGACGACATTCACGGCACGCGTCGATAGTGCATAGAACGGATGTCGAATCTCAAGTGAATCCTTATCTGCCGAGTTCGTGATATGAGGCGTGGGAGCGAGGAGGCGGAGTCGTGGGAGCGGCTGGAGGGAAGCTCGGAGTAGACCGTTCGAGCATCGAGGTGAGAGACGTCGAGCTGAGGCTCACGTCGGTCCTTTACGATCAGCTCGTCGAGCTCGCCTCCGATAACGGATACAGAAAGCCGCAAGCATTGGTGCGAGATCTGGTCCGCCTCGTTGGACTCTTGGGAGTGTCGGAACACATCCGAGTCATCCTTTCCGGTACCCCTCGCCCGAAGACCTAATTGCGAAAGCTTTGTCCTTCGGCATCGAAGACACTTAGGCCGAGTCCGGAGCCCCGCACCTTTTAATACGTGGGAAGGTTGGCTCGCGCGATGCTCTCCCCGGAGGCGGAGATTGAGACGCTCCGGGCCGCGGTGGCGCGCCAGTTTTCCGTGTACGGCGTGGTCGTCAGCCCGATGGCGCTGACGTTCCAGGTCGGGGTTCCTCCAGGCGGCGTCGACGCGCCGTTCGACGCCTTGAGGCTTGAGCTCGTCCCGAAAGACTACATCCCGACGATCACCCAGGAGAAGGGCGAGACCCTGGTCCACGTTCAACGACGCCCGCGACCCCGTTTCGCCCGGACGCAGGTGAACCTCATCCTGCTCCTCGTCACGGTCCTCACCACGACGTTCTTCGGCGGGGCGTGGAACTGGATGGATTACTCGGGACAGCCGTTCCTGTCCGCCGAGTCGATCGGGTTCGGCAGCCTGTTCTTCACGCTTCCTTTGCTGACGATCCTCGGCTCCCACGAGATGGGCCATTACCTCGTCGCGAAGCGATACAAAGTGCAGGCGTCGCTTCCGTTCTTCCTGCCCTCCGTCCCTCCGCTCGGCACATTCGGCGCGTTCATCAGCATGAGAGACCCGATCCCGAATCGCCGCGCGCTTCTGGATATCGGCGTTTCAGGACCGCTTGTCGGATTCGCGATCGCAATTCCCGTGACCTTGGCCGGACTCGCGTTGTCCGCGGCGTCGCCCGCCACCGGTCTCACGCTCGCAGGGGAGGCGCAGCCGTCACTTCTCTTCCGCGCCTTATCGTTGTTCTTCCCGTTGCCGGACACCCTGCTCAGCCATCCGCACCCGCTCGCGTTCGCCGGCTGGGTCGGATTGTTCGTGACCGCGATCAACCTGCTGCCGGCCGGTCAACTCGACGGAGGCCACGTCGCGAGGGCGCTCCTCGGGAGCCGCCAGCTCTATCTGTCGTGGTCCGCGGTCCTGATCCTCTTCGGGCTGAGCCTCTTCTATCCCGGTTGGTTCCTGTTCGGATTCCTGATCTTCATCCTCGGTGTGCGACATCCGCCGCCCCTCAATGACCTGACGCGCCTTGACCCGGGCCGAAAGCTCATCGGAATCGCCGCGGTCGCGATCCTGATCGTGACCTTCGTTCCGCAGCCGTTCGTGACCGTCGCGAGCGAGCGGGGGCTCGCGTTCGTGGCGACCGACGGCACGGCGCTCCCGATCAATCAGACGATCGCATTGGGTACGTCGATCCTCTTGACGTTCGGGGTGAACAACACCGGGCCGGTGAAAGAGTCCGTGATCGTCACGGCGTACGATCCGAATCTGAACGCGTTCGGCTTCGTCATCCTGTTCACTTCGTACCAGATTGGTTCGGTGGTCACACCGGTCAGCAACAACAGCGTGACCCTCTCGCTGAAGTCGACTCAGCTCGCGGCGTTCGACTTGCGGGTGACCGCCCCGCCGGTGTGGCCGACCCCGCTCCCCCGATACGTCGCCTTCGTCGTCGTTGCCCGGACCATCGATGGATCGGTCAGCGCGCAGCTCCCGGTCGATCTCCAAATCATTCCCTGATGAAGACGCAGAAGTGCCGGACGAGCGAGCGGTGGACTCGGAGAGCATAGGTCTCGACGAGTTCGAGGAATTCAGAACCACGCTCGATCCAACGTTCGCTTGGGAGCACAATCGCGAGATGGCCCGCGCGCGGGAGGAGGTCGGCGAACGCGGCAAAGGCCCGCGCGTACAGTTGGTCGATCGCCTCGCCGCGGGTTGATGCTGCCCGGCCGTACGGCGGATCCGTCGCGATTCCATGAATGGATTCGGCGCGCAAGGGAGGGCGACCGGCATCCGCGACGGCCAGATCGGGAGCGCGTCCACCAGAACGCAGCGAGGTTCGAGTCCCCAAGACCATCCCTCGCTCGCGATCCAAGCCAACACCGCGAAGTCCGAGCTGCATCGCTTCGAGGAGGACCCCGCCCGTGCCGCAGAACGGGTCGAGGACGGTGCCGGCCATCGGAACGCGGGCGAGGTTCACGAGCGCCCGGGCGAACTTGGGATGCAGAGAGATCGGTAAGGAGAACGGTCGGTTCGCCACTTTCGTGGCCTCGAGTCGAGAGCGATCCACCCGATGCAGGACCCGACCGAGGACGAATTCCTCATCAAGCAAGACCCGATAGTCGATCTGCGGCGCGTCCAGATCCACGCGGCCCGTCTTGCCGAAATCCGCGCCCAGCGGTCGTTCGACGCCTCGGGGGTCCAGGTCCACGCCGAGTCCGTGCGCGCGGACGCGGAACGTACGACCGCCGAGCTGCTGTGCCGACGCGAACGCACGAATCGACTCGAGATCTCCGGACGCGAGTTCTTCGCAGACGACGTGAGCGAGGCCGAGCCGGCGTGCCGCACGCTCGACCGGTCCCGTCACCTCGAGTCGGAGGAGATTCGGACCGAACGTCGCGCGACGGACCTCGACCCGCTCCGATGCCATCGCGGCGAGCGCTTCCGCGCGAGGGAGGGTCGGATGTTCCCCGGAGAGCTCGACAAAAACGCGCACGTCCGTCGAACGTCGCCCGCGAACATGAGCCTACCGCCAACCGTCATTTTCAAGTGGCCCGGGCCCTTCGCTCCGCCCGGGTGCGCGTCCGGCCCTTCGTCCCGAACGACATCCCCGCGGTCGCGTCGATCGTCCGGGAAGCGTTACGCGAGAATTATCCGACCTCGCTGTACCTCGACATCCACCGCTGGTGGCGGGACGGCTTCCTCGTCGCCGATCTTGACGGCCACCCGATCGGTTTCCTCGCCGCCGTGATCAGCGCCGACGGCCAGGCCCGCATCCTGATGTTCGCGGTCACATCGAGCTTCCGGAAGCGCGGGTTCGGCAGCCAACTCATGAACGCGTTCGTCCAGGTGTGCGCGATGCGGGGAATCCGCACGATTGAACTCGAGGTGCGCATCTCGAACGACGAGGCGATTCACTTCTACAAGAGGTACGGTTTCGCGATCGCCGGGGTCCTGGAGAAGTTCTATACGGACGGCGAAGACGGCTACAAAATGATCAAACACTTTTGATCGGGCGCTTACTGGTAGCCTTGGACGTCGTCGGCTTTGTGCTCGTTCCAGTAATGGTACGGCGAGGACTCGCGCTGCGCCGAGGAGAGATCGGTCCCGACGCCGGCGGTGTACGAGCCATACCGTTCCCGGATCTGGTCTTCGATCGAGCGGGAGACCTTGATCGCCCGCTGAACATGATCGGCATCGATGAGCTTCGATTGCTCTGTGACGGCAATGTCGCCCGCGGATCGGATGAGACCGCCGAGTTCCCTCAGGCGGAGGCTCAGGGCCTTGTCTTTGTTGTCCAGGGTCTTCGCCCGTCGCCGGGCTTCCTCCACCACGACGCCGACGGCATCGCGGGTCGCCGGCGGGATGCGCTTGTCCACCGCGATCTCCTGGGCCACGAACTGGGCCAGTTTCGCCCGGTTCGAGTCCGAGTCCGGCATCGTCGTCTCCACGAGGATCTCGTATCCGCCCCCGGTGATGCGGGAGCGCAGCGGCGACAAGATGTGAGGAAGGTCCTGAATGTTGCACGCGCCGACGAAGATGAAGTCGCACGGGACGCTCTCGACCTTGACGCTCGCCCCCGCGCTCTGGGGATTCCGGCCGGAGATCGGGAATCGCTTCTCCTGCATCGCGGTCAGGATGAACCGTTGAAGATGGCCGAGCAACGGCAACTCGTCGATGAACAGGACGCCTTGATGCGCTTCGTGGATGGCGCCCGCGACGACCCGATCGTACGGCTGCGTGCCGAGCTGTGGATGGCCGCCGTACGGATCGTGGCGGACGTCTCCGAGGAGTTCGGTCTCGCTCGCTCCGGTCGCGAGGACGAATGGCCGTCGCGTGATCGGGACGAGGACCTTTCGAGGGCTCTCCTTCTCGACCTCACGACGCTTCTCGAGCGCCTTCTGGTCGAGAACGCGGATCATGTCGCCCGCCCGCTCGTAGACGACGACCTCTTCCTTCCCGAATTGCTGCCGGGTCGTCGTCACGCGATCCCGACCTTGGAGCTGCGCGAACGTGACCTCGAAAATGCCGCCGAGCAAATCGCCGAATGGATTGCCGACGTTCGCCTGGGACGCCGCCTTCGGCCGCCCGCACTTCGGGCACATGCGATCGGTCGGCGACGAATACGTCCCGCAGTGGACGCACTTGTAGCCGAGCCGCTCCGCGACGTTGATGGGCGCCTCCTTGGGATCGATGAGGTCCCCTTCCGCGCCCGCGAGCCGGTTCTGTTCCTGCAAGACCTCGTCGCGTTGCTTCACTTCGATGAGGGGCCGTTCCGGATTCTCGGGATTGTGGACGACTCGAATCTCTTCGGTCACCGAAGGGAGGTGGAGGGAGAGAGCCTGGGCGATCATCGACTTCCCCGTCCCTGGCGGGCCCACGAGCAAGAAGTGCCGCCGCTGATTCGCGGCGATCCGCGCCAGCGCGATCGCCTCATCCTGGCCAACGACCCGCTTCAACGGATCGTCCGGGATCGCGATCTCCGTGGTCGTCTCGAAGTCGTCGAGGGCGAACCCCTCGTCCGCGGCGAGCGTCTTCGTTCGCGCGATAGGCTCCACCCCGATTCACGGTGCGAGATCGCTGCGCGTCCAGACCTCGATGCCGGCCGGCTGCTTCGTGATCGTGCCCATTTTCGTGCCGACGACCGAGTGCATGTTCATCTCCGAGGCGATGTCCAAGATCCGCTGCGTGATGATCCCGTCGAAGACGACCGCGCGCGTCTGCTTCGCGGTCTTGAGAGCGTCGACGAGCTCTCGCACCGGGACCTCCGTCACGACGCCGTCCCCGTCGTCGAGGAGGCGGGCGGTGGACGATCCACCGAGCTGAAGGAGCATGTCGCGGTACTTCTCGAGCTTCGGATTGAGGACCTTCGTCGTGGGCGTGAGCGGTGCCGGTGGACGATCTTCGCGGGATTCCCGCGGTTCTCTCGGCTCCCGCGGTTCCGGACGGAACTCGGGTCGCGGCTCGGGTCGCGGCTCCGGGCGCGGTTGGGGCCCTCCCGCGGGCTTCGGCTCGGGAAATTCGGACTCGGCCTTGTAGACCTGGCCGGAGAGGCCGTACATCTCGACGTACTGGTCTGCGGGAATCTTGTTCCGCAGGCACTTCATGATCTGCTTCTGCGTGAGTTCCTCGACTTCCTTCCCTCTCGGGGCGCGGGCGATGAAGTCGACTTCGGCGACCTGGAGGAGTTCCTTCAGGATCAGATCCCCGCCGCGGTCTCCATCGACGAACGCGGTGAGCGCGCGCTCTTTCGAGAGCTCCTGGATCGTCTTCGGGACGTTCGTGCCTTCGACGGCGATCGCATTCTTGATCCCCGACCGCAGGAGATTCAGGACGTCCTGGCGCCCTTCGACGATGATGATCGCGTCGCTGTCGGCGACGTTCGGTCCGGCGGGGAGCCGCTCGGCCCCGAAGGACACGATCTCCGACACCTGGACGCTCTGGCGCACCTCGTCGAGCAGGTCGGACCCGGAGGTCTTCGACTCTTCGACCATGGACGACAGGAGCGAGCGGGCCCGCTCGATGATCTTGTTGCGTTTCGTGACGCGCGTGTCCTCGACCTTGTCGACCTTGATCGTCGCCTTGCACGGGCCGACGCGGTCGATCGTCTCGAGCGCCGCCGCCAGGATCGAGGTCTCGACCTGATCCAGCGAGGACGGGATCAGGATCGTCCCTTCGCTCCGTCCTTTCTTGCTCTGGACGTCCACCTCGATTCGGCCGATGCGGCCGCTCTTCTGCAGGTCACGCAAGTCCAATTCCTCGCCGAGGAGCCCTTCCGTCTGGCCAAACACGGCCCCTACGACGTCGGGTTTCTCGACAATCCCTTCCGCCTCCAGGCGGGCCTGGATGAGATATTTAGTCGTACTCGGATCGATGTTCATGTTCGCACTTGTCCGGGCTAGCCGTCAAATCCGCGGTTTACGTCCCTCTATCCGGACAACTCTCGGCCCCGCAGGGCATTTCGGCCTCGCAGTCCTGGAGGCAGGAAAGGATGATTCGGATGAGTGGGATCTGTGAATCGCGGCCTTTACCGCTATCCCGATTCCCAACTGGGGGCGGGCCTATTTAAGGGTTCGGGCAAACATTCTCACTTTTGGGAACGTCGGCGCGTATCTCGCTTTTGGACCTGCTCGGCGTACCATCGCTTCGACGGTCGTTGACGATAGCCCGAAGACGCACGCTCCGCGACCCGCTCGACGAATCCGTGGAGCGATTCGACGTCCGTGATGTCCTTTCGGCAGAGCACCGTGAGCCGCGCGCGGAGGTCCTCGTCGAAGCGCACGCCGTTCGCGGCGAGACCGTCCCTCAGCTGACGAGCGAGACGTCCGCCCCGCACGTCCCAGTCCGTCAGGATGATCGCGTCGCGGTGGTGGGCCGCGATCGACTCGCACAATCCGAACACGGTCGAGCCCTGGTTGATCATCCGAATGTCTCCGGTTATGCCCAAGGCCCGCAACGAGCGCTTGTCGTACTCGCCTTCGACGATGATGGGCGCGCGGCGATTCTTTTCCGAGAGGTCCTCGAGGACCCGTTGCAAGTCGGTATGGAGCTGCTCCCAGTCCATCGGCTCACTCACCGAACGGCCCGGGGACAATAAGGGTTCCGCGGCTGGAAGCCATCATATAGCGGCCTCCAGATATGCGCGGTGTGCCGGGCGAGGAGGAGGTGAATTTTGAGCGCGTCACGAAGGTCTATCGCGAGGAAAGCGGCAAGAAAACGTTGGTGGCCCTCGAGGCGGATTTCTACGACAAGCTCGCCGCGTATATCGCGCGACTCGATGAGTCCGCGAACAAAGAAGCCCAGAAAAATCCGAATTCGGCCAAGGCCCTGATGTTGCAGGATGAGTTGCGGAAAGTTCGGAAGCGCCGGGACCAGATCTTCACCTACCGGGAACGGAAGCTCGCGCTCCTCGCCTCGAGCCGTTCGAGCGGCGCCGAGGTCGAAGTGCCGAACCTGCCCGCTCAGGAGCGGGGTCTCTTCGAGAGCATGGTCGCCCTCCTGGCGAAGAGCCGCGCGGACGCGTTCGGCGGATCGACCGTCGTGACCGAAGTGGAAACCCCCACGCCGCCATCCTCCGCACCGAAGTCCGAAAGCGCGAAGAAAGAACCCGAGCGGATGAAAGTCGTCCGAGCGGAGGATACGAAACGGGTGCCGGTCCCGCCGAGCCTCAAGGACCATGTCCTCGTGCATGTGCTCGAGGACCTGCCGCCGTTCGCTGGGATCGACACGACGTACCGGTTGAAGAAGGAAGACGTGGTCACGTTGCCGAGGACGATTGCCCAGATCCTCGTCGACCGAGGGAAGGCCCGAATCGTCACGGTCGCGAATCCCCTCGGATGAAACCGCGGGTAGCCGGCGGCGTAGCGTGAAAACGGACACCGACGGGGACCGCCGTTCGTCGACTCGACTGTCGACCAACCGAATCAGGCCCAGGCGTTGAGTCCCCTGCGCGGCACGTTTTCGGAAAGATCCCTCAGGCGTTTCGCCGAACCGAGGTCATGTCTTCGCCGAACGCCTCGATTGATCGAGCAGATATCGCCGGAGGTCGAACAGGATCGAGACGGCTGGAACCGCAACGAACCAGACGAAAGCAACCCATCCCACGCTCGGCCGCGCGTCGCAGATGGAAGGAAACAGGACGAACAATACCCCGTTGAGGCAGAAGATCTCGAAGAAGCCCCAGACCGGAATCCCGGAGAATCCGAGGGCCAGGGCCAGATACGTGGCATCGTGGTCCTCCCGCCAAAGCGGACGTCCCGCGATCACGAACAGGACCGCGATGAAGACCATGCCCACGTCGATGACCACCAGACTGAGCGCGTAGCCGTACACCTTCGCCGACGGATTCGCGAACGCCAGGCCGCCCGAGAGCGCGAGGACAAGGACGAGGGTCCCGATGATCAGGTACGGAACCATCTCGAGTTTCGGATGGCGTTCGTAAAAGTCGAGCCGCCGCTTCTGCACCTCCCATCGATACGAGGCCCATTTCGATCGACGGAATCCACCTCGCCCCACGGCCGCAGATACGAAGCCGCGACTTATCTCCGTACCGGGACCGGCTCCGGTCGCCCGCGTCGGGACCCGTCGCGAGACAACCATTAAATACGCCCATGCGATAGACAGTGGAGTCTCCGAGACCAGGGCTCTGCACCATTGGCATCCCGTTTTGCTCGCGGAGATCGATGTGCACCCTCGACGTGCGCGGGCGTCGAAGGGGAAGGGGTAGAGGCCGCTGGAGGAGCGTCGCTCCGCCGGACAGCGTCCACTGATACCGATCATATGCATCCTGGACGTGTGCTAAGCCGACAGGTCCGTGGCTAACATGCTGTCTGGGGAATGGCTCGGCTCGGGCGCCGACGAAGGACGTGCCAAGCTGCGAAATGCGTCGGGTAGGCGCAAGGAACCTGTGATCCGACGATCTCCGAATGGGACC
>VBMA01000047.1 GCA_005878985.1 Methanobacteriota archaeon
GGCCCGCGCCCGCGGGAGAAAGCTCCATAATACCTCCGGGCTTTGCGGTCGTCGGTGGCCATGTCGCTGCTGTGCCCCATCGACTTCCGCTACGGCCGGCCGAAGATGAAAGGGATCTTCGAGGAAGAGTCGCGGCTCCAGCGCCTGCTCGAGGTCGAGGCGGCGCTCGCTCGCGTGGAGGCGAAGGTCGGGTTGATCCCCGAGCCCGCGGCGGCCGAGATCACGAAAAAGGCCACGACGAAGCGGGTGACGGTCAAGCGCGTCCAGGAGATCGAGGAGGAGACGCGTCACGACCTGATGGCGGTCGTCCTCGCCCTGACCGAAGCGTGCGACGGCGAGGCGGGAAAATACGTCCACCTCGGCGCGACGAGCAACGACATCCTCGATACCGCGACCGCGCTCCAGCTGAGGGATGCGATCCGCATCGTGGGCGAGGACCTGAGCGAACTGACGACCGTGTTTGCGGGCCTGGCGTCGAAATACAAGCGGACCGTGATGCTCGGCCGGACGCACGGGCAAGCCGCGGTCCCGATCACGTTCGGACTCAAGATGGCGGTCTTCGCCTCCGAGGTCGCGCGCCACAGCGACCGGTTGCGGGAGGCGTCCCCGCGGATCGTCGTCGGCAAGATGTCCGGGGCGGTTGGGACCGGTGCGGCGTTCGGGCCATATGCCCTCGACATCCAGCCGGCGGTCATGCGGGACCTCGGTCTCGGTGTCGAAGAAGCGGCGACGCAGGTTGTTGGCCGCGATCGGTATGCGGAGTTCATCGGCATCCTCGCGAACATCGCGGCCTCCCTCGAGAAGTTCTGCACGGAAGTCCGGAATCTGCAGCGGACGGAGATCGGCGAGGTCGCCGAAGCCTTCGAGACGAAGAGGCAGGTCGGGAGCTCCACGATGGCTCAAAAGGAGAACCCGGTCGCTTCGGAAAACGTCTGCTCGCTCTCCCGGATCGTCCGGTCGCTCGTGACGCCTGCCCTGGAGAACGTCCCCCTCTGGCACGAGCGCGACCTCACCAACAGCGCGGCGGAGCGGATCATCCTCCCCCATGCGTGCGTCCTAATCGACGAGATGCTCGCGCGGACCGCGGAGATCTTCCGGACGTTGCGCGTCTATCCGGATCGGATGAAGGAGAACATCGATGCGACGAAGGGCCAAGTCATGGCCGAAGCGGTGATGATCGCCCTCGTCTCGAAGGGAATCGGACGGCAGGAGGCGCACAAGCTCGTGCGGGAGGCTGCGCAGAAGGCGAGGGCGAAAGAGGTCCAGTTCCGGGACGCATTGCTCGCCGAGACGAAGGTGACGAAACTCCTATCGAAGCGAGAGATCGAGTCGGCGATGGATCCGAACGCGTACCTCGGCGAGAGCTTCGCGATCGTCGACGCGGTCGTGAAGCGCGTCCGCTAGGCCGGGCCCTCGGGCGGCTTCGGACGTCGGAGTTGCGCCGCTCCTGGGGTCGCGGTCTCCGGGGTTTGTGGTTTGATCGTCATCTCGGATCCGACGGGCGGGTTTTCAACAGGCGCCGAGATTTCGAGTTCTCGAGCGGCGGGGGCCTCGGGTCCCTCGAACAAGCCTTCGTCGCGGAACCATCCGATCGAGTCGCGAATCGACTCGCGAATCGGGCGGTATGTCATCCCAAGCTCGCGGACCGATTTCCCGTTCTCCATCGATGCGCCGGTCAGGAGGAAATCCGCGAGCCACGACGGGAGGCGAGGCGGGGACCGGGTCACCCGCGAGAAAAGTTCCCCCGTGCGAGCCGCGAACCGCAGAGCCCGCCCGCCGATGTGCCGCGATGGCATGGGGGTCCCCGAAGCGATGCTCGCCATCCGTAGCAACTCGCCCCACCGCACGTTCTCGCCAGAGATGATATACCGTTCACCAACGCGGCCCCCTCGATATGCGAGCACATGCGCGCGGGCGACATCGTCCGCATCAACGACGGGAAGGACCGAGTCCTCCGCAAAGGTGCCAGGGAATTCGCCCTTCACATACGACAGCAGGAACTTCCCGGTGTTGCGGGTGTCGCCCGGTCCGATCACGATGCTCGGGATGAGTGTGATCGCGGGCAACCCCCGTTCTCGTACGGCCTGGGCTACGAGCCGCTCCGCGTCCGCCTTCGACTGTTCATAGGGCCCGAAGGACTTCCCGACCGGGCTATCCTCCCGCATGACGACGCCGGGCGTCACCCCGATCCCGGACATGCTGCTCGTGAAGAGGAACCGCGGGACGGCGGCCCGCAACGCCTCGTCGATCACGTGGCCGGTCCCCTCGACGTTCACGCGAACGTAGTCGCGGGGATCCCGAACCCACGAGTCCACGAGGGCCGCGAGATGGAACACCGAATCGGCCTCGTCCATCTGATCTCGGAGGGTCGAGGGGTCCGTGATGTCTCCCACGACCGAATCCAGGTTTTCATGGTTCGGAAGTCGGCTCCGCTCCGAATCGAGCACGAGTGCGTTCACGTACCATCCGTCGTCGAGGAGCTGTCGCACGAGGTGGCCTCCGATGAAGCCCGCACCCCCGGTCACGAACGCACGCAACGCCACGCTCGGACATCGGCGCCACCGGATAACAACGTGTCGGCGGAGGGCTCGCGTGGGTCCCGCGAACCCTTAAGATGCGTCCGCGACTTCCGATCGAGCGATGCAGTTCGCGCGCCTCGTAGACGCATACGAAAAGATTGAAGCGACGACAAAGCGCCTCGAGATGACCGAGCTCCTCGTCGGACTGTTACGGGACACCCCGAAAGAAGACCTCGACAGGGTGTTGTACCTGACGCAAGGTCGGATCCACCCGGACTACGAAGGGATCGAGCTCGGCCTCGCAGAGAAGATGGTGATCCGGGTCCTCGCCCATGCGACCGGCCTCGAAGACGCACGCGTCATGCGCCTCTGGAAGGAGAAGGGGGACCTCGGGCTCGTCGCGCAGGAGGCGATCGCCGCGCGGCGGCAGAAGCCGTTGGAGTCGAGTCCGCTGACGGTCTCGAAGGTGTATCAGCATCTCGACGCGATCGCGCGGGAAGCCGGGGAAGGAAGTCAGGAACGGAAGATTCGGCTGCTGTCGGAATTGCTCGGCAACGCGGCCCCGCGGGAAGCGAAGTACGTCGTCCGGATGGTCGTCGGGCAGATGCGCCTCGGGGTCGCGGACATGACGATCGTCGATGCTCTCGCGGCCACCTTCGCGACGAAGGCCGACCGAGGCCGGGTCGAGCGCGCGTACAATGTGTCGTCCGACCTCGGGGAGGTCGCGCGGGTCCTCGCGTCGAAAGGCATCGACGGCCTGAACGAGATCCACCTGAAACTCTTCCGCCCAATCCGCGCGATGCTCGCCGAACGGCTCGAGACGCTCGAGGCGATCTTCGAGCGGATGGGGAAAGCCGCGCTCGAATACAAGTACGACGGGCTGCGCGTTCAGGCCCACGTCTCTCCGAAGAAGATCGAGCTGTTCTCCCGCCATCTCGAGAACATCACCGTGCAGTTCCCCGAGATCGTCGATGGCCTCCGAGCCGCGGTGCGGGATCGAGCCGTCATCGTGGAGGGCGAGGCGGTCCCGGTCGATCCGAACACGGGCGAGTTCCTTCCCTTTCAGGAAGTGAGCCGACGCCGAGGGCGGAAGACAGACCTCGACCGAATGTCGAAGGAATTTCCGGTCACCTTGTTCACGTTCGACTGCCTCTTGCGGGGTGAGGAGGACCTGACGGCGCGGCCGTACACGGAGCGACGTAAGGCCCTCGAGGCGGTCGTCAAACCGATGGAAGGGATCCGGCACTCGACCGTCCGCGTGACGGACGACGTGAAACAGGCCGAGGCCTTCTTCGACGAGGCCCTTCAGGCGGGATGTGAAGGCCTCATGGCGAAGGCTCTGGACTCGACGTACGACGCAGGCGCCCGGGGGTACCAATGGATCAA
>VBMA01000140.1 GCA_005878985.1 Methanobacteriota archaeon
CGAATGGGTCCACAAGGTGGCCTCTTCCGACACGGTCGTCGCCGAGTACACGGGGCTCGTCCATTCGGCGCCGGGGCACGGGCCGGAGGATTTCGAGCTCGGTCAGAAGCTCGGCCTTCCCGCCTTTTCCCCCGTTGACGCGGGAGGCCGCTTCACGGCGGACGCCGGCGCCTATGCGGGCCAGAAGGTGAGGGAGGCGAACCCCGGGATCGTCGCGGACCTTCGGGCGGCCCACGCCCTGTTCGCGGAGGAGACGATCCTCCATGCCTACGGCCACTGTTGGCGATGCAAGACGCCGATCTTGTTCCGCGCGACGGTCCAATGGTTCCTGAAGGTCGCGAACTTCAAGCCGAAGATGGTGGAGGAGGTCGGGCGGGTCACGTGGTTCCCGGACTGGGCCGGCTCGGCGCGCCAGCTCGACTGGACGTCCAACCTGCGGGACTGGTGCATCTCGCGGCAGCGCTACTGGGGCATCCCGCTCCCGATCTGGCGGTGCGCGAAGTGCAATCACTGGACCGTCGTCGGGTCGGCCGAGTCGCTTCGAAATGCGACCGGATACAAGGAAGGCATGGACCTTCACCGGCCCGGCATCGATCGGGTCGTCCTTCCGTGCGAGAAGTGCGAGGGCGAGATGCGGCGGGTCCCCGACACGGTCGACGTGTGGTTCGACAGCGGGGTCTCGAGCTGGGCGAGCCTCGGCTACCCGGCTCGCGACGACGAGTTCCGTCGCTGGTGGCCCCAGGACTGGATCGTCGAAGGGCCGGACCAGACGCGGGGCTGGTTCAACTCCCAACTCGCGGCGGGCGTCGTGGCGTTCGACCGGGCTCCCTACGACCAGGTCCTGATGCACGGTTGGGTGAACGGTCCGGACGGACGACAGATGCACAAGTCCCTCGGGAACTACATCGAGCCCGAGACGGTCGTCAACAAGTTCGGGGTCGATCCGCTCCGATTCTATGTGATCGCCGTGAACGCGCCGTGGGACGACATCACGTTCCAGGAAGACGGCGTCCGGAACGCGCAGCGCACCCTGAACATCCTGTGGAACGTCTTGCGGTTCGCGACGACCTACATGGTCTTGGACCGGTTCGATCCGTTCGCCACGGACCTCTCTTCGATCGAAGGCCACCTCCGGCCCGAGGATCGTTGGCTGCTCTCGAGGCTCGAGGGTCTGAAGAAAACCGTGGACGTCGAGATGCGTTCGTACAACCTCCACCGAGCGGTTCGCGCGGTCGAGGCGTTCATCCTCGACGACCTCTCGCGGTGGTATGTGAAGCTGGTCCGCGGGCGGACCTGGACCGAGACCGACGACGGGGATAAGCTTGCGGCGTACCACGCGCTCTTCGAAGCGTTGAGCACGGTCGCGATCCTCCTCGCGCCTGTCGCACCGCACATCGCGGAGGCGATGTATCAACGCCTCGATGGACGAAGGCTGAGCGTCCACATGCTGGATTGGCCCCAGGTCCGGGAGAAGTGGCTGCGGCCCGAGCTGGAGCAGTCCATGTCGATCGCGCAAGAGCTGGTCGAGGTTGTCTCCAAGGAGCGACAAAAGGGAGGGCGGAAGCTCCGGTGGCCCCTGAAACAGATCGCGATCCGCAGCGCGACACCGGAGGCTGCGGAGGCGCTCTCCTCACTGCGGAATATCTTCCTCGACCAGGTGAACGCGAAGGAACTCGCGATCTTGGGACCCGAGGACGAGTTTCCCGGGACCGTGGTCATCGCGAAACCGGACCTGGCCGCGATCGGCAAGGCATACAAAGCGCTCGCACCCAAAATTGCGAAACTCCTCGGAGCCCGTTCTTCCGGCGAGCTGCAAGAGGCGTTCGAGCATGGGTCGTACGCGCTCCGCGTCGACGGGCAAACGCTCGCCATCGAACCCACGATGGTGCGCTTCGAGAACGCGCTCCCCCCCGAGGTCGTCCGGGTGGAGACGCCTCACGGTGAGGTCTACCTGGACCTTCGCGTGACGCCGGAGCTCCAGGCCGAAGCGTACGCTCGCGAGATCGTCCGCCGAATCCAACAGATGCGGAAAGACCTCGACCTGGACGTCGACGACTTCATCGCCACGGTCATCAAGACGAACAAAGAATTCGCAGCGACCCTCGAGGCCCAGAACGCCTTCATCGCCCGCGAGACCCGTTCCCGCAACTTGACGTTCGCGGACAGGCCCGTCACGTCGGAGCACATCGTCGAGTGGAAGGATGTCGATGGTCACGCCGTGACGATCGGCGTCACGCCCCTCCATCTCTCCGAGGCGGTTCGCGAATTCACACGGATTCCCGGGGTTACGATGGCCAAAGCGATCGCCCTCTTCGACGCGGGCTACAAGAGCCTCGCCGCCCTTCGCTCCGCGACGACACAGGAGTTGTTGGCCCTCGACAGCCTCGGCGCGGGTGACGTCGACAAGATCTCCGAATTCCTCGGAGTCCCGGAGAAGACGGAAGCCATCTGTCCGACCTGCCAGGCCTCGGTCCCGGCCGAGGCGCGGCGCTGTCCTCGCTGCGGAGAGCCGCTGGCGTCGGAGGCGACCCCATGCCCTCGATGCAAGTCGGCCATCCCTCCCGGCGCGGACGCATGTCCTGTATGCGGCTTCGCCTTAACCGGCCAGACCACACCGGGGACACCGTCCCGAACGCCGTGCGTCGCGTGCGGAGAGCTGATTCTCGTGGGTTCCTCCGAGTGTCCCTCGTGCGGCGCGCCGCAGACGCGAGCCGCCTCGCCGGTCGCGAGACGAACCGGTGAGGACGAAGCTCCCGCGCTGCTGAAAGACTCCTCCTCGTACCTGGTGCGGGAGGCAACGCCCGAGGAGGCGTATCGCCTTTTCCTGATCGCACGGAACGCGGGGAAGAAGGGTATGATCATCACCCGATTGTTCCCGCAGAAGGTCCGAGAGCGATTCGGACTCACAGATCTGCCGATCCTCTGGCTGAGCAACGTCGGAAAGGAGGACTCGATCCGACCCAAAGACCTCGAAAAGCTATCGCTCGCCGCGGAACAATTCCTCTCTCGCGAGAAAGGCGTGGTCCTCCTCGATGCGATTGAATACCTGGTGACCAACAATAACTTCCTGACCGTCCTGCGTCTCGTGCAGTCGATTCGCGATCAGGTGGCGGTCAACAACGGAGTGCTGTTGCTCTCGGTCAACCCGTCGACCCTCGACGCCCATCAGATGACGCTCCTCGAACGGGAAGTGGATCAAATCGTCAACGTGCCAGGCGGGCAGACCGGTTCCGCCTCGGGATGAGCCCGCGATGCTCAGTCGAGAGCCGGAGGACCGCGGCGACGACATCCACGAACCGCGGGACGGTCTCGAGGCGGTCCAATTCCTCCGGACGAACCCAGCGTTGCTCGACGTTTTCCCAATCGAGGCGCACCCGGCGTTTCGGGGTGTCGAAGAGGAAGGGATGGACGACGTAGATCGTCGTGCCATCTCGAGCGAGGACCGCATCTCCCGCTCCGCGGAATGTGATTGCGCGGATGCCCGTCTCTTCCCGAACCTCCACGATGGCCCGGTGTTTCGGATCCTCGCGGCCCTCGATGTGGCCTGAGATCGCGGACCATTTGCCTTGGAACGTGGCTACCTTCTCACTCCGACGGACGATGAGGATGCGCCCCCGGTTCCGGAGGATCGCCGTCACTACGCGCTTTCCCTGGATGTCGGGCAGCTCGACCGTTCCCCGACCCCCGTCGACGACCATCCGATCTCCCGTGCGGAGGCCTCCGACGTCGACGCGGTCCACCATCGGGATCCCCGCGAGCGTCGCGCCGACCGCGACGACGGAATCCGCGCGTCGGTTCACGATCGCCGCGGGACCGTGGCCCCGCTTCCCCAAGCCGTACAACACATACGAGCCCACCGTGCTCCCTTTGCCAGTCGGGAATGCGAAGATTCGTTTGTCCAAACGTTCGCCCAGGATGCCGGTCGCCCCATCGAGAATCGATCCCGTGGCCGGATCCACGCCGCCCACGAAGGAGAACGGATCCGAGGAGACGAGTGCATTCCCCGTTGCCCGACCGGCAACGAGCCCGCG
>VBMA01000199.1 GCA_005878985.1 Methanobacteriota archaeon
GTCGACCCGCGGCGGGATGTTCGGTGATTCGTCCGCGTACGACGGCATCTACTTCCTGATTGATGCGGACGGCAACCCGTCCACAGGCTACCAGTTCGACGGGATTGGGGCCGAAGCGGTCCTCGAGATCTTCGGCGGCAATAACTCGGTCGCAGGCTCGCGACTCTATGGGTTCCCGAGCAATGCCGAAGTCAACTGGAGCCAGCGACAGTCGATCGGTTCTCCACCGGCGGCTGCCTCCGTCCGGGGCGTCGAAGCGCAGGTCTCGACGTACGATCTCACCGGATTCGACCCGGGGAATTTCCGCATCGCGGTCTTGGCCGACGACTTCGCGGGGGTTTCTAGTCGTAGCCTCGCGCCGCTCACGCCCGACGGTTCGGTTCTCCTCGACCTGCAGCCCGTCACATCCGTCGTCAACAGC
>VBMA01000200.1:0-939 GCA_005878985.1 Methanobacteriota archaeon
CGGCATCGGTGGTCTTGACCCAGGGTCAGCCACAAGCCACGATCACGGCGTCCGCCTTGGCCACCGGGGTTCCATCGGGCGATGTCGTCCAAGTCGATGTGACCAACGCGACGGCCTCCGTTCCCGTTGTCGTGCGAGGAGGGCCGATCCGTGCGTACATGGTTGCGCCTCCGTCTACCGTGCGGATTGACGGCCTTTTCGCGGACTGGGTCGGGAGAGACCAAGTCGATTCGGATCTCGTGCCCGTGAAGAATCCCGACGTGAACATCCTGCGGTCCGGTGCTGCGGCCAACGCCTCGGGAGCGTACTTCCATGTCGCCGTGGCGGGCGACCTGATGGCGGGACGCGTTCCCGATCGGTTCATTCGGCTCCCACCCGGACAAGGAGGCAATGGATCTGGAGGGCCACCCTTCCCCGTTCCGCGCCGGACCGGGGAGGATATCTTGCGGGTCTACATCGATCTGAACTCGACAGACACCATCGGAGCTCCGGTGGACGGCATCTACGCAGACTATTCTCTGGAAGTGCGTGGCGTTGGAGGACGGATCACCGGGCAGAGCTTGTACGTCTGGGCAGGTTCGTGGTCGTCCGTTTCATCTGCTAGGATCGCACTTGCGAAGAACGCGACGGATATCGAGGGGTCGATTCCAGTCGGCCCGACGACAAACGCGACGCGAGTCGTGTTCGAGGCAACCGACTGGTCGTCAGGTTCGGATTGGACCGTCGGGATAGGGGCGCCAGCCTTCGTGTCATCGTCACAATTCGTCATGGGGACTAGGAGTCTTGCGTCACCACGGACGACCGGATTCGGAGGGACGCTGTACTTGCGCGATGCCGGACCCGCGATTACGCCCGGCGACTGCCCGATTGTAAAGGGCCTCAACACAACGCAAGGGAGTCTAGGCCTGCCCCTCACCCTGTCCAGCGGGTCCGCGCCAT
>VBMA01000200.1:1049-1514 GCA_005878985.1 Methanobacteriota archaeon
AATCGACAACAGGGGGCACGGACCAGTCATTCAGCTGCAATGGCGGGAATGTTTCGATTGACGCGAACCAGCGGATCCGGCTTCGGGTCGAATTCGTCTCCGGCCTAACCATCGTGCTGTCGTATGACGGAAGCGTGGCAACTCAGAACAGCTCGATTATAGTCCCAGTGCCCGAGTTTGGGGACTTCCTCGCCCCCGTTGTCATCACCGGAATTCTTGTCCTCGTTCTCTCGTCCCGCCGTCGGAGAAGCACCGAATAGACTCGAGCCTTAGGGTGCGCCGCTCGGAGCACCCCTCCGTCTCTCACCGCCAAGGTACTTGTGGAAGAATCACGTTCGTTCCCATGTGGAGTTGGGGGTCGTAGGGAAACCGAATGTCGGCAAGTCTACACTTTTCGCCGCGGCGACGCTCGCACCCGTCCAAATCGCAAACTATCCTTTCACGACAATCGAGGCGAATCGAGGC
>VBMA01000200.1:1638-2051 GCA_005878985.1 Methanobacteriota archaeon
GTTCCAAAGGCACATGAGGGCCGTGGTCTCGGCAACAAATTCCTCGACGACCTCCGTCAAGCAAGTGCACTCGTCCACGTGATTGACGCAACCGGAGGCACTGATTTCGAGGGGAACCCTGTGCCTCCCGGAACTCACGACCCCGCGGCGGACGTGCAGTTCCTCGAAGAGGAGCTCGCGCACTGGATTGCCGGAATTCTCTCCCGCAACTGGGAGAAAGAGGCCCGGCGCGCCGATCTGGAGGAAGCGCCACCGGAGAAGATCATCTCCGCCCGGCTCACTGGCCTGGGGTTCACGGAAATGCAAGTCCACGCTGCGGTCAGGGACGCGGCCTTGGATCCGAAGATGGCCCGGTGGACATCGGAGGATCTCTTCCGCCTCGCGCGCACACTGCAGCATCGCGGCAAGCCCAT
>VBMA01000129.1 GCA_005878985.1 Methanobacteriota archaeon
CAACACCGCCGCGTTCATCCATCGGATGGATCCGCGCGCGATTCACACCGCAGCGACCAACTCTGCACGGACTGTCCGTGTCCAGGTCATCACGCCTCCAGCGGCGTTGACCCGCGAAGGTCAGAAGCAACTCGTCAAAGAGATCACCGAGATCGTGACCAAGGTCTCCAGCGACCCGACTCAAGCCGGTCGCACTTGGGTGATACTTACCGAGGCAGCCGAGGGCGGTTGGGGGCTCGCAGGCACGGCTTTTGGCCGCGAGGAGTTCGCGGCGCTCGCCGCCAAGGCGGCTGCGGCGCGCGCCAAAAGTGGGACGCCCCTGTAGCACCTGTTGCACTCTCTCGCTCCTCGGCGGGAACGCGTTCGTCGAACCAGTTCATCGACTTGCCGTATCTTTATCCGCAGCCCGTTCGTGACGGGGCTATGGCCTTCAGTACCGCCACGCCATTCGACCCGATGGAGCCCTTTGCGCGAGATGACATCCTGCGCGAGGTCCTCGATGAGCTGGCGAAGTTCGACTACAAACTCTACGGGCCGATTCCTCCGCAGTTCCATCGAGGCCAGCCGACGAAGTACGAATTCGATCTCAATCTCGGCGTCGTTCATTTCACGGAGCAGGACTTCGCGGGGCTGAGTGAGATCGTCCAGAGGATGAATGCGAAGTGGGGCACCCAAATGACGTTCTGCGTCTACCCTTCGAAGGAAAAGGCGAGAGACATGATCCTGAACGTTCGCGGGTCGCCGATGGCACCCGCGGAGATCGACTAAGACGCACCCGTGGCTCAGGGCAGCTCGACGACGATTTTCCCGGCCTCGATCGCAACGGGATACGAGCGAACGGGCTTGCGGGCGGGAGGTCCGACGACATTGCCGGACGTCACGTCGAACCGCGACCCGTGCCACGGACACTGGATGACGGAGCCTTGCAGTCGGCCCTGACACAACGGCCCGCCCAAGTGGGTGCACGTATTGTCGAGACAGTACACCTTCCCGCCGACCTTGAACAACGCGAGCGGCCTCTGGTTCGCGGTAACGCACATGGCACCGCCCTCCGGCACCTCGCCCTCCATCCCCAAGACGCCGCGCATGGACCCGCAAGGGGCGGGAGGCGGTAAAGTCGTTGTCGTTCTGTCCAACGGTGCTAGGAGGATGTGGACACGGGCACGCGGGCGTTCGCATCGGCGATCTGCTCTCGTTCCGTCGACCCGTTCATCGCGAGGGTCGACGAGGTTCCGCCGGAGATCACCTGGCTCACCGCATCGAAGAACTCGGTCCCCACGAAGGCCTGGTGTTCGGTCGCCCGGTACCCACGCTCTCGGGCCGCGAACTCCTCGTCCTGCAGCTGCGCATAGGCGGTCATCCCGCGAGCCGCGTAACTCGACGCGAGCTGAAACATCGAAAGGTTGAGCGTGTGGAACCCGGCGAGGGTGACGAACTGGAATCGGTAGCCCAGCTGCCCCAGTTCGCGCTGGAACTCCGCGAGGCCTGCCGGATCCAGTTTCTTCCTCCAGTTGAACGAGGCCGAGCAATTGTATGCGAGGAGTTTCCCAGGGTAGTGCGCGTGGATTGCGTCCGCAAATTCGCGCGCCTCCTCCAAATCTGGCGATGAGGTCTCGCACCAGAGGAGGTCGGCGTACGGCGCGTACGCGAGACCGCGGGCGATGGCCGCATGGAGGCCGCCTTCGAACTGGAAGAATCCATCCGTGGTGCGCTCACCGGAGATGAACGAGTGATCAGCCGGATCGGCATCGCCCGTGATGAGGCGGGCGCTGTTCGCATCGGTCCGAGCGACGATCAACGTCCGGACGCCCATCACGTCCGCCGCCAGCCGCGCCGCGACGAGTTTCTGGACGAACTCGGCCGTGGGGACGACGACCTTCCCCCCGAGATGGCCGCACTTCTTTGCGGCGGCGAGCTGATCCTCAAAGTGGACGCCGGCGGCTCCGGCTTCGATCATCGCTTTCATGAGTTCGAACGCGTGAAGCGGCCCACCGAACCCGGCTTCCGCATCCGCGACGATCGGGACGAACCAGTCGACGTCGTGCTTCCCGGACAAGTGCTGTTTCTCGTCCTCCCGCCGGAGGGCGTTGTTGATTCTTCGGACGACGTTGGGGACGCTGTCGGCCGGGTAGAGGCTCAAGTCGGGATACATCTGGCCCGCGTCATTGCCGTCGGCGGCGACCTGCCAGCCGCTCAGATAGATCGCTCGGAGTCCGGCCCGGACCTGCTGGATCGCTTGGTTCCCGGTGAGAGCGCCGAGGGCGGGGACGTAGTCCTCGGACTTCAGGAGGCTCCACAGGCGACCGGCCCCCCGCTCCGCGAGGGTGTGTCGAATGCGGATCGTTCCGCGGAGGCGGACGACGTCGTCCGGGCCGTACGGCCGGATGATGCCGCCCCACCGCTCGTCCATTCTCCAATCCGGTTCCAGGTGCCAGGTCTCATCGATCATTCGGGCCACGTACTCCCGCGCTGTCGGGATTCGCGACGACGGTCGTCGGAGCGGACGGCCAGCGTGTCTGCGAAATGCCGGTCCTCGTTTCGGCGACACCACGGTGCGAAGGGATGGGAGAGAGATCGACGTCCCCACTTCGCGTGGCCGTTGGCAATCGCCCGTCTGTCCCGTCGGACCGTCGTCACAAGTGGCGATTCGAGGCCGGCGCTTTAAGGGGCAGGAGTTAGGTGGACGACGAACCCGCCAGTCGAAATCATTCGAAACACGACCGATGCGGGTTTATTCTTCTGGTTGACTTCGTGAGAATGAGCGAGCCTGATGCCCCGGCTTCGGACACAATCGCTTCCGATGCCAGGGCGGCGCTCCACCGCGGCCCGCGTGGTTTATCATGGCGCGTGCTGGCCTTCGACTCGACCGGACATGGAAAGGATGCGGTCGTCGTGTTGCTCCATGGCTGGCCGCTGAACCGGTCGATCTGGTCCCGGGTCGCGCCTCGCATCGCCGCCGCAGGTTTGCGCGTCCTCACCCCCGACCTTCCCGGTTTCGGAGGCAGTCCTCCGATCGACTTCGGCCGGGCGACGGTCGAGGCGTACGCGGAGGAGGTCGCAAAGTTCATCGAGCCGTTCAACGCCCGGAGGGTTGCGGTCGGCGGACACAGTTTCGCTGGATACGTCGCGTTGGCCCTCGCGGAGCGACGCCCGGACGCGGTCGCGGGCCTCGGCCTCATCGCCTCCCGGGCGGCGGCTGACAGCGAGACCGCCCGGCGCGGGAGGCACGACACGATCGAGAAGGTTCGCGTGGCGGGGACGAAGGCTCTGCTGCCGGGTCTCCCGGAGAAACTCGTCGGGGCGCGCGCGGCGATTGAGTGGCGCCCGCAGGCGAGCCTGATGATCGAGCGGGCCCGCCCGGACGGGGTGATGGCGGGCCTTGCCGCGATGGCCGCTCGGCCGGACCGCACGGCCGTGTTCAACTCCTTCGGAGGGCCGCGGCTCGTCATTCACGGAACGGAGGACGGCCTCATTCCCGTTTCCGAAGCGGCGCAAATCGGACCCAGTCCTCCCGACGTCCGCGTGATCCTCGACGGAACCGGCCATATGCCGATGTGGGAGGCGCCGGAGGCGACCGCGGACGCGGTGACTTCCTGGGCGAACTCCCTGCGACGGTAAAGGGAATTGCTGTCGACGTGGTAATTGAGCCCGACGCGGTCGTTTCCCTCTTCCGGCGACTGCGACGGACATCCGAACGACCGCGAAAAGACTAAACCCTCGGAGAATCCCTCCTTCGGAGGATGCGGGTCGCGATCCTCGGCGTGGGGGGACTCGGTCGGACGCTCGCCTCCGAACTCCGCGGGGATCCTCGGGTGACGTCCCTCCTGCTCGTCGACCTGTACGGAGAGCGGGCGCGGGTGCTCACGGGGATCCGGGGACGCGTCGCGATCGAGGCGAAGCAGCTGAATGTCGAGAATCGGATTGCCCTGACGAAGGCGATCGCGGGCGTAGACCTCGTCATCAACGCGACGCTCCCGAAATACAATCTCGGGATTATGCAAGCGGCCCTCGAGGTCCGTGCGAATTACCTCGATCCGTCCGCGGCCGGCCCTCGCGAACCCGGCGGGCTGGCCGGGATCTTCGAACAGCTCGCGATGGGGGAGGCGTTCAAGGACGCCGGGCTCAACGGCCTCGTCTCGATGGGCCTGGACCCCGGCGTGTCGAACGTCATGGCCCGGAGCGCGGCCGAACGGCTCGACACGATCGACGCGATCCGCATCCGTTCCGGCGGCGTCGCGACCTTGCCCGGCTACACCTCGTTCCCACTCTACTCCCGCGAGGTCTTCCTCTCGGATGTCCTCGCGCCGCCGACCGTGTGGCTCGACGGGGCTCTCCAGGACCGCGCGCCGCTCAGCGAGCCCGAATTGTATGGATTCCCGCCTCCGGTCGGATCGCAGCGGACGTACCTGATCTCCCATGAGGAGGTGAAGACGTTGCCGAAATTCCTCGGCAAGCCGATTGGCCGGGTGGACTTCAAGTACGTCCTCGACCCGCACCTCGTCCAGGCGATCCTCTCGCTCGACAAGCTCGATCTCCTGGCGGACTCCCACATGATCCGGATGGGGAACCAGATGGTCTCGTTCCGCCGCGCCTTCCTCGCGGCATTCCCGGAGCCGTCCGCTCTGGTGCTGCCCCTCGAGGGGGCCGAGTCGCTCAGCGTCGAGGTCGAGGGACAAACGGGTGGGAAGCGAATCGTGCACCGGGGCGATATCACCCTCACGCATCAAGAGTCGAACCGGAGACGCTCGACGACGGCGGCCTCGTACCTGGGGGCGGTCGGCGCCGCGATCGGGACCGCGCTGATTGCGGACCGGGCGACGCCGGGAGCCGGCGTGTATCCCGCCGAGGCCCTCGATCCGACGCGTGTGTTCAAAGAGTGGGCCGCGCGCAACTTGCCGATGCAGTGGTCGGAACGCGCGCTCGACGCCTGACCGACGGACCGATTCGACCGCGAGAGCCGAGCGTTTCACCCCTCTTCGTCCGGCATGTGCCGTCGGGAAAAGCTTCATGAGAGGAGTTACTATCCGTGTAGTAGCGGGTTGGGTTGTGAAGAGAGTCGTCCTCGCATTCCTCACCGTGGGTCTGCTCCTTGGTGTAACGGTGATCACAGTCATCCGGACGCAAGGCAGCAATGTCAGCATCTCCTTGTTCGGGTCCCACGCCAACGGCTGGGGATTCTCGAGCAGCACGGAGACGATTCCGGGACCCACGATCAACGTAAACCAGAACGATTTCGTCACGGTTTCGCTCACTTCGACGGACGGTCTCAGCCACGAATTCCTCCTAGACTACAATGGGAACGGCGTCGCCGACCCCGGAGAACCGGTTTCTTCGATTTTCTCGACGACCACCCAGGTCTCGTTTACCGCATCCGTCGCAGGCTCGTTCACGTACCTCTGCCTCATCCACCCCGCGACGATGCACGGGACCTGGAACACCGCGAGCGCGAACACCCCTCCGACCGTGGGTACCCTGTCCGCCGCACCGACCCCGGCCATTCCCGGGCAACAGGTCACGTTCTCCGCGACTTCCTCGGACGCGAACGGGGACGTCCTGTCCTATACCCTCACATTCGGGGACGGCTCGAGCGCCACCGGCACGACTCCCGCAGGTGGAGGCCCGATTTCCTCGAGCCACACCTACGCGACCGATGCGGTGAACACGGCGGTCCTGACGGTGAACGACGGTCACGGCGGGACCGCGAGTTCCTCGGCCCAAGTGACGATCGCGACCTCGTTCCTCCGCGTGACGACGAGCCCTGCGGTCCTCGGGAAGATCATCGTCGACGGGATCCCTCGCGACGAGTGGGGCTTGAACTGGATGAAAATCGCACCGGGACAGCATGTCGTTTCGTTCGGGAACGTATACGGCTACGCGACGCCGGCTCCGCTGACCGTCACGACCGCGTCCGGACTGACGACGGCCTTGCAAGGGTCCTATGTGGCCTACGGATCGCTGCGCATCACGACGAGTCCGGCCGTGGCCGCCACGATTTCGATTGACAACCTCCCGAGGGATGACTGGGGAATGTGGCAGTCCATGCCGGCCGGCACATACGCGATCTCCTTCGGAAAGGTCGCGGGCTTCGACCCGCCGGCCTCCCAGACGATCACCCTCGCCTCCGGGCAATCGCTCACCGTCACCGGGACCTATACGCCGGACTCCGCCGCGACTGGCCCGGATCCGTCGACGTACGGATTGCTGCGCGTGACGACGAGCCCTGCCCTCGGTTCCAAAATCGTCGTCGACGGGGTGGCTCGGGATGAGTGGGGCCTGAACTGGGTGAAGGTGGCCCCTGGCACGCACACGGTCTCTTTCGGGGACGTGTACGGCTACACGACCCCCGTCTCGCAAACGGTGACCGTCACGGCGGGCCAAACGACGCCGGTGGTCGGTGGGTTCATCCAACAGGGGTCGCTCCGGATCCTATCGAGCCCGGCCTTGGCAGCGACATTGTTCGTGGACAACGTCCCTCGGGACGACTGGGGAATGTGGCAATCGATGCCCGCCGGCTCGTATGCGGTGTCCTTCGGACCGGTGCCGAGGTACACGACCCCCACACCTCAGAGCGCGACGGTGGCCAATGGCGCTCTGTCGACCATCACCGGAACGTATACGTTCGCGGGTTCGCCGCCTACCTTCAGCGGAGCCGCCGTCCGCGCTCTTGTGGAAAGCCAGGTGGAGCTCTCGATGGGATGGCTCATCCTCGCGTGGCGTCCAAGCCTTCGAATCCCATGACCCGTCATAGATGCCCGAAGAGTGGGGATGAGTCGGAGTCGACGACCGGACGGACCTTCGCGCCGCGCGGAACTTCTCGATGGTCTGGTCCGAGCGCCCGATCGCGAGATGAGCGCTCATCTCCGCGCGGTTCGGTGGGATTTCCGGTTCTCAAAAGCTTTAACGTTCCATGCACAGAATCTGGAGCGGAGAGGTGCTTCGACGGAAACGCGGATTGTCCTGAAACTGTACCTCCATGGGATTCTCTTCTATCTGTTGTCACTCGTGCTGACCCTGGGATGGGCCTTCGTCGCGGCGTTGTTAGTCGTCTTCGGTTTCTTGGTCGGTTTCGTCATCGCGATCGGGCTCCTCGTGGTCCTCCTCGGCTTCGCAAACGCCGCAGTGTGTCGGCGTCTCTGGTTCCCGGTCAAGGGGGGACTCTGGGTGTACTTCCAGGAGGGCATCATCATGGGCATCGTTATCCTGATCGTAGCGATATTGCTCGAGGGCATCTCCTTCCTACTTTCCCCGATCGTGAGTCAGGTGGCGCTCTTCCTCGTAGCGCCTCCGAGCTACGGGGCGGCGGGCGTGTGGGTGGCGGGATTTTTCCGCGTACCCGTTTCTCCGCGCCCGACCGGACCCGGACCCGCCGGGCCATGGAGCCCGCTGCGACCCGCGTCATTGGCTGGTTCCCAGGCGGGACTCCTCCAGCGCCACGTCGTCTGCCCAACGTGCGGCACCGCCTATGACTTCGTGTCGGAGAACATCACGAAATGTCCGAAGGACGGCACGCCGCTCCGGTCGGCGACTCAAGCGGGCTGAAGGCCGTCTCGGACAGAGCTCACGTCGGGTCGCCGAACGTCAGGTAGTGCCACGGCTTCCGGACCTGGTCCGTGAGGTCGATGAACACGTGCTTGATCTGCGTGTAGTCCTCGAGGGAGTAGACGCTGAGGTCCTTCCCGAAGCCGCTCTGCTTGTACCCGCCATGCGGCATCTCGCTCACGAGCGGTAGGTGATCGTTGATCTCCACGGCACCGAAGCGGAGTGCGTTCGCGGTACGGTGCGCCCGCTGGACGTCCTTCGTCCAGACGGACGAGTACAGGCCGTACACTGTATCGTTCGCCGCCTCGATTGCTTCGTCTTCGTCGGAGAACTTCTGGATGTTGACGACCGGTCCGAAGACTTCCTCGCGGGCGATTCGCATGGACTGATCCGTGTCGACGAACGCGGTGGGCTCGTAGTACCAGCCTTTCGCGAACGCCTTGTCGTTCGGACGCTTCCCGCCAAGGGCGAGCTTCGCGCCCTCGCCCTCGCCGATCTCGACGTACTTCTCGACCTTCTCCCGCTGCTTCTGCGAGACGAGCGGCCCGAGGTCCGTCGCCCGCATGAGCGGGTCGCCCATGCGGACCGTCTTCAGGCGCTCGATGAACTTGTCTTGGAACTTCTTGTAGGCCTTCTCGTGGACGATGAACCGCGCGGCCTGCGTGCAGTCCTGGCCGCCATTGACCATCGAGGCGGCGACGGCCCCTTCCGCGGCGGCCGCGATGTTCGCGTCGTCGAACACGATGAAGGGCGCCTTGCCGCCGAGTTCGAGGTGGAGCTTCTTCACGTTCGACTTCGCGGCTTCCATGATGTCCTTCCCGGTCGCCGTGTCGCCGGTCAGGGAGACCATGTCGACCTTGTCGCTCGATGCGAGCTCGTGCCCGACGACCCCGCCCGGACCCGTGATCAGATTGACGGTCCCCGCCGGGATCCCGGACTGCTCGACGAACTTCCCGAGTTCGAGGGTCGTGAGCGGCGTGAGCGACGCCGGCTTCAGGACCGCCGTGTTGCCCGCGGCGAGGGCGGGCGCAAGCTTCCAGATTGCCATCATGAACGGATAGTTCCACGGCGTGATCTGGCCGATGACGCCGATTGGTTCCCGCCGGATGACGCTCGTCCCTCCGTAGGCGAATTCCATCGAGGCTTGGCCGGTCAGCGTCCGGGCCGCACCCGCCATGAACCGCAGGTTGTCGACGGAGAATGGGATGTCGGCGTCCCGCGCCTGCTTGATCGTCTTCCCCTGGTTCTGGACCTCGATCGGCGCGAGGTGGTCCATGCCGGCCTCGATCAGGTTCGCCAGTTTGAACAGCGCCGCGGCGCGGTCGCCCGGCGTCATTCGGGGCCACTTCCCCTTGTCGAACGCAGCCCTCGCCGCGTCGATCGCCGCTCGCGTGTCTTCAACGTCCGCCTGCGGCACCGCGGCAATCTTCCCGCCCGTCGCGGGATTGATGACGGTATACGTCGCCTCGGTGTGGGATGGCACCCATGCGCCGTTTACGTAGTTGAGATACTCCGACCTGCCCACTCGATTGCCCCCGGTGGAAGCAGTTAGGGTCACCGCCTGCTAAGTAGCTTTCGCGCGCTCGGGCGAGCGAGCACGAAGCAAGGATTCCCCTCGAGGATATTGGCGGGTCGCAGCCCCTATCTTTCTCTCCAAACGCGATATTCACTCGGAATAGTATAAGTGCGGGAGGCATGAATCGGAACCCACGGGATGACATGAAGGCGCACAGCATTTACGTCGAGCAACGAACGATTTACAAATGTTCATGCGACCGTGAATTTGACGACATCCAGAAGGCGGAATCGCATCTTCGGAATCCTCCGCAAGAGAAAGGCAAAAGCCTCCGACCGAAGAAGCACGCCGCCCGGCGAAGGGAGCCAAAGACCGTGATGGTCACGGCGGCAGCGATTCCCGAGGCCTCCGGGAAGCGGGCCTGGCTGTCTCCTAGTGCGGAAGAGGACGAATCCCAAGACGGATCGTAGGCGCTACGGAATTAGTGCAGCGCAGTGACCGTTGCGGCGTCCGTGTCAAGAGGTCTACTTGCGGCTCGGGCCTTTGCGGCTTTCCGTCTTCTCGCCGCCTCGTTTCTTCGCGGCCTTTTGCGCGTAGCCGATCTCGCGCTCCACGAACACCAAGGCCCCGGAGACCGTTGCCCCCGCCGTCCGCACAAACGCGTCCGCGAACTTGCCACCGGCCGCGGCCACTTCTTCGACGCGGCCCGCGAGCTCTTGCAGAAAGCCCATGGTCCCCGCAGATGCGTCGACCGCTATGAGCCTGTCGGGCATCAGCCGGCGAGTTTTTCCATGACGATCGGGAATGAGTCCGCGAAGCGTCGGCAGTCGTCCTCGGAGACTGTGAAGGACACACGGAGGAACTTGCCCCCGTGCTTCTTCGACAAGTACGAGCCCGCACGCGTGTGGACGAGGTGATCGAAGAGCAAGCGTTCCTCGACGACCTCCGGGTTGACGCCGGTCGGTGCGAGGTCGATCACGAACATGTTCGCCTTGGATGGAAAGACCGGGAGCGCGGCGCCGTTGACTTTCGCGACCGTGTGGCGGATCGTCTCCTGATTCTTGCGGCAGATTCGCCGGATCTCCGGGAGCCATTCCTTCTTGCTCCGCAGGGCCGCGAGCGCGGCGCGCTGTGCGAGCACGTTCACCCCGAGCACATTCGTGTCGAATCGCCGCAGCGTCCGGATCGCATCCGCCGGTCCAATGATCGCTCCGATCCGAAGGCCTGCGAGGCCCGGCGCCTTGCTGAAGGAGTAGGACAGGAGGGTTCTCTCCGGGTAGAAGTCCGTGGCGAGGACGTGGTCCGCGTTGAAGTCTCGATAGGTGATGTCGTCAATCAGCCAAAGGCCGTGGTCTTTCGCGATGTCCGCGAGACCTTTGATCTGCGACGGCGAATATCCCGAGCCGAGCGGATTGTTCGGGTCGATCGCGAGGAGCATTTTCGTGGCGGGGGTGATCGATTCGAGCGCGAGGTCCGGCGTGAGGACGTATGGTTTGCGGTAGATGTCGACCTCGATCGCGTGAGCTCCCGTCATGGCCACCTGGTCGTGGATCGGGAGGAACGCGGGGTCCGTCGAGAGCGCCTCGTCCCCGGCTTTCAGGAGCGCTCGGGTCGCGATGTATTCCCCCTCGATTCCACCGTTCGTCAAGATCATGTCGGCGTCGTCGAGGCCCAGGTCCTCCCGGATCGCCTCGGCGAGCCCGGAGATCCCCGCCTTCCGCGGGTACAGATTGAACTCGCGTTCGTCGGCGCTCGTGCGGATCGCCTCGAGGATCGACGGATGAACCGGGAGGGTGTTCGTATTCTGGGACATCCAGGCGACCTCGTGGCGGTGCTCGTGGGCGAATTCGAAGTTGTCCTTGGACGTCATCGAGTCCTCCCTCGGGGCGGACCGAGGCCGTCACCCCTCATATCGATTTTGGTCGAACCCCGCGGCCACGAGAGCTGCGCAAGAGATTTGACCGCGGTCCGTGATGGCCCACCCATGACGCTGGGAGGAAGAAGAGTCGTCGTGCTCGCGGAAGATGGATACGAGGATGTCGAGCTCTGGGTGCCATACTACCGGCTCGTGGAGGAAGGGGCCGAGGTGGTCCTCGCTGGTCACGAGAAGAGGACCTACACGTCGAAGCACTCGTACCCCTGCGAGGTCGACGTGACGGCCGCAACCCTGAAGGCGAAGGATTTCGACGCCGTGGTGATTCCCGGGGGTGTCGCGGGCCCCGATCGCATGCGCCAGCACAAGGAAATCCTGTCGTTCGTCCGGTCGATGGACGAAGGTCGCAAAGTCGTTGCCGCGATCTGCCACGCGGCGTGGGTGCCGATTAGCGCGGGGATCGTCAAAGGCCGCCGGATGACCTCGTACGCGAGCGTGCGAGACGACTGTCTGAACGCGGGCGCGGACTGGGCCGACAAGGAATGCGTGATCGATGGAAACCTCATCACGTCGCGTTTCCCCGACGATCTTCCCGCGTTCTGTCGGGCCATCGTTTCCGTTTTGACGAAGTGAGCGCCGTCAATGGTCCGCGCTCCGGCGGATTGGCGGAGCGTGCTTCGTCGCGCCGAGATTCTCGTCCGACGTCATGACATCCGGAGCCTCGAGCTGCTTCTTCCCGCCCTCCGTTGGCGCGACGTGACGGCGCGCAACCGGGCCGTCGTCCTCCTCGCCCGCTTGGGTCCGATGGCGGTCCCGGCCCTATTCGCAAGGCTGGATGACGCCGCGACCGCCGCCGAGCGCGGGGGAGCGGCCGACGCACTCGGGAGGATTGGGGATTCGCGGGCCGTCACCCGTCTTGTCCGCGCGCTGGCGGATCCTGCGATGACCGTGCGCCGGGCCTCGGTGATCGGGTTGCTGCGGCTCGAAGCGATGAACGCAGTGCCACGGATCGCGCGTCTTTTGGAGGAGGACGAATCCGGGGGTGTGCGTGTGATCGCCGCAGGCGTGCTCGGCAAGTTCGAAGACCCTCGCGCCGTCCCGGCCCTCGTGCGCGCTCTCGTGGATGTGCAGTGGTATGTGCGCCAGGCGTCCGCGACGGCGCTCGGACAGATCGGCGACCGACGGGCCATGGTCCCGCTCGAGAACGCGACCCGGGATCCTCGGAAATCCGTGGCGCGGGCCGCGGCGGCGGCACTCCGGGCGCTGCGAGCGTGACACCCGGAGAAAGTCTTAAGCGAGCCGCGGAGTTAGGCCGCGGCGCGGGCTCGTGGTCTAGTGGCTATGACATCGCCTTGACATGGCGAAGGTCACCGGTTCGAATCCGGTCGAGCCCACTGCATTTCGTATCGAGACCTCGCGCATCCGGATCGGCAGGCAACGATGAGCTCGGGCCACTACGGGGCAACAATCCTCATCGTCCCGTTCATGCCAACGTCCGAGGACGGGGTGGACGCGAACGGCACGTCTCCGACACTCGAGAATAGGACGTAGAATCGCGTCACCCCGCCGCCTGGTAGGAGGTCGTGGCTGTACGGCGTCCCGTTGTTGGAGTAGGTGAACGTGTGGAGCCCGTCATCTTCGTTCAGGACCGTGATCTTCGTGACCCGACCGATCGTGATGTTAAACGTGGTCGGAGAAAAGCGGGAATTCGACGCGAGCACCGAGATGCTCGCGGTCTGGGGGATGTCGTACACAGGTCCGCCACCCGGCGGCGGCGCATTCAGGTTCTGGTAAGCCAGGGACCCAGCGGCGATTGCTCCGATGCACACGGCGACCACCGCAACCACCGTGAGGCCCTGGAAGCTTCGGATGCCTTCGGCGAAGGGAGGCTCACGGCGACCCGCCTGACCCCCCATGTATCCGAGGATTCCCGCGGGAAGCGCGAGCAGGAGGGACAACATCGCGAGGACGACCGCGTTGTAGATCGGTCCGGTCAGCGGGTCCCCGAGGGCGAGGATGAGGCCGAACGGGATCGTGATGATTGCGAGCAGCGAATTCGCGACGCCGGCCAACGCAAAGAACCCCGGCCGAGGCCTCCAGATCAGCAGCCCGGTCGAGACAAATCCCGGAAGCAGCAGGATGAGGCTAGGGCCGACCAACGATGGATCGCTACTCCCGAGAACGGCGAGGGCCAGGACCATCGAGACGAGCCCCGCGACAACGAGGACCCGGTTGAGTGTCCACTCCGCCCACCGGCTCGCCCCATTCACCGCTGCGGTCCCCTCTGAATCCCCCTCTTTTGGAACCCGTGTTTTGTTGTCGCTCGGCGCCATTGTATCGCCTCCCACCCAACGAATCGCACACGGTCAACTCTGTGTGGCGCCATAACTCTTCTGCGATTGCACTGCGACCAGACGTGGGGTGCCCCGCGGGGCCGGTACGAGCGAACCATCGCAACCCGGAACTCTTCGGGTAGCCTCCATGGGACGAATAGTTTTAAGGCGCTTGACTCCGTTCATCGGGTCCGGGCAGGGGGGCTGTCCTTGATCATTGCTCAGACGCCGGACGGAAAGAAACAGGACATCTTTGTCGCGGACTACCACTTCCATATCTGGAACGCCGCCAAGGACAACTGGCTGCGGCCAGACCTGGCGAAGGGATGGATCAACTGCTTCTACGACTACACGAAGGCCCTCAGTCCGCCGGAGTACGTCTGGGACTGGGACACGTATGCCTACTATGGCGAAGAGAAAGCGCTGCACGACGTGTTCCTCGACGGCGGCGTCGACATGGCGATCTTCGAACCGCAGACATTGATGTACTTCTACCACAAGGGGTTCAGCAACGTCGACGCGATCGGGGGATATGTCACGAAGTGGCCGGACCGGCTCGTCATGGGAAGCCGGTGGGACCCGCGGGACGGCGAGAAGGGCAAGGCCCTCCTCGAGGAGCAGGTGAAGAAGTTCCGCATCCGGCCGTTCCAGATGAGGAACGTCAAACTTTACACGGCCGAATGGAAGGAAGAGAATGGCGGGATGTCGCGGGGCTGGCGGCTCGATTCGAAAGAAGCATTCGACTTCCTGGAGAAAAACCGCGAACTCGGGATTAACGTCCAGGTGGCGCACAAGGGCCCCACGGTCTGGCCGCTCGACAAGGACGCGTTCGACATCGGCGACGTGGACACGGCGGCGACCTCCTTCCCCGACATGAAGTTTGTCGTCACGCACATCGGACTCCCGCGGCTGGACGACTTCTGCTGGGTCGCGACGCAGGACAAGAACATCTACGCAGGCATGGCCGTGGCGATGGCGTTCGTTCACAACCGGCCGCGGTACTTCGCCGAGATGATGGCCAACCTCCTGTACTGGCTCGGCCCGGACCGGATCCTGTTCAGCGCGGACTACGCGCTCTGGCATCCGAAGTGGATCATCCAGGACTTCTTGAACTTCGAAATGCCGGAGGACTTGAAGAAGGAGTACGGGGTCGACCTCACGATGGAGGTCAAGAAGAAGATCCTCGGAGAGAACACGGCGAAGGTGTGGGGCATCGACATCGAGCAGCAGAAGAAGAAACTGAAGAACGACGAGCTCTCAAAGAAACTCCACATCCAGCCCCGGACGATCAAGATCGGCGAGGCGGCGAAGAAGGGAAAGCCCCTCGCCCGATAGGACCGCCCCCGGTACGAGGTGTGCGATGGCCGAGATTGCCCAAGGAGACCTGAAAGAAAGGGTTCTTCGGGCGCTGTCGACGGTCACCGACCCCGAACTGGACGAGCCGATTACCGACTTAGGGTTCGTGAAAGACCTCTCCGTGTCGAAGGACGGGGAGGTTTCGGTCGACCTCGTCACGTCGACATTCTGGTGTTCGCCGAACTTCGTCTACATGATGCTCGAGGAGGCCCGGGACGTCGTCGCCAATCTCCCGGGCATCTCCGAGGTTCGCGTGCGACTCGAGGGCCATCACGATGCGGACCGGATCAACGCCGGCATCAACGCGGGCCAGTCGTTCTCGGAGTGCTATGAATCGGAGGCGGACGGGAACCTGGAGGCGCTGAACCGGATGATTCGCACGAGGGCGCTGCGCAGTCGTCTGTACTCGATGGCGGCCGCGATGGGCCGATCCGGTGTGACTCCCGCGCAGCTCCTCGGCCTTTCTCGGAGCGACATTGCCGCGGCTGGCACGACTTTCCTCGTGACCTCAGGGGGCACGACGCATCGGATTTCGGACCCAGCCGATGTCCAGCGCGTGTCTCGGTATCTGAGTTTTCTGGACGGCCTCGGTCGGGCGGGTGGCCCCCTCGCGATCTGGGACCTCGAGGGGAATCGGCCGGAGACCGCCGATTTCGGCTCGGCCCTAACGCTGGGTCGCTTGGCGAAGGCCAACTTCAGCCTCAATGCCGAGCTGTGCCGGGCCCTTCTGAGCGCCCGGATGGGTCGCGAGTCTTCATCCTAGTACGGGATGAACCTATCGTATCCTCCCACTAGAAGGGCAGCGCCCCGCCGGGGAAGCCCGGGAAGAAGAACCCGAAGGCAATGTAGAACCCAAGCAAGGCTAGGATGATCAAGAGGTAGGCGTTGACCTTCAACGCTCCGGCTTTCCCGTGGGTCCCAGGCCACAGTAGGATGAACACGACCGTGAGGATGACCAGGAGTATTGTGAAACTGTACAGCCCCGGTCCGATCTGTCCTGGTGCGCCCGAGATCCCAAGTTTCTGATACACCGACAGCGACCCGTAGATGAACCAGAGGTCCACAATCGCGAACGGAATGGAGATGTGGCCGACGGGCCGCAGGTCGGCACCGAGGACTAACGTACTGCCGAAGAAGATCCAGAAGAAACCGAACCAAGCCAACGCGGTGCCGAAGAAACCAGAGATGGCATCGTTGCCGAGGACGGCGCTCGTCATCACCGTCGCGACGCCGACGACGACCATCATGATCCCGAGAAAGATGTGGATGAGCCCCCAGCCCCGTGCAAGCGCCCCAGGATTCTGCTTCTCTATGCCAATGGTGTTCGCCATTACGACCAAGCAATTCGCCGAGAAGCCAATCACTCCCAACGCCACAATCTCTGTGCCGACCACGACTCTCCCCCTCGGACCCGGCATTCGTTGTCGAGTCATTTAATGATTACCGTCGCCGCGGGCCCGGTTTCGAGCCGAACCGTCGATTTTCGCCGGAAACCGTCGTCCTAACCGGCAGTCGGGGTCCGAGCTCATCGTGCGAGGCGGCGACATAGGCCAACCTTCTTTTTGCCCTGCGGCATGGCCGGTCGTGTGGCCCCGTTCCCTTTCGTCTACGGAGCCGGGTTCAGGAGAACTTCGATTGGACTCCTCGGGGTCCTGTTGTTCGCCGCTTCCTGTGCGCTCTCCCCGACGGCGATGGGCGATGGCACCGGATCCGGAATCTCAAACGCCTCCGGTTCCTATCTCCTGACGCCCGTTGGGACGAACAACTACACGCTCCATGCATACCTGGCGGACCTGGGGCTTCCGATCCTCCGCGGGGACACGCTGATTTTCTCGTGGCGTGCGAACAACGGGTCCGGCCCGCCCATTTACTTTGAGATCCACTCCCACCCGATCACCGGGGGTTACTTCAAGTACTACAACACCACGGCGACATCGGTCAGCAACGGGACGTGGACCTCTCAAACGACGGACCGATACATGGTCTACTGGGTGAACCTGAGCAACACGACGAGGGTGAACCTGACCTATTCGTTCGTCTTGTTGCCCGCCCAGCCCGATGTGTGGCCGCTGTATGTCGTACCGGCCGTGATCGTCCTGGTGGCGATTGCAGGGGCGGCGGCGCATGTCCGCGCGAGAAGACGGCCTCCCCCGTGGGCCGATATCAGCGGCAAGGACTCGAAGGAGACCCAGACCGCCGGTCAGGCGCCCGCAGCCCGGGACCAAAAGTGACGGCTTTCGCGCAGGTATTCAAGGAAGTGCGCAACCGTACCATGGCGCCAGAAGCGATGCAAGAGCGTCCGAGGGCAAGAGAAACGATTATCTCCCCCCGAAGGGTATCCGGGGGCGGCATGCTAGGGAGAAGCATGCTGAGGGGCGGAGTCGATGGAGGAGTCTGCGTCTGCAACGAAGCCGGTCTTTAGTATCGCGGATGAAGGAAGGGCACTTCGAAACCTCATGTGGATGTGGTGGATCACGGCGGTCACCTACAACGCCGTCGCGATCCCCGTGATTTGGGATCCCGCGCAGCATTCGTTCCTGGTGCGGGACTCGACATGGACGCCGCCCCACCTGATGATCTTCGGGCCGTTCTTCGCCTTGATGATGTTCGAGGCGATCGTGTTCCAGTTCTATGCCCTGAAGAAAGCGCAACCGTATATTCGCG
>VBMA01000130.1 GCA_005878985.1 Methanobacteriota archaeon
CAGCACTCGCTCTCCTGGAAAGAGCATCGGTCGTGGACCATCCCGCACTTCGTCCTCCTGGGGATCCTCCTCGCGGTCGGAACGCTCATCGCGACGACCGTCCCCGCCTTCGTCACGGCAGCCGTGTTCCATCTCCCCTTCATGGATGGCTGGAGCTATGTCGGCTACGGCGTCGTCGTCCCGCTGCTCGTCGCGTACTTCGGGAGCATGCCACCGACCCGGCCGACGCCCCGGATCACGCTGGTCCTCGGAGGGCTGGCGGTCCTCGCGTTCAACCTGAGCACCTACCTCGGCCTCGTGTTCTCCGGGTACGTCGACGCGGGCGGACTCTACCAATCCCGGGCGTGGGGGGATCAGACGCTCGCGATGTTGGGCGGAAATCTCCTCGCCATCGGGGTGGCCGTCTTCGTCGGCCGAATCCTCATTTGGAACCGCTTGCGGGAGGAAGGTCTCGAGGGGATCCAGATCCGCGGCCTGCGACAGAAGCTCCAGATCATCTTCCAGGATCCGTACGAGTCGTTGAATCCGAAGCATTCCGTGTACGACATCGTCGCGGAGCCGCTGATCGTGAACGGCCTGGGCCGGAACCGCGCGGAGACGGAAGCCCGCGTCGAGCAGGCGCTCACCGATGCAGGCCTGCGGCCGCCGAGGGACTTCCTGTTCCGATATCCACACGAGCTCTCCGGAGGACAGCGACAGCGCGTGTCGATCGCCGGGGCGCTCGTCCTGGACCCGGAGTTCCTCGTCGCCGACGAACCCGTCTCGATGCTCGATGTCTCGATTCGCACGGAGATCCTCGAGCTCCTCCTTGAGTTGCGCGAGAAGAAGGGGCTCACGTACCTGTTCATCACCCACGACCTCTCGCTCGCGTGGGTCCTCGCGGACCGCATCGGGGTCATGTACCTGGGGAAGATCGTCGAGGAAGGTCCGACGCGGGAACTCATCAAGAATCCGCGCCATCCGTACACGAAGGCCCTGGTGTCGGTCGTGCCGGTCCCGGACCCGGACCGGAGGCGGCAGCGCATCATCTTGAAAGGCGAGCGCCCGGACCCCTCGGACATCCCGCCGGGATGCCGGTTCCATCCGCGATGCCCCGTGGCGTTCGAACGATGCGGGTGGATCGCGGAGGAGGTCGTGACCGAGCTGAAGGACCTCTCTGTCGGAACTCCGGAGGAGGGACTCTTCGCCGGACTTCGGGCGGACGCCCCGGGCGCCTTCACGCTGCCCTCCGCGCCTCCGGAAGCCGAGGCGACGATTCGCCGACTCATCGAGGCCAAGGGAGAGGAATTCCGCGGACTCAAGGCGATTCAATCGATCGAGCGGGCGGACGGCGGGATCCGGCTGTCGCTCCACGAATTCACCGAGCCGGAACTCAAGGCCATCGCGCCCGACGTGAAGGTGTCGTGCCACCTGTTCGCGTAGCCTTCGGCCGCCCAACTCATGTCGGCGCGAGGTCGAGGGGCCACAACCCTTTACTACGAATCGACGCGTAGCGGGCTCCGGCGGAAGGCATGGACAAGCTCATCATCACGGTCGCGCCGACCGGGTCCGTGCCGCGAAAGAAGGACACGCCGCACGTGCCGGTGACGCCGGACGAAATCGCCGAGACCGCGTACCGGTGCGAGCAGGAGGGCGCGGCGATCATCCACGTCCACTGCCGCGACGAGGACGAGCGTCCCACGTCCCGGTTCGACATCTTCCGGGAGACGGTCGAGAAGATCCGCAAGCGGACGAAACTCGTCGTCATGACGTCGACGAGCGGAATCGCGGGCCAGACGGACGAGGATCGCGCGACGCCGTTGCGGACGAATCCGGAGATGGGCTCGCTCACGACGGGGACGCTCAACTTCTCCGGGCGCAAACCGTCCGTTGTGTACGTCAATACGCCCGAGACCGTCCAGTTCTTGGCGAAGGCGATGCTCGAACAGAACATCAAGCCGGAGCTCGAAGCCTTCGACGTGGGGTTCGTCCAGCAAGGCAAGCGGTTGATCGACTCGGGACTCGTGAAGGAGCCGGCTCACTTCCAGCTCGTGATGGGAGTCGACGGCGGCGTCCCCGCCACCCCCGAGAACCTGCTGCACATGCGCAACCAACTCCCGCCGACGGCGACGTACGTCGTCGCGGGGATGTCGCGGATGCAACTGCCGATGACCACAATGGCGATCGTCTTGGGCGGCCACGTCCGCGTGGGTCTGGAGGACAATCTCTACCTGAAGAAAGGGGCCCTCGCCCGAAACGAGGAGTTGGTCGGGCGTGCGAGGCACCTCGCGGAAGATCTCCAGCGGGAGGTCGCGACGCCGGAGGAGGCGCGGGCGATCATGGGCCTCCCGGCGCGGCGCTGATCACGCGGGCTCGGGTAGGCTCTCTTCGAAGGCGTCGAGCGTGTCGCGGATCGCAATGTTGTCGTGCGCCGTCGAAAGATAAAACGGCTTTCCCGGTTTCACGAAGATCCCCTGGGCCAGCAACGAGGTGTCGAGGACGCTCCGCTTCGCTTCGTCGGCCTCGAGCGAGTCCCGGTAGCTGCGCGGCGTGTGGTTCATGAACAGGACCGAGAAGACGCTGCCTACCCCGGGCACCACCGCGGCCACGCCGTGATCCTTCAGATGCCGCTCGAACCCCGCGGTCAAGGTCCGCGTCGTCTTCAGGAGACCGTCGAATGCCCCGGGCTTCTCGAGCTCATCCAGGGTTGCCATGCCGGCGGCCATCGCGATCGGATAACCGGCGAACGTGCTGCTCTGGAAGAAGTCCCCTCGAACGGGGTCGGCGAGGTCGAGGATGTCAGGACGGCCGAGGAACGCGCCGCACGGAAGGCCGCCTCCGATGATTTTGCCGAGGCATGTGAGGTCGGGGGTCACGTGATACGCGTGCTGGGCCCCGCCGAATGCGACGCGAAAACCGCTCATCACCTCATCGAAGATCAGGGGGATGTCGTGGTCCGCCGTGATTTCCCGCAGTCCCTTGAGGAACTCCGAGTCGGGGGCGATGTACGATCTCTCAATGGGCTCGAGGATGACACAGGCCAGCCGGCCTTCGTGGCTCCGGATCCGCGCGGAGGTCTCGTCGAGATCGTTGAAGGGCAGCACGAGTGTGTTCTTCAGGACGTGTTCCGGCGTCCCGCGCGATCCCGAAATCGGCACCAGGCCCTTCTTCGTCTCGTCCCTCGAGGGCGTGTGGCTCACGAGGAATTCGTCGACGCCTCCGTGGAAATGGCCTTCGAACTTCGCGATCATCGGACGCTTCCGGTAGGCCCTCGCCAGCCGGACCGCATGCACCGTGGCCTCGGTCCCGGACATCGTGAAGCGCATCCGGCCGTCCGGCCGGAAGATCCGGAGAAGGCGTTCCGCGTACGTCGCTTCGAGTTCGTGGGGCGTCCCGAACATCGTGGTCCCCGCAGACTGCAGGCTGTCACGGATCGCCTTCATCACGCGCGGGTGGCCGTGGCCTAAGACGAGCGGACCGAAGGACAGGCAGTAGTCGATGTACTCGTTCCCATCGAGGTCCCAGAGGCGGCAGCCCTTCGCCTTTTTCATCGCGATCGGGTACGGGTCGAAGTATTTCACGCCCGCCGTGACGCCGCCGGGCAGGGAGCGGCGCGCCCGGTTCGCATACGCACGAGAAGCCTTCGTCCGCGCCTCGAGGTCGTCGCGCGGAGGGCCCTTCGTCATGTGCGGGCGCATCCGGCGCCGGTCGATATAGTCTTCGCGGAAACCGCCTTGCATTGAAAGGCTTGACCTTAATATCCGCCGTTCTATCGACATCTTGCCGTTGAAGGGGGAGTCCCACTGGCCGGCAGAGAATTCGAAAAGTCATACGCGACCGGGGATACGCCCTGGGACTCGGGGCGCCCGAGCGAGCAGTTGGTCCGTGTCCTCGACGCCGGCTTGCTGCCCGGAAAGACGGTCCTCGAGATCGGATGCGGGACCGGCACGAACGCCATCGAATTGGCGCGCCGCGGGTATCGAGTCACCGCGGTCGATCTGGTCGATCTCGCAGTCCGTCGCGCGAAGGACAAGGCACAGCGGGCCGGGGTCGCGATTGACTTTCGGGTGGGCGACGCCACCCGGATGGAGCTTGGTGGACCGTTCGACGTCGTGTTCGATCGAGGCGTGTACCACGGCATTCGCACGCGCAATCTCTCGGGTTTCCTGAAGATGCTCAAGCGCGCCACTCGGCGCGGCTCCCGGTGGCTCTGTCTCGCAGGGAACGCGAAGGAGCCGATGGCCGACGGTCCCCCCGTCGTGAGCGAGGACGAATTCCGGACCGAGTTGGAGCCGCTCTTCAAGATCCTCGAGGTCCGCGAGTTCCGGTTCACGTTGGACCGCGAGGACTTCCGGCCCCTTGGTTGGTCGATCCTGATGGAACGGCGCTGATCAGGTCGCGGATTGCCGATTCGAGGGTACACTCAATTTGAGACGCCGCACGTCTCGTCATCGGGGAGAAGCCGTAGTCTCCGGCTTGTGAATCGGGCATGGCCTGCCGGCCTTGCAGAACCGGCACTTCTCCGGCTTCATCACCGGGAGCGGCTTGATCATGCGACCGTACTTGCGACGCGGCGTCGGAATCACCGCTCTCCTCTGGCCCTCACACCGCTTCGACGAGCGACATCTCGGCCCGGCCCCGCTTCATGCTCTCCGCGACGTCCTCGAAGGCGTCCAGGTGCCGCGCGACGTCCGCCTTCGTGTGTGCGACCGAGGAGGTCCACTGCTCGTCGGGACCCGTGGCCATCGGGACGATCCCCCGGTTCAGCATCGCGGTGTAGTAGCCCCACCACCGGCCCACGTCGACGTCCTGGAACGACCGCCAATCGGTCACGGCCCCGCGGGCGAAGTGGACGGTCCCGCTGATGCCGCCCGATTGGACGACCATCGAGAGGCCATGGTCTCGGATGATGTCGCGGTACCCCTTGGCGAGATCGTCGCCGATCTGCTGGGCGTGCCTCATTCCCGCACGCGTCAGGATCTTCGTCATCGTCACGAGGCCGGCGGAGATGCTCAAGGGATTCGCGTTGAAGGTCCCCGCGTGACCGATCTGCCCCGGGACGATCTGGTCCATGATTGACTTGGTGCCGCCGACGGCTGCGAGCGGAAAGCCGCCCGCGATCGACTTGCCGAGCACCTTGACGTCCGGGGTGACGCCGAACGCCTCCTCCGCGCCGCCGTACCACTTTCCGCACGTCTTGACCTCGTCGAAGATCAGGAGTGCGCCAATCTCCGTCGCGATCCGCCGGAGGCCCTCCAGGAATCCGGGTTTCGGATGGACATACCCCATGTTCATCGGCACCGGTTCGAGGATGATTCCCGCGATGTCGTCCGCGTGTTCGGTCGCGAGGGTCTCCACCGCCTCGAGGTCGTTGAACGGTGCGACGACCGCGCTCTGCACAAGTTCCGGCAGGAGGCCCTTCGACGACGGCACCGGATTCGGTCGCCTCCGGTCTCCGGCGACTTCTTTCTTAGGCTTGATCGACACCATGAGGGCGTCGTGGGATCCGTGATAGCAACCCTCGAACTTCAGGATCCGGCGGCGGCCCGTGACCGCGCGCGCGAGCCGCACCGCGAACAACGTCGCGTCGAGACCGGTCATCGAGAACTTGAGGCGATCCAACCGGAAGCGCCTGCAGATGTGTTCCGCGAGCGGACCGGCATCGACGGATTCGAAACCGAAGATCGTGCCGTTCGTGACCCGCTCACGCATCGCCTTCGCGACGACCGGGTGGCTATGGCCCGCGACGAGCGCGCCGAACGCCATGCAGAAGTCGATGTACTCATTCCCGTCGGCGTCCCAGATTCGGGAACCCTTCGCCTTGCGAACGTAGAGCGGATACGGATCCACGAGGCGGTAGTTGCTGTTGACGCCGAAGGGGATCCGCTTCTTCGCGGCCTCCCACGCCTGCGCGGATTTCTTCGTCCGCCGGCGAAACGCTTGGAGTTCTTCCTCCCATGATTGCATGATATCGTTAAGTCGGCGCTCGAACGCTCGCATACTATAAACGGTTTCGCGAACACGAATGGAATAGATGCGGCATCGAGGGAGAGCCGGGGCCAATCGGACCGAATCTATCGGTCTCGAATTGTTAACCTTAAACAAGGTTGATTTAACGTTGGAGCGCCTTGCCACTGTCTGGCGGGCGCCGTTAAAAAGACGGCAGGCGTTCTCTAGGCGATGCCTTTCGACATCGTCATCCGCGGAGGACGCGTCGTCGACGGCACGGGCTCTCCATGGCGCCTCGAAGATGTGGGGATCCGCAAAGGAAAAATCGCAAAGCTGGGACGCGTCGGTCGTGTGGAATCCGCGAACTCAATAAACGCGTCGGGAAAGTACGTGGCCCCGGGGTTCATCGATATTCACACGCACAGCGATATCGGGATTCTCATCGAGCCCACCGCAGAGTGCGCGGTCCGCCAAGGTGTCACGACGCACGTGATCGGGAACTGCGGCGACTCGCCCGCGCCGATCAGCGAAGAATATCGCGAACTCGCTGTACGCCGCTTTGAGTATTACGCGCAGGCGCAGGATTGGAAGTGGTCGACGTATCGCGAATATCTCGACTTTACGGCCGCCCAGGGCGTTGGCATCAACATCGCGGGTCTCGTCGGCCACGGGAGCGTTCGGCTCGCCACGATGGGCTTCGAGGAACGTCCGCCGCATCCGGAAGAGCTGCGCGCGATGAAAGCGCACGTCGATGAGGCGATGCGCGCGGGCGCGTACGGCATGAGCACCGGCCTGGTCTATCCGCCCGGATGCTTCGCGGCGACCGAGGAGATTGTCGAGCTGGCGAGAGTGGTCGCCCGCCGCCGAGGCTTCTACGCCTCTCACATCCGGGGCGAGCGCGAGACAATCGTCGACGCGGTTCGCGAGTGCATCGACATCGGCGAGCAGGCCGGCTGTCCCGTGCAGATCAGTCACAACAATCCGAAATATGGGGGCATCGGAAAGGCGCCGGAGATCCAAGCGCTCTGGGAGGCCGCGAGGGCCCGCGGCGTCGACGTCCTCGCGGACAACGATGTGCACACGGACTTCGGGCCACCGTTGAGCCACGCCCTGCCGCAGTGGACGCAGAAGCTCCCGACGCACGAACTCCTCGCCTTGTTGCGGGATCCCGCGAAGCGCGAGGCCCTGAAGGCGGAGGTCCAGGCGGACAAGCGTCCCGGGGCCGGATACGTCGGGTTGCTGGTCCACGAGCGGTTCGATCGGATCTGGCTCCTCCGTTGCCCGGCGGTTCCGTCGAAGGAGGGAAAGACAATCGCACAGCTTGCGAAGGACCGCGGGGTGGACCCGTGGACCGCCTACTTCGACACGATCGTCGAGGAGCGGGACGGAGCCGTGGGCCTGTTCGACTACATGGACCCCGAGGAGATCAAGTCCACGTTGCGGCATCCCCTGGCGATGATCTGCTCCGACGGTTGGGTCGCGCCAAAAGAAGAGCGCACGTCGCCAACGGCGCCGTACCAGCCGTGCACCTACGGGGAGTTCCCGGGCGTGATCGAGCGGTACGTCGTGAACGAGGAAGTGCTCTCGCTCAAAGAAGCGATTCGCAAGATGACGGGGTTGCCGGCCTGGCGGCTGGGGCTTGCGGACCGCGGTCTCATCCGACCCGGATTCTGGGCGGACCTCGTCGTCTTCGACCTGCCGCGGGTTCGAGACCGCGCGACGAACCTCTGGCCGCACAAGTATCCATTCGAGAACTATCCCCACGGTTATCCGGAAGGAATCGAGTGGGTCTTGGTGAACGGGGTCGTCGCGGTGGCCGACGGCCAGCCGACCGGCACGCTCGCGGGGAGAGTCCTCCGCCGCACGGAGGCATCGTGACCGTTCGCCGATTGGATAAGCCGTTCTCGGAGGAGCGGATTCGGCGGAGCATCTCCCGAATTCTCCGGGAAAACGCGTTGTGTTCGATCTCGACGGTCGCTCCGGGCCACCGACCTCACATCAACACGGCGTATTTCTGCTACACATCGGACCTCGTCCTCTACTTCCTCTCGGACCCCGATTCCCGGCATTGTCGGAATCTCGAGCGAAGCCCCTCCCTCGCGATGACGGTCTTCCGATCGGTGCAGGAATGGGGCGGCCAGGATCGCGGGCTCCAACTGTTCGGGACCGGCGCGCGGACGAGCGGGCGAGCGGTGGCAGACGCGGAGCGAACCTACGCGGCACGGTTCGCCCCGTATGCGAAGTGGATGAAGGGCATGAGCCGCGCCGAGCGACGTCAGGCCGCTCTCCTCCGATCCTATGCCTTCTACCGATTTCTTCCCGACCGCATCAAGATCCTCGACGAAGCGGAATTCGGCGGCGCGATCTTCGTGACCGCGTTGATTGTGCGAGGCCGCCGCGGGAACACGGCGATCCGCTGGAGCGTCACCGAACGCCTGTCGCCGTGACGGCAAAGTCCGACAGGCATTTACCGGGATACCGCAATCGGCCGCGGTCCACGAAGTTGGACCGACGCTCCGAGGTGAATCCGCTGACGAAACAACCGTTCCATGGAATCGAGCCGCGCGGTCTGAACATCGTCCTCCGATCCGCGATCTTGGAGGGCCGATTCGGACGGATGTTCCGCAACCTGCCGGCGTTCCTCCCGCCGGACGCGTTGCTCCGCAAGCTGGCCAAGCAGATGGTCGAGCCGGAGCCGAAGCCGGGGACCGAGGATGAGAGCGGCGACAATCCGGACATCCCCGCCGGCTTCACGTATTTCGGGCAGTTCGTGGACCACGACCTCACGTTCGACCCGACGTCGCAGCTGCAACGCGACAACGATCCGGACGCACTGACCGATTTCCGGACGCCGCGCCTCGACCTCGATTCGGTCTACGGGCGGGGTCCCGACGATGTCCCCTTCCTCTACGACCCCGACGGGGTCCACCTCCTGATCGGTCGCAACGCGGAGGGGGACGACGACCTGCCCCGGAACTCGAACGGGCGGGCGCTGCTCGGCGATCCGAGGAACGACGAAAACCTGATCGTGTCCCAGCTCACCCAGGGCTTCCTGAAGTATCACAACCGCGTGTTCGACGCGCTCGCCGACGAGCCCGCCGCCAAGCGGTTCGACGAGGCCCGGACCACGGTCCGATGGCACTTCCAGTGGGCCGTCATCCACGACTTCCTGGTCCGGCTCGTCGGGGACGATGTCGTCCGCGATATCCTCCAGCCCGACACGTTCGCGGTCCCGACGGATCGCGGCAAGAAGACAGTGAAGACCGTCAACGTCGTCCTGAAGTTCTTCGCGTGGAAGCACCGCCCGTTCATGCCCGTGGAGTTCTCCGTCGCGGCGTACCGCTTCGGCCACAGCATGGTCCGCGGCGAGTACGAGCTCAACGCCGACGTGCAGGACGTCCCGATTTTCGCGAAGTCTCCCGAGCCGGACCTTCGGGGCTTCCGCGAGTTGCCCGCGGGACACGTGATCCAGTGGGCGCGATTCTTCGAGTTCTCCGGAACCGACCTCGAGGTCCAACCGTCGCGGCGGATCGACACGAAGCTCGCGTTCGGCTTGAGCGAGCTACCGGAGAGCGTGGCGAAGGGGATCGCTGCGCTCGCGGAGAGAGACTTGAAGCGCGGCAAGGCGCTCGGCCTGCCGTCGGGCCAAGCCGTCGCCCGGGCCATGGGGATCCCGGACGACCTTATCTTGCGGGGCGACGACTTCAAGCCGCTTCCTCCGGACCTGATCAAAGCGTTCGGGAGAACCACGCCGTTGTTCTTCTACGTCCTCAAGGAGGCGGAGGTCCTGAGCCACGGGAAGAAACTGGGTCCCGTCGGTGGCCGAATCGTAGCGGAGGTGATCATCGGCCTGCTCCGCGGCGATCCGTCGTCGTATCTCCGCGTACAGCCGACGTGGCACCCGAAAGCCGGGGAATTCGGAGCGCCTCGGGACAGCGAGTTCTCGGTGGCCGATCTGTTGCGATTCGCGGGCGTCACGATCTCCTAGGACCGGGCGAGCCGGACCCCAAGTCATCAAATAGCCGAGGCCGGGATACGTCGCGGACCGATGGCCCCCTTGCTCCTTACTGAGAAGGACGTGGATGGGCTCCTTCGGATGGAAGACGCCTTGCAGGCGGTCGAAGACGGATTCCGTGCGTTGGGCCGAGGGGAAGCCACAAACCGCCCGCGACAGAGGGTGGGAACCTCGACGAGCACCGTCAATGTGATGCTCGCATCGTGGCCGGCCCGCGGGTATTCGGGATTCAAGTACTACTCGACGTCGAGCGAGGGGATTCGGTTCTGGGTCTACCTCTTCGACGGTGCGACCGGCGAGATCGCGGCGATCATCCAAGCGGACCGCCTGGGACAGCGGCGGACGGGAGCGGCCTCCGGCGTCGCGACGAAGTACCTGGCGCGAGCGGACGCATCCACCGTCGGGATCGTGGGCACGGGGTGGCAGGCCGAGAGTCAACTCGAGGCGGTCTGCGCGGTCCGTTCCATCAAGAGGATCCGCTGCTACGGTCGGGAAAAGACGCGTCGCGAACGCTTTGCGAAGAAGATGTCCTCCCTGCTCCGAGTGGCCGTCCAGGCCGTCGGATCGGCGGAAGAGGCGATCCGGAATGCGGACATCGCCGTCGCAGCGACGAACGCACCTCGTCCCGTGATCGAGGGGGAGTGGCTGCGGGACGGCAGTCACGTCAACGCGATGGGAGCGAATCGCCTCGAGACCCGCGAGCTCGATGACGCCGCGATCCGGCGATGCGCGTTCGTGGCGACCGACTCGATCGAGCAGGCGAGGGAGGAAGGCGGCGACCTCGTCGATCCGATCAACCGCGGCCTGATCACGTGGGACCGCGTCCACGAGCTCTGCGAGGTCGTCGCGGGCAAGGTCTCCGGACGGACGAACGCGGATGAAATCACGTTGTTCAAGTCCCACGGAATCGCGATGGAGGATGTCGCGGTCGCCGCATTCGTGTACGAACGGGCGCGAGACCGGGAGATCGGCAAGTCCATTTCCCTGTGAGGACCGATCGGTGCCTCACGGTTCCGTCTCCCGGAGACGCTCGAGGTATCCGCTCACCGGATTGAAGAAAATGAAGACCACGGGTAGGACGAGGTAGATCAGCAAGCCGACCGTCGGGCTCACAAAGGAAACTCCGATGGCGACGGGCGTGATCACGGGCCCGATGGCGAGCCAGACGCGGACCTTCCGGACCAGCTCGGGATTAAGCCCCGGTTCGATGAGACCCCGATTCCCGGTCAAGTACCACCAGATCACGTATCCGAGCGCCGCCAGAAGGCCCAAGACCCCGCCGTACAAGCTCAGAGCAACCGGGTCTCGCGGATAGCCGCCCATGACGGATGCGGCGAACGGGACGAGGGCGATGCCCATGAGGAAGAGGATGTTCAGCCACACCAGGGTGCGGTTCACACGCACGACGAAGTGGAACACCTGGTGGTTGGCAAACCAGTACACCCCGAGGACGATGAAACTGATGAAGAACGCCGCGAACCGGGACCACAAGCCGCCGAGATCGCCCGCCAGGCCTCCCGGGCCCACCGTCTCGGGGGCGCGGACCTCCAGGACGAGGATCGTCATCGCAATCGCGAAGACCCCGTCAATCAGCGTCTCGAGCCGATTCTTCGGCAACCCGCGGGCCATCGGCTTGCCGGACTCCGTCGTCCTCCCCCGCGTGCGCCACATGGAGCGGGACTTTAAAACATCGGCGTTCGCGATGCGCCCCGGGATGACCTTTAACCGCGGAGTCGTCGCCTCAGGCCCTGCGGTGCACCGAGATCAGGTGCTGGACATATCCAACGAAGCCCCCCGCGGACATGTAGTTCTGCGGGTTCCGGAAGAACGGACATCCCAGCGCTGCGGATACGGCGCCCACAGCGATGAACGCGAGGAACCCGATCGCTTTCCAGTTCGGACGCTTCATCGTCAGCCCGAAGCCCGCGCAGGCAGATATCTTTTGCGGGTTTTGGTTTCGGAAGGGCAGTGGGCTCGACCGGACCCCATTCGAATCCGGTTCGAATCGCGGACAGGGGCAGACGACTGAGCCCCTCAGTAAGACCCATATAGACTGCATCGGATACGATGCAATATGAAGGCCGCCCGACTTTTCGCTTACGACAAGCCTCTCCGACTCGTCGACGCCGAGACTCCACGCCTCAAGAATCCGGCGGACGTGATCGTGCGGGTCACCGGAGCGGGCGTGTGCCACACGGACCTGCACATCGTCGAGGGCGTTTGGAAGGAGAAGGTCCAGGTCACCTTGCCGTACACCTTGGGCCACGAGAACGCGGGAATCGTCGAGGAGGTCGGACCGGCGGCCACCTCCGTGAAAAAGGGAGAGAAGGTCATCCTCCATCCCGTGATCACGGACGGGCTGTGCCGTGCCTGTCGGATCGGCGAGGACATGCATTGCGAAAACCTCGTGTTCCCAGGGATCACCGCGGACGGCGGCTTCGCGCAATTCATCCGCACCTCCGAGCGCTCCCTCGTCAAGTTGAACGAGCTCGACCCCGCGGACGTCGCCCCCCTGGCCGACGCCGGGCTCACCGCGATCCGCGCCGTCAAGAAAGCCGCGAGCCGCACGACCTCAGGCAGCAACGTCGTCGTCCAAGGGGTGGGCGGCCTCGGTCATATCGCCCTCCAGTTGTTGCGATGCATGACGAACGCCTACATCACGGCCTCCGACATCGCGGAGAGCAAACTCCGCCTCGCGGAGAAGATGGGCGCTCACCGCGTCATCGATGCGCGGCGGGATCCCGTGAAGCAGGTGATGGAGATCACGAAGAACCAAGGGGCGGAGGTCGTGATCGATCTGGTCGGCAACGACCAGACCCTCGCCAACGGAATGCGGATGCTCCGGAAAGGCGGCTCGTTGATCATCGTCGGTTATGGCGGCACGGCGAACCTGAAGGCCATCGACATGATCTTCTCCGAGTTCTCCGTCCTCGGGAGCCTCGTCGGGAACTGGGACGAACTACGCGAGCTCATCGAGCTGACGCGACAAGGCAAGGTCCGCGTTCTCACGCAGAAAGGGAAGCTCGACGAAGTCAACGACATGCTCGACCAGTTGAAGAAAGGAACGCTCGAGGGCCGCGGCGTCGTGATTCCGTAGCCTCGAATCCCGTCAACGCCGCGAGCTCAGGGCGACACCGGCTTCGAGCCGTGCGGCAGGCGGATCTTCGGCAGGAACATCGGCGTCTTGCTCGCCCACGCGTGGAACTGTTGTCCGAAGGTCTCCGCAAGCATGGCCTCTTCCCGCTTCGCTTGCCGGTAGTAGAGGAGGACGAGCACCGGCCAGAGGATCGCCGTGGGGATCGTGGGCCACACGATGAACTGACCGAGGGTCACGAGGAGGAAGCCGAGGTATTGAGGATGCCGCACCACCGAGTAGATCCCCTGGGTGACGAGGGCTGTGCCCCGCAGGAAGACAATCTCCTTCCAGCCCTTGTAAATGAGGACGATGCCGATGATCACGAGGGGTGACCCGACCAACTGGCCCACTCGCCACACGTATCCGGAAAACAAGGGCGAAACCGGGTAGGTCGCGCTCGAGAGCAGGTACACGGTGAGCGGAAATCCGTACATCTCCGCGAACAGAGAGACCATGAAGCCCATGTACGTCCCGTGGGCCTTCCACGATCCTTTCACACGGAGGGGCACGAGGCCCAGGAAGAGCCCGACAAGCACGATGTTAAGGACCGCGAAGCTCCACCGGTTGAATTCGAGGGACGTCCCTTCAATCACCGGGAACGCGCCGTACGCATACGCGTAGATGCTCGCCACGATTTGATCGAACTG